>JBILSZ010000068.1:0-15099 GCA_044371755.1 Flavobacteriales bacterium | reverse complement strand
TTCGCAATGATCAATTCGCAATGATCAATTCGCAATGAGTAATTCGCAATGAGTAATTCGCAACAGCAGGTCCTCCGTAACTCCGTAACTCCGTCCCTCCGTCGCTTCGTCCCTCCGTCCCTCCGTCGCTTCGTCCTTCCGTCGCTTCGTCCTTCCGTCCCTCCGTCCCTCCGTCCCTCCGTAACTCCGTAACTCCGTCGCTTGTCGCTCTTCTTTGTTTTTTTTAGTGGAAAATATTTTCCATAAATGATGTTATAGTGGAAAATTTTAGCTAATATTGTGCTAAATCGGATGGATAATGGAAAAAAATCGCCCCATTCAACTGCAGGAAGTAATCTTTAGCTCGCGAGATTCTAAGACTTCAAAACAAATAACAAAATTGTTATCAGCTGGGGTCATTAGAAAAATTGCACCAAGGGTATACTCTTCAAATTTAGATGAACCAGTTGAAGGTATTATCCGAAGAAATCTCTTTCAGGTGTTAGGAACGCTCTACCCGGGAACGATGCTTAGCCATCGCTCTGCTTTTGAATTTCAACCAACTAAAACTGGGCAAATATTTTTAACTACGAGTTATACTAAAAAAGTAAAACTTCCTGGGATTACCATTCAATTTCTTGCTGGACCTTCACCGATAGAAGGCGACAATAAATTTTCTGGTGAACTATACACTTCTCAGAAAGCACGTGCTTTTTTGGAAAATTTACAGACAACTCGAAAATTAGGTAGTAATTCGAAGTGTTTGAGTTTGCCAGAAATAGAGGAGCGATTAGAGCAAATAATTAGAGTAAATGGCGAAAAGGAAATTAATAAACTAAGGGATCAGGCAAGAATGCTTGCAGAGCAATTGGAAATGCAACAGGAGTTTGAAAAATTGAATCGCATTATAAGTGCGCTGTTGACTACAAAAACATCGAAAATATTAAGCTCGCCTCTAGCTATAGCTAGGGCATTTGGAATGCCTTACGATCCAGCACGACTAGAATTATTTGAGACTTTATTCCGTGAATTAAAGCAAACAGAATTCCCTTACAGAGAAGAGAAAAATACTACGCCGACATCATTCCGAAATTTTGCTTTTTTTGAAAGCTATTTTTCAAATTACATTGAAGGAACTGTATTTGAAATTGAGGAGGCAAAACTAATCATTCAAACTAATAAGCCAATTCTAACAAGAAACGATGATAGTCATGATGTGTTGGGTACGTATCAGATTGTTTCTAATAAGAAAGAAATGGAAATTACACCTTCATCGCCCGAGGAGTTTTTTAAAATAATATCATTACGACATTCAATATTACTGAGTGCGAGGCTAGATAAAAGTCCTGGTCTTTTTAAAGACAAGAATAATTTTGCAGGAAGCACGTCCTTTGTAGATTTTAATTTAGTTAGGGGAACTTTGATTCAGAGCTATGACTTTTATAGAGCATTGAATCATCCATTTTCCAAAGCTGCTTATATGATGTTTGTGATCAGTGAGGTACATCCATTCTTGGATGGAAACGGTCGTATTGCGCGGGTGATGATGAATGCTGAATTGGTAAAAGCAGGTCAGTCTAAGATTATCATTCCCACGGTATTCAGAGAGGATTATATGGGTGCTCTGAAAAAATTCACAAAACAACGTAAATGTGATACTTATATTAAGATGTTACAACGCGCTCACGAGTTCAGTGCTAATGTATATTCGGAGAATATGGATCAAATGCAGGAGTATTTAACTGCATGTAATGCATTTATCGAAGACGCAGACGTCATATTGAAAATAAAGCCGCGCTTTGAATGAATTTTTGGAAAAGAGAAAAGATTTTGAAAGAGGTGTTCAGGTTCCACAATCACCGTGTTACTGGGCGAATACTATCGAGTCAAGGTGCGGCACACGAGCGGGACTTTCCTCTCCAAAAAAGAGCCGAGTGAAACCGCACCCTCGTTAAAGAACGGACATTTGTCGAAGGTAAAGAACCCCAACATCCGTCGTTTAACACGACTCGATAGATTATGTACTCTCTATCTAAGGCAAAGATGTGGTGGGGTTGATTGCTAGCTTATGACACCCGTCAAACGGTGGGGTGATTTAAGTCAGGGAAGAGGAGGATAGTATGATAGTATGATAGTATGATAGTATGATAGTATGATAGTATGATAGTATGATAGTATGATAGTATGATAGTATGATAATATAATACTAGGGTACTATCACGCTCCATCCTATTTGTCTAACTCATTCCGTTTCCATATTAATGGAACATAATACAGCGCCAGAACAATCAATCCAATCACGAAGATTGGAGCAGAATAAATTTTATTTTCATCATTAAAATAAAACTCCGCTACCATCCAATTTCCATTCGCTATAATCCACAAGGTAACTGCGATATTATGCAAGAGCTCAACCCGTTCACTTCGCGAATGATACGTGAGCCATAATGCGGCAGTTAATGTTGGCAGAATCATGATAACTCCAAAAAGTTTAAACTCCATGAGCCAGCATAGGTCTTTGATCAACCATAACAATACGTGCAAGTTTTCAAATTTGCGAAGGCGAATATTCATTCGGTGAGTTTATAATACGCTTTATCCTGCTGAAAATCGATTTTAATCAAGCCCCAGCGAATCAATCGCGCGAGGAGTGATGTAAGGGCGGGGCGCGGTATTTCTGTGATTTTTACCAATTGATTTTGTGTCAATGTGCCCTTTTCGTTTAATGCGGTGAAAATTTTTCGTTCGCGTTCAGTATGAAAATATTTTTGCGGCATCGCGATGTCATCGCTCTTCCAAACGTGCAGCAATACCGCGGGCGCTAAGAAGTTTTGATCGTCTTTTCTCAAAAATGCCTTCCACGTTCCGTCGTCCAATTGAGCCAAGTGCGGGCGATGTCGAGAAGGTTCTATATTCACTTCTAATACTGTGCGACCATCCACTTTCCAAGCTTGTACGCTGAAATCAACAGGTGGATTGACATACATCTTGGCGGCAGCTTCCATCATGTGCAATTCCTCCTCTGCCCTTACGCCGCTGATGCTCCCGTTGTCTTTGACACCAATGAGCAAGCGGCCTCCGTCGGTATTGGCGAAAGCAGAAACGGTGCGCGCAATTTTGCGGGCATCGTCAATTCTCATTTTAAAATCTTGTCTTTGATGTTCGCCCTCCGCGATATACCTCAAGATATATGGCTGCATGTGACAAATATAGAGGGGAAATCAACCGTTGGTCTTACCACATTGTTCGCAGCCCTTCTCCGATTTACCAAAGAAGCGGCGCCACAGATAGAAAGTGGCTCCCCCGATGCTGGCGATGACTAATGCAGATTGTATCATGATAACAGGGTAAAGGTAATGAATGCGCCGAGATAGGCCAAAATGCCCATGTAGACCAATTGAATCAACGGCCACTTCCACGTTTTTGTTTCGCGCTTCACCACGGCGAGTGTGGCCATACACTGCATTGCAAATACATAAAATACCATCAGCGATGCGCCATTGGCAAGGTTGTATGCTGGCTTGCCCGTGCGCATGTCTTTCTCTTCACGAAGGCGGTCGAGCAAACTTGAATCGGCTTCAAAATCTTCTCCCACGCTGTAAATGGTGGCCATAGAACCAACGAAAACTTCGCGTGCAGCGAATGAGGTGATCAGCGCTATTCCAATCTTCCAATCGTAGCCCAATGGTCGGATGGCGGGTTCAATGGCATGACCTAAAATGCCGATATATGAGTTTTCAAGTTTAGCAGAGGCTATTTTCAACTCAAAATCTTCTTGACTCTCGCCGGCTTGCATTTCAACAGCAGCCACGGCCCGCTCGATGCGCTCTCCGGGGCCGTAACTGGCCAAGGCCCAAAGAATAATGGATATCGCCAAAATCACTTTACCGGCATCCATCACAAATACTTTTACCTTCTCCCAAACAGATAGCGCCACGTACTTAGCACGAGGCAAACGGTAAGATGGCAATTCCAGCAACAACACACTGCGATCTTTTGAATTGATAATCCACTTTAAAAGTGCAGCAATCAACAACGCTGCAACAACTCCCAACGCATACAAACCGAACAATACCAAGCCTTTTAAATTAAAAAATCCCCACACCTCGGTATCAGGGATTACCAATGCGATCAGGAGGGTATACACGGGAATACGCGCTGAACAAGACATCAACGGCGCTACCAAAATGGTAATCAAACGATCTTTCCAACTGGCGATGCTGCGTGTAGCCATCACCCCAGGAATGGCGCATGCCACGCTGCTCATCAAGGGCACTACCGACTTTCCATTCAATCCAAAAGGGCGCATCAAACGATCCATGATGAATACAACGCGCGCCATATATCCTGTCTCTTCAAGTATGGTGAGGAATAAAAAGAGAAGGGCTATTTGCGGTACAAAAACGACGACGCCTCCAATGCCCGGAATGATACCCTCCGACAGAAGATTGGTAAACACACCTTCAGGTAAATGTGATTGCGCATAATGGCTAAGATCGCTGAATGCACCGTCAATCAAGTCCATTGGGATGGATGCGAAATTGAAAATGCTCTGAAATATCAAAAGTAAAATGCCCGTGAAGATGAGGTATCCCCAAATCGGATGCACTAGAATTTTATCCAACTTGGAAGAAAATGGATCGCTAAATCGATCGATGCGGCGCTCACAATTTTTGAGGATATCGCGAATGGCTGCAAAACGGGTTTCTGCATCCGCAGCTTGTTTGTCTTCATTCTGCAAGAGCTCTTCAAAGCGATTGCTAACAAAAACTTTCTTTTGGATATTCTGAGGATAATGTGCGATGGTGTGCTTGAGTTTATCCAAACCCTCGCCAGTTCTGCCATTCAGCTCTATTATCGGCACACCGCCAAATAAAAAAGACAGCGCACGCGTATCAAGTCTAATCTCTCGTTTCTTAGAAACATCGGGCATCGTGAGAACTAGGATACACGACAAGCCCATGTCGTAAAGCTGTGTGAAAAGCAAAAGATTGCGCTCGAGATTTGAACTATCTGCCACTACAATGGTGAGCTCTGGAAAATCAGGATGATTGGGCTTAGAAAGAATATTGAAAACTACGCGCTCATCTTTGGACCGTGGGAAAACACTGTAAGTACCCGGTAAGTCGATGACTTCCACTTTTTCACCCGAATCTAAACTGAGCGTCCCCGTTTTTTTGTCTACGGTAACGCCCGGAAAATTGCCTACTTGCTGGTTGAGACCAGTGAGGAGGTTGAAGATGGATGTTTTACCTGTATTCGGATTCCCAATTAATGCGATGCGTTTCACTCCCATAAATCAAAGTCATTGAGCCTCCACTTCCACGAGTTCGGCTTCATCTTTACGGAGCGAAAGTACATAACCTTCTACATCTACTGCGATAGGGTCGCCAAATGGGGCTTTGAACAAGACTTTGATTTCTTTTCCTTGAAAAAGTCCCAGCTCTGTGAGTTTTGCAAACAGTTCACCACGCTTCACACCAGTGATGGTGGCACTATTGCCAGGAATGACATTTGAGAGGGCAGTCTTCATAAGCACAAATAAACGAAAAGCAAAAGTAAACGCGATACCCTAAACAAGGTATTCCGTTGGTTTTTCTGAAAAATTAAAATTTGAAGACCTCGGCCTCGGATCCGGTTTTGAGCAATCGGGTGCCGTAACCAACTAATTCACGCTTGCTGCCATCGGAGAACTGAAGAATAACTATGGGTGAAAACAGCCATTCATCGGGTGTATCACCTTCTATTTTAACCGTAAACTGCCCACGGATGAAGTCACGTTTATACACGGGAGCATTGTAATCAAACTTAAAGGGTCCGACATAAGGCGTTTTAACGCCCTCGCATTCAAGATCAGTAGCTCCTTCGAAGCGACCTAATACGCCTTTGGCATATCCGTCTAACGTCGACACGACTTTTGTGCCTAATGCCTTTGGATCGCCTTTTTCAGGGGTAAAAACGGTGATAATTGCGCTGGTGAGCACTATTTGTTCTACGTCGAGCTTCACTTGCTTCGTCGCACTCCCAAAAGCATTCGTTGCCGTGAGAGTGTAAATAATGGTATCCTCTGGAGAAATACTAATTTGCCATTTTGAAGGATGCGTTCCCACGCCCATGTCCATCATGATCTCTTTTGTGCCCAAGACATTCCATGTCAAAAACACTCTTTGAGTTTCCATCGGAGCATATTCGGAGGCGAAAAAATCAACGATGTAAGGAGGATTCTTTTCCAAACTAGAAATGGAATAGGAGAATGACTGATCGCTCACCGACCATGAAAGATCTAAACTTTCCGAATTAGAAAAATAAAAATTCTGACTAATAAAGGCACCCGAATGAACATTCGGTTTTTTAAATTTTCCGTTTTTCTTCATCCATTTAGAATCTCCTAATGGCGATAATTTTTTACTTGCAGTAATTCGAGGGGCCTTTGTTTTTTCTAATGAATAATTAAAAAAACTAACTTGATATTTGCCTGTGGTAGAAGCAAAAGTCAGTTCTACGAAGTGCTGTTTGTCTGCCTTCAGCGCTTGCTTTTTTTCATTTATTTTAGAAATAATGTCCTTAATTAATCTTAGCAGTTGTTCCTTTTCTTTTACGGTCAATTCTACCGCGTAATCCAAGCTGTGATTCAATTTTTTCCAATCATCGGCATTTTTCTCATAGCCCATTACATTTAGGAAAAGGCTAGGATTTACGCCATAAGGCTTTAATATGTCATTTGATTTTACAAAGTTTTCTTCACCATCAAAATGATTCCACCAATTTTGAAAAGCGGCGATATTGGAATCAAGTGGTGCCGCATCCTTGTAGTCAAAGCTGACGATAAAGTCGGACGCTATTATTTTTCCAGAAAAAAATAAAGAAAAAAACACGATGACGAAAAGTGCACTAGCGCTTCGGGAAGTGGGCATAGTAAGCGATAAGAATTAATGGAATAACATAGTCGCCCATGCGTTCGATCGTCTCGAATACATCGCGTGAATGACCAGCAATGGGGTGTAGTGATTCAGTAACTAGTTTATAAAAAAGCACGAACACCATCAAACCTGCGATGCGCGGGCGAAGCAGCACTACTAAAGCGAGCAACATCTCAAAGGCACCGAATATCATGATATTCGAGCGCGACGTGCCCCAACCAATAAAGTCAAGGTGTTTTGTAATCACAGGGTGCTCATTAAAAAATGCGAGACCTCCATGCCCTGCGAGCAATAGGAAAAGCGACCAACGAAGGATGCGTTCAAATCCCAAATGATATTTTTCCCATTGAATATCTTGAAAATGAATTGCGCCCGTGAATTGAAGTCGTGGTTGAATGCTTGCTGTTATATAAAGCATCGCGAGAGGAACGCCATAATTGCCAGCTCGCTCAAAAAACTCTGACATTCCCATGCCTGCGCTGGGGCGCAACAATGCCGTGAAGATCGTCCAAATCGCAGCCCACCATAGCCAACGGCGTGCAGGCGCAAAGAAAAGGACAATACCAACAGTGATATCCAGCAAACCTACGATAGGCATAGCGATGCGCGAGATGGATTCAGGGAAATAAAAGACATTAAAAAATGTGAGCCATGATTCTTTTCCTATTAAACCCCATGCGCCATGACCAACGAAGCATCCTAAAATGCCAAAGCGCAGAAGAAAGAACATTCTCTCTTCTGCGCTAGCATATTTAAGTATCGAGATACTTCGTATCATTTTTTTTTACTTCAAAATCATCAACTTAAGCGTCGTTTCCGCTTTGTTGTTGTAAAGTCTTACTAGATAATTACCAGCTGCAAGTCTAGCTGTTGGTAATTCTATTCGTTGATTCGAAGTGTTTACATTTTGATTGATTGACACCACTTTGCCATCCAAATCCATAATCTGGAAGTTTATGTTTTGCAAATCACCGCCCAATTCAACAATTGCATTTTGACCTTCCATCAATGGATTCGGGTAAAGTCTAGCTGTACCGAGAGCGAGTTCATCCACGCCTACATAAGTCACCTCGAATGCATCGTTGATGGTTGATTCTTCCATTGTGTTGCCCAATACGTCTTGTGCAGAATTGATGGTAACATTTGCTATACCGTTGAAAGTCCCAGCTGATTCCCATGCAAAATTCACTTGATAAGATGTTGCACTGAGCCATTCACCGGTAATTCCTGTGAGAAGATCAGCTGCTTCGATAGGCTCTACCATTACCAATGGAGTAACGTTGGTATTCATCGGTTCATCGAAAGAAATCACAAGATTATTTGCTGAACCGAATTCATTGTTTGTAGACGAAACAAAAGCAGCAATAGGATTGCGTGTGTCTATGATGATATTGCCAACATCGTTAATTTCTCCTGTCACGTTGCCATTGGCATCTTCATAACCAGAAAGTGTAACGAATGCATTGGATAATTCTACGCCATCATCGATACCGTCAAAGAAAATCACAACCGAGGTTTCGCTGAGCCATTCAGAAGTAGCAGTATTCACAGCAATCGAAGACTGTGCATCGGTAGAAAGCACCACTGAAGGCAATACGTCTGTATTCATCGGCTCATTGAAATCAATGGTCCAGCCGAATGTATTTTCAACTGCGTTTGCGTCGGTGAGTGTCCAATTCACCTCTGATGAAGATGTGATAATAGGAGCATTAAAATCTACTTCAAATGCGTTTTCGAATGCTGCTGGTGTCGCGGCATTTCCATTCGCATCTTCACCACCATTCACAGTGATGTTGATTCCTGAAATTTCTTCTGTGATTTGATTCACGGCGAATGTCCATTCGTAAGTCAAATCATTCGACCAGCCTTCTGAAACGACGTTGCCAAGGACGGCTGAAATATCACTTCCTGAAAACTCCAATGTTGGAATTGCAAGCGCACTCATTGGCTCAGCAAATACCGCTTGAATTGTAAAGTTGTCCGTCAATGTTTGGAAGTTGATTCCCGCTTCTGATGTGTTTATTACTGAAGTTGGGTTTTGCGTATCCAATTCAAACAAATTGCTATTTCCATAAACAGTCATTGGATTGCCATTTGCATCAGCAACACCTTCTACTGTTATATCTCCGAAGCCTTCAATGTTTGAATCTACCACATCAAAGAATGCTTGGTATGAAGTGGCACTTTGCCAAAAACTGAGTGATGTATTATATGACACTGCGGATGCAATGTTTTCATCAGCAAAAGTGATTGTTGGTGTTGTGCTTTGATCCACCGCTTCATTGAAGTTCAGCGTCAACGTGATGAATCCATCTTGAGCTGTTGCATCGTTGATCAGCGCGTTAGACACGTTTGCTGTCACGATGATTGGATTAGAAGTATCAATGGTGAACACATTCGCTAATGCAGGAACGATAGAGTTTGCGTCTGGGTCTTTAGCATCATTTACTCTAAACAAAATATTCCCAAGAGCTTGATTCGCATCGAGAATATTATAGGTAATCGTGTAAGTATGCGCATCCACCCAGCCTTGTGAAGCGAGAGAGAGCGAAGACGTCGTAGGATTCACCATTGGCCATTGTAGCTCTGGAGTAAAACCTGTATTCATGTCCTCTGTAAATTCAATCGTAACAGTTACAGTGGTATTCACATCCGCATCTGTTATTAATGTCTTATCAGCGGAAATGGCTTCCACGTGTGGAATTCCGGCGAGTATAAATGACTCTGCTTTTTCGAAAGCAGCAGGACCTACTAGCAATCCTACTCTGCGTCCGGGTATATCGTCGCAAGGTGGGTGAAGACCGCCATAGATACGTGAAAGACTGCACTGATCGGCAGCATCAGCATATTTGGCCCACTGCAAGCGTGTTTGAACGCTTGGTCCGGTGCTTGCGCGCAAATAGCCGGGGTTGGCTACGAATTCACCAAGACCACCGGGATAGTATTCGCTTCCTGTGATGCGCGTGAGCACCTCGGCGGCTGTTCTAGAATAGGTAGAGTGACCTGAATAATAACCGGGGAAAGGAGGTGTAACGAAAGTGCGCACTTGGAAGGTCCACCAGTTTTCACCACGAATCCAACCCACACCGTCTAAACCTGTAGCTTCTACTGGACCGCGGAAAGTATAAAGTTTAATTTTACCAACGTGCTCATTGCTAGCACCTGCTAATGGGTCGCCTTCTTCAATGACCTCTATGAAGCCTGGGATAAGTGGAATACCTGCGGGATCATAATTTGGTAAAGACATATCGCTGCACTGACCATGATCGATCATATAACGAATCGCCATAATAGGACGAGTGAAATCATAATAACCTTTGGTAGACCAACAAGCGACAGCAGCATCGTGAATAGCGCCGCCAAGTGCGAGATAGGATCTTACGTCCCATTCTAGGTCTTCGAGAATATCTCCTTCACCACCCCAACGCTTTTCGAGCAATGGGTGTTGGTTGATATTATTGATATTTAAAAACCAGTGACCAGGAGGTGTCTCAGACTGTGGACCATCTGCCCAATATTCGGATAAAACGCGCGAATAATCGGCACGAGGAACGATTTGTTCTGGATAGGGCAAACCGGTGACAGGATTGATATCATATCCTTGATCAGAGGTAGTTCCACCTTCAAATATGTTGTAGAAGTTTTTAAAATCTTCAAAAGTTACTGGCAAGGTGCTCAAGTCAACATTACCGATGGTGTTTGGACTGATATCTCTCATCACCCCATCAGCCACATCGTGGAAGCTATGCCAAATGGCAACTGTAGAGAAGCCCCAACGGAAGAAGTCTTCATCCCACTGTCTTTCTACTTCAGTAATGGTATCCAAATATGGTGGATGACCTTGGTCGTGATAAACGTTCCAATTGTAAGAATCTCTTTGGTATGTTACTTTATCGTCATCCGTAAGAGCGAAGGGAGTTACATTTCCCCACTCAGAAGAAAGGGCCGGAGCTGCATTAGAGATCGGAAATCCATTCTGATCCAAGATCGCTGAAAGTGATAGTGGTTGCCAACGATTTCCATCGTATTGTTGAGCATTACCTGGAAGTTCAGGAAATACAGGGCCATTGACTGTTTGATAATACAAATTAGCGTAATTGAACTGCTGATTTGAGCCATCTTGGAAGGCATATTCTTGCAGTCGTGTAGCGATATAATTGCCCAGTTTTGCTGGGTCGCCATCACTGTAATCGGTTGAGGTAACATCAATTGGATATCCTAATTCAGCCATCAATGCATTGCAATAACCAAGAATAAAAGTATTCCAGTTATTGAGTGGAGCATTGCTGTAGCGATGCGCCATGAAGCGATACATCGCATAACTCATCGCCTTTTCCTGAGCCTCTTGACGGTCTTCGGGAATGATAATTCCATTGAATGGACATGTGTAATTGCCAAGTGTTTTTCCAAGAAAAAAGGTCGACGCATCATTATCATAAACTGCCCAACAGTCGTATAACAAAATAGAGGCATGGTAAAGATTTCGCGCTTGCACGGTTGGACGAGCAGCATCTTTGCGAATACCATTTAGTTGAACCTGATTCCACTTCATCGCTACGGAAATCTCTTGTGAAAGAAGAGAAATAGGAATAAATAACGTTGCGATTAAGAACACTTTAAGTGCAGACACTCTAGTAGAAATTGCCATCTCCTAATGATTTAAGGTTGTTAGTGTTATAAGACGAGTCCGTCGATATTCTAGACGAATGTCGTATTATTCACAACAAATATATGTAAGTTATCACAAAATTGTAAACTTTCTTCTAATCTTTAACAAATACAGCGAAAGCGAAAGATAGTAAAAACGTTCATCGAATCAAAATCACGTTGCCCTCTTGTTCGATCACATCAATATCAGCTCCTTTGTAACTCATTTTCCAAAAATATAAGTCATTAACACCGTAATAATCGCCCGCATTGACATCACCCAACCAAGGTTGTTTCCAATCAGTAGTTTCAAATATAAGATCCCCCCAACGATTAAAAATTTGGAGAGAATAAAGTTCTGGTTTAGTTGAAAAAACGGGAAGAAACACATCATTTAAATCATCTCCATCGGGAGTGAATGAATTGGGAATAAAAACAACCAAATTATCCACTACTCTTACGGATAAAGTACTGCGCTGCTCACAGCCATTAGAATACACAACCAATTCCACATTATAGAATCCCGGTAGAGCAGGCAATTCAATCATGGAAGGATTGGTCACAAATCGCTCTCCTTCTAGACTTGGGATTATAAATTCGAGTGAGTCATAAATTGCTTCGAGTGCTGTGAAGGTAACTACCGAATTGTCGACAGGTGCTGGGTTTGGGGTGTATTCGAAATCGGCTGAAAATGCCGAAGGACTTTCAATGGTAAATGAATAGAAGGCAAAGCAGCCGGGGGTGAAGGTTACTAAAGCTTGAAAGTTCCCTGCACAAAAGTTTTCGAAAACAACAGGATTTCCTGTCTCGATTACACCGTCTATTTCTACTTCAATAGTGGGATTATTATCATCTTGAAAAAGAACAGATCCATCGCATAGATAGAAGCAACTGAGAGCGGTTGGTTCTATATTCAAATTTGGTGGACTTGAAAATGAGATATTCACTTCATCGGTAGCCACGCATTCCCCAACCGTCAATGTTCCTGTTATGGGGTATGTGCCTGGCGCGATCACTGACACTATTGTTTGAGGGGAGTTGGGATTTTGAAAAGACACACCAGCAGGACCTGTCCACACAAAATCTCCAGCAGGTACGTTTACGCTTATAGCGCTTGACAATTCACATGACCAAAAGTCAAGACCAGCATTCACAATTGGATTATCATTAATAACTGCAATATTGTTTTGCGTAAGCACGCATCCATTGTCATTATTTGTAATACTTACATTATAATTTCCCGGAGTTAAATTAGAAGCAAGAAGCGGCCCACAACCTGCTTCTGCGCTTGGGATCGCAGCGCCATTCAATGTTAAAGTAGGACAACTAATTCCAGCATTCGTTACTTCCACCTCTATGCTTCCTCCTTCCCCATTGCACGCCGGTCCCGTGGTAATGTCGATCGTCATTGCGCCCGTGAGATTAATAGGAAAGCTTTCCGGAAGTGGATTTCCGCACACGTCTGTAATGACTTCATTAAAAATAATGGTAGCGGCCCCGAGTTCATCGGCCATGGCTGGCACTACCAATGTCAACTCAGTAACATAAGTATTGCTAGAGCTTTCTATACTCGTAACAGGTAATACATTTCCAGCAACATCAATTTGGATTTCATTTGGAACAAACTCTGAAAGCAGCAGACTCTCACTAAAAACAAGCGTCACCTCATCTTGGGCGCAGTTCACATTTGCTTGAATGATAAAAGGCGCTTCGTCGTCAAAAATTTCTGCATCATTCCCAAATTCTAACGCATAACCATTCAGTGTTGCACTGAAATTCATCACAACCAAAGCGAGCACTTGTCCCTGAGTCACCGGTAAATCAGAGTTAAAAGGGGGACCTGCCGCATTGCCTGGTCCATTGCTATTACCATTGCCTCCGTTAGCTGAGCTTATTCCAGTTGGACCTTGTATAAGATCAAAACTACCATAGCTGTTACAGCTAATTTCGGGAGAAACGCCCGTATTGATACCTGCACAACCACCATCTGTAATATCATACAACGACCAATCATAATCATCAGCATCATCGTTCGGTTGAAGAATAAAGGAAAGATCTCCATCCTCTTGCACCGTGAACACATACCAAGCACTATTGAATTCTCCAAAGGTCTGGCAACTTCCTGGCGCCATTTCAAAAACATTTCCAGTGCCCACAGGGCTATTGTTTTGTTCGAATAAACTCGAGCACACAGAAATAGCAGTCTCACAATCACTTGATTGTGAAATACACTTTAGCGAATTAGTGAAAACAAGAACTACAGATAATATAATGCTGAAAACCTTCATGTTTTTATAAGACTTACCGATGGTGAAAATAGTTGCATTTACCATTTCTTCACACATAAAAAAACAATTCCTCAAAACAAATTGTAGTAATCTTGCGAAAATTCATTAAACCAAATTTTTTATGAAAAAAGTATTTGCAGTTCTTGCCATAGCATTGATGGCGTTTACCAATGCGCAATCACAACAACTTAAAACACCAGCTCCAAGCCCGCTCGCCACATTGAAGCAGGCTTTTGGTTTGTCAGACATTAGCATCGAATATTCTAGACCAAGCGCTAAAGGTCGCGTGGTATATGGTGATGTAGTGCCTTTTGGACAAATCTGGAGAACAGGTGCTAATGGCGCTACTACCATCACTTTTGGAGAAGACGTTTTTGTAGAAGGCAAAGCAGTAGCTGCTGGCACTTACGCATTATATTCTATGCCTAAGAAAGACAGCTGGACGATCATGCTTTATAAAGATACCAAACTCGGTGGAAATGTAGGTGAGTACAAGCAAGAAAATGAATTGTTGCGCTTCGACGTGAAGCCAACTCAAGTGAGTCCGAAGGTGGAAACATTTACAATCAATATTGCTGACCAAACCGCTACTACTGCAAACATCGAATTGGAATGGGAAAATACCCGCGTTGCTTTCGGTATCAAGGTAGAAGTTGATGAAAAAATCATGAAGAATATCGAGAACGTGATGATCAAGGACAACAAGCCTTATTACACTGCCGCTCGTTACTACTATGACAACAATAAAGACCTCAAGCAAGCATTAGAGTGGGCCACCAAAGCCACAGAAATGAATCCATCTGCATACTGGGTATTCATGTTGAAAGGAAATATCCAATTCAAAATGGGTGACAAAAAAGGCGCAGCTGAAACTGCTCAAAAGGTAATCGAACTCGCCAAAGCAGACGGTGATGATGCATACCTCAAGATGGGGGAGAAACTGCTGAAGGAGAGTAAGTAATACAAGAACAAAGTAGAAAAGAACAAGGAAGAAAAGAACAAGGAAATCCAATCTCCAACATCCAATCTCTACATTCACCCTTTGTTTCTTATTCCCCTGTTCTTTGTTCCTTCTTCCCCCGTTGTTCCTAGGAGCGCAGCGACGGCGGGGAGGGTGAGGCAGCCGACCACGTTGAGCCAAAGGAAGGCCATCACGTCGAATTGCCATAAGAGAATAACAATTGTTTCAGTAATGATAGCGGCGATGAATGTTTCATTCGCCGCTATTTTTTTGAAATAAAATGCAACGATAAAAATTCGCAGAA
>JBILSZ010000170.1:0-4510 GCA_044371755.1 Flavobacteriales bacterium | reverse complement strand
TGCCTGCAGCAATGACAATAGCCGCGGCAATGAAAATAGAACCAATAGATTGTTTCATGTGAGTTGAATAGTAAAGCCCGAAAATACGAATTCACGACCATTGAAAATGCCAAAGTTTTTAGCAGAGCGGTTTTTCACTTTGATTTCTTGATAACTCTGTTATTCTGTTCAAAACTTGCGGTTTTAAGAAGTCATATTTGTAAAGTACCTACAACCTAAATCAGTTGGACCTATGCACCCGAGAACGAAGAAATGGCTTTTGTTGGCCGTTACGATGGTGAGCTTGTATTTATTTATGGCTCAATAATTAAAGTATGGCCTCTTTCCATACGTTGATGTGTTGATTTTACAATGGGTTGGATATATTTGACCAGCAATAAAATCAATGTATGAAGATCTTATCTCCTAACAAATCACTATTTATTTTAGCGACTGCACTTGCACTATTCACGGCGTCTTGCGGCACTGTTACTACGAAAACATACACTATCGACGATGTTACGATGGTAGCAGAAGGACCCCTCTTCGATGGTTCCAACACCTTGCAGGCCACGGTACCAATCGAATTGAAAAATCTTGAGGCGTGGGCCACTCCAGAAAATGTGGAGAAAGTCACTGTAAAATCAATCACATTCACTACCACCGATTCTATTGGATTCGATCGTATTCGAAGTGTCATTTTTCAAGTTACTGCTGATGGCGCTCAGATGCAGCAGGCTGCTGTATTGAATCCTGTGCCAACAGGAGTATCTAGCATCACTCTCAATCCCGCTTTGGATGCGGATTTAAAAGATCTTTTTAAACAAAGTGCTCTTATCCTTGTGGCCGATGCAGACTTGAATGGTGATATGGATGGTAATCTCGAGTACAAAGCAAAAATTGAATTTGAGGTTTCGCTCAAAGACTAAATTGCACGGTATTTGGTTTTTGAAGAAATATTAAAACATAAAAAAATCATATTATGAAAAAGAGTCTTTTGTTTTTGTTGATAGCGCTAATCGCTCCTGTATTGTCGTTTGCTCAAGCCGCTGAAGGTGATAAGCTCATCGGTGTGTGGGAGCCAAGTCACGGAAAGGCGCGTGTGAAAATTGAAAAAATTGGGACGAAGTATTATGGTAAAATTGTTTGGTTGAAAGAACCCAATGATCCCGAAACAAAGCAGCCGAAGTTAGATAAGAACAATACTGACGCTTCGCAAAGAACGGTTCCATTGAAGGGTTATCGTCTTTTGAAAGACTTCGTTTACACAGGAAAAGGAGAGTGGACGGAAGGTACAATCTACGATCCTGAAAATGGTAATACATACAAATGTATCATCAAAATGAAGGATGACAATACACTTGACATCCGCGGTTATATTGGTGTTGAAGCGCTCGGTAGAACAGATGTTTGGAAGCGCTTGGCAGTAACTTCAAAATAATAGTCTCATGTAAAGGCCTTCTCTAAATTATAGAGAAGGCTTTTTTATTTTTATATCTATGAAAAAAATTTTTCTCTTCATTCTTTTCGGATTTTCATTGATGTCTGTTTTTTCTCAGCAAGATTCAACGGTCGTTCCCGTTGAGGAGGAGGAAGATTTTTCCATGTATGATAATCTTGGATTTGCTGACGGAGATGCAAAAAGATATTGCACGAGCAAGGTCTTTGATTTGAGTCCTGCAAAACTCATCAGTTTTGGATTTGACTTAGAAGGTCCAGCTACATTGGTCACGGATTCTTTTCCAGGAGTAGGAAATAACGGTGGATTTGGTCCTTCTGAATCGCGCTACCGCGGGGTGGGGGGAATTCGTTTTGGTGCTAATATTCCAGTAATTTCAAGAAACGATATTATCATTCAGGTGGGCGTTACCTATTGGCAACATCAGTTTTATGAAGAAGAAAATCCGAAACTCGCGCTCGCTGAGAATCCGGTAAATCAGACCATACGTTCGAATGGATTGCGCACAACGGGTTTGAATACCACTATTTTTAAGCCATTTAACGAAAAGCATTTTGCTCTTTTTCAAGCATCGGGTGATTTGAATGGTGACTATAATTTCTCCAACATGGGCAACTTAGATCGCACGCGGATCTCTGCGGCCGCAATCTTCGGTTGGAAAAAACACGATCGCCGCATGGTCGGTGTGGGTATTTCACGAACTTATCGTGTTGGTGAGTTGAATTACATTCCGATTGTACTCGTCAACTGGACAGCACCCAATCGCAAATGGGGAGTAGAGGCTCTGGCACCTGCACGCGTTCACGTTCGTAGAACGTTCAGCAGTCGCAGCCTACTTTTACTAGGATATGAGTTGGAAGGAAATTCTTACTTCTTAGCAGGAAATAATGCTTTGAGTGACGATCGTTTTATTGAGTTGCGCCGTAGCGAACTTCGCATCCGCGCCGTTTATGAGCGCTCGCTCAAGAACTTTATTTGGATTTCATTACAAGCGGGATTGCGATACAACTATGCTTTCGAAGTAGATGAATTCCAAGATGGAAATGAATTCTTCCGCGGCTTCTTCGGCGATCAACCTTACCTAATGGAAAACACACTGGGCAATACTTTTTACACGATGATTAGTATTAATTTGGTGAGCCCGTGAGAAGGTAATAGGATAATAGGATAATAGGGTAATAGGATAATAGGGTAATAAGATAATGGGATAATAAGATAGAGAATTTCGAATTGCGAATTCCTAATTTAGAATCGCGAATTGCGAATTGCGAATTTTGAATTTCGAATTGTGAATTGTGAATTCCGAATTGATTTATTCTGAGACTCGCACTAAGTTGATTTTTCGGTCGTCGCTGGCGGTGATGAAGTGGGTGGGGGAGAGCCAGAGGGCGGAGTTGACGCTGTGGGTGTGGCCAGTGCCGCCCAATTCTATTTTTGATATTACATCCAAGGTATTTGCATCCCACAATTTAAAACTCTTGTCGCGCGAGGTGGTGACAAAGTGTTTTGCGTCAGGAGAAAATGCTATTGTATAGATCGTAGAATAATGCGCGGGAATGGATATAATCTCTTTGTAGTCATCAGTGATATTCCATACTTTTAAATGCGCATCCTTTCCTCCAGTGAGCAATGTCGGTTTAGTGGGGTGAAAAGCCACACAAGTGGCTCCTTCAGCATGCGCATCGATCGTATATAGTTCATTAAAAAATAATGTCTCGAAGACGCGTACTTTGCCATCGCCGCAGGCCAAGGCGATGAAAGATTCGTCAGCACTTTTGGCCATGCTGCGCAATTTGAAATCACCCAGAGGAAAGCTTCGGAGAAAATCAAGTTCGGGCAATTGCCAAATACTGATTTTCCCATCTCCACCAGCCACAACCAAGAGATTAAATTTTTCTAAAAAACAAAATGAGTAGACACCATTGTTGTGCAACGCAATATTGCGAAGCTCTTTCTTCGCATTTAAATCAACTACATGAAGATTTCCATGGGATGTACCAGCCAAAAGCATGTCATATTGTTTCGAATAAAATATGCTATACACAGGATGATCCATTTGAATTGCCAGTCCTGTTTGATTCAGCTCATCATCCCACTCCACCACAAATCGGTCACCTGCAGCACTGAAAAATCTATTTTCAAAACGTCCACGGCACAGGTGATAAATTGCTGCGCTATGATCGGATTTTGAACGAACCACTTCCATACTACTTCAGCTTTTCAATGACTTGCTCAAGGGATAATAATTCTTGTTCGCCGCTGGTCATATTTTTCAAAGCAATCACATTCTTCTGAATCTCTTCTGTACCAATCACTCCAACGAATGGAATTTTTTTATCATCTGAATATTTGAATTGCTTTTTCATCTTCGCAGCTTCAGGATAAATCTCTGCATTGATGCCTGCTTGTCTTATTTTTCTGAGAATTGGAAGAATGTGCATTTCTTCTTGCTCTCCAAAATTCGCAAATAGAATTTTTGTAGTGGCGCCAATTTCTGTCGGGAATAGATTGAGCTCCATCATCACATCATAGATGCGGTCGGCGCCAAAACTGATGCCCACGCCGCTAAGACCGGGCAATCCGAAGATGCCCGTGAGGTCATCATAGCGACCACCACCGCAGATACTGCCCATTTGCACACCATTGGCCTTCACCTCGAAGATGGCGCCCGTGTAGTAGTTCAGGCCGCGCGCGAGTGTGAGATCAAGTTCGAGTTTTGCTCGCTCTAGTCCAACGGCTTTTACTCTTTGTAAAATGAATTGCATCTCTTCGATGCCTTTCAATGCTATTTCATTTTCACCTAAAAGAATCTTCATGCGCTCCAACTTCTCATCATTGTTGCCTTCGAGTGTTAACACTGATTCGATAATATTCCACTGCGATTCTGAAAAACCTTTTTCTATCAATTCTTTTTTGACACCATCCACTCCGATTTTATCGAGCTTGTCGATGGCCACTGTCATGTCCATCATACGCTCCGGCGCACCCGTGAGGGCAGCGAGGCCTGTGAGGAGTTTTCTATTATTTATTTTTATTGTAAAATCAGGCAGTCCAAGTTGGGTGAGGACATCA
>JBILSZ010000169.1:0-4512 GCA_044371755.1 Flavobacteriales bacterium | reverse complement strand
CTAACGCTTCTTCATAAGGCAGCCAAGACACTATAAATGCCGACTGAGAGGAAACTCCATCGCAGTTGACCAATATTGGCGTGATTCCAACACCATCAATAGATCCAGCAACATCCATGCTTTGAATAGAAAAATTCTTGAAATTCATATCCAACTGGACATTGGTTGGAACAGTGAGCTTTTCAATACCATTGACCCATACTTTTTCTATATAAACTCTGAAACTTTTGTCCTCTCGAATCACAATGGCATCTAAGTTTTTGTATCCGATAGAATCATATTTAGCTTTGAAATCGATATTTAGTGTATCGGTCTTATAGAAAATGGGTTGACCAAAGTTGACTAACTCATAGAGGTGAAAACTAACAGCCACTTCAAATCCAGCTGTGTCCGGAGCAATGGTGTCATGCACGACTTTCAACGTAAATGTGTTGACAATACTACCATAGCCGGTGGACATGCTACCCATTAAGTCAAAATAGTCTGTGGTGTCACTATTATGATCAAAGATCAAAGAGTTCATCATCTGAGCCTTTACGCCCAAAAGACTTGTGACAACAAAGCCAATAGTTAAAATAACTTTCCTTAGTTTCATGGCTAAAAAGTTTTCAATTATTTAGTGTAATCGTTTAGTCTATAGTTTTTATACTCACTCGTGGTGGATATTACTTTACCACCATTTGTTTTTAAAACACTCTCAACTTTTTCAGAGGGGAGTAAAGTAACTTGTTTAGAATAATTAGAAATAGAGAGATCCAACCTAGGGTATTCTTGGTATTTCGATCCATCTTCACGTTCTATCTCTTGTTTATCCCTATACTGATATGTTATTCGTCGAAGCAACATGTTCTTATCGAATTCAAGGGTGCTGCTCTCGTACTCTAACGAACCATCATAAATAAGTCTGTATTCTCTAATTCCAGAGGTTGAGCGGGTAGAGAATTGCTTTACCTTTTCTAAAGTTGAAGAATAGATAAGCTGGTCCAGTTCCGTTGGATTCATCGATGTGGGTTTGGTGACGATGATCTCCTTAGAATCTTTATCTACTAAAACTCGAAATTCTTTATTTTGAAAGGTAATCTGTTCCTCAAATGAAGAGTAATAGGCATCTTTTGATCTTTTGTAAATACCCGTCATTTGTTCGAATGGTGTTTTGGAATCCCTACCCACAAATGAAGAATAAGTGAAATTCATGGAGTAGTTAGGTTCAATAAAATATGCTTCTGCCTGCTTTAACTCGGCTTGGTATGTTTTTCTATCAATCGTCATCCATTCAGAAACTAGCGATGACAATAAGCAAATGAATATTAGATTAGTCATTGGGATAGTTTTCTTTTTTAACGTTACTGGACTTTGATTCTTGAATGGTCATAACTCCTCGTTCGGTTTCCTTTTTGATGCGAGTGAGTTTGCCCTCTTCATCATACTCATAAAAGGTTGCAAAATTTCTTTCGTCGAGCTCTGCAATGAATCTTAGATTGTCGGGATCGTAAACATATGATTTCATACTTCCATCGAAAGGAAAGAATCTGAGATCGTCGAAGTAAGCCTCTCCAGCATCTACGCCAGGAGTTATCTGAATACTTGTTGCATCTGAAGGATAGTTTATTGAACCTTCAATTCGTTGCCAGCCATCAATGATTTGCCCTTCTGGCCTTAGCTGTATTTCAGGGGCCGTTGAACCGATGAATGAAATTTGTAGATAAGGTTTAGTGTAATTGATAGCAGAACTAAGTGCGCCTTTTTCTTTGACCCATGCCCCTATAACATACTTTTTACCCGCCTGGGGCACAAACTGAGGTAAACACGAAACGCATACCTCGGGATCAGGATAAGTATATTCACAATTTACGTCTTGATATTCGATAATCAGGCTTTGTGATGCAGATGAAAGGGTGATTTCGACGTAAACGAGATAGATACCGGGAGAATTAAACCAATTAGCGGGAATGGTGTAAGTTGATCCTGTTGGATCTTCGCTATTTCCAACTTGTAATTGATTGCAATTAGCTGAGCAGTCAGATGACGGAGGATATATAGCAACATTTGTAAAATTAGTTGCTCCAAGTGAAGAGTTCATTGGAAGAAAATTCTGAAACGACTGCCCGGATAATTCAATATTTGGAGCAGGACCTCCGAGATGATTCACGGTAAGCCATGTAGAAACCGATTGTCCAGCAACAACATTAGACCAGGACGCGCTTAGCTCACCACTGTTGCACAATGCTAAAGAAGACTCACAAGGAGGATTAGGAGTATTGATTAAAACTTCGTCATCGTCTATCCACTCAATGATTGTAAGACCATCTTCGTTGCCCTCCGTCCTTCTGCCTGTGCAATCAATCTTAGGTCCTGTGTCTGATTGTTTTCCTCGAATACTTATTCCAGAAGAAATAATCGAAACATTTATTTTGATAAGAACTGCGGTGTATGAAGGGTTAAAAGAAATGATCAGATCACCTTCTTCGTTCATATTAACGGCAAGAGACTCTTGTTCTTCTAAATTGTCGCAAGGACAATTTTCCAAAGAAAGCCCATAAGCAACTGCTGAAAGTGAATTTGTCAACGGCACATTTGGGAAAGCTCCAGAAGGAAGAGGTTCTAAAACGATTGGAGAATTGGAGGCTGGAAATTCTGCAAGAATCCAAAACGAAGCGCTACCTTGATCGTAGGTTAATGTATTTATCCTTATTGTTCCAGTTGTTGGCCAAAATGTTCGCCTGATGTCATAATAGTTGCGGCAAGTGCTATTGGGTTGAACATGATTAATTACACCATTGGTTTGACTGCCCTGTAAAGCCCAAAATTGAGTGAATGGCTGTGCACTGGCGCCACAAAAACCTGTTGTAAAAAGTAATATGAGAATTAGATGTTTCATTTAGTTTTCCTTTTCAAATTCAACATTAATGGTATTTCCCTGCGAATCGGTAGCTGTTACGAGTAAAACCCAGTTATTTCCTGTTACACGTAGTTGATTGCCATTCCACAATTCTACTATAGGACTTCCAATTACATGGGTCCACTCAAAAGTATAAGGACCGTTTCCGCCAGATACCGAAATGAGATCCAGGTTAGCCAATTGAGGTGTAATTTCAAGTTGCAGACCGCAATCGCCAATAGCACAAGGAGACGGAACATAGCTTGATACCACTGGTGGCGCCTCGGTGTTTACTTCTAGGCTATACTTGCCTGTATGTGCATCCTCAGCAGAGACTGAAGCATTGCCCACTACGATATTAAAGTCATTATCCCCGCAAAATTGATTTGTCAGGTATTCAAATCCCTCGAAGCCTAATTCACTGTACTTACTGTTGGCGGCGACTGCGGTTGCTAATGTTTGCTTATATCCAAACTTTGCTGCGCTATATCGTCCAAGTGCATCTCTATTCTCTAGCTCATTGCCATGAGGGCTAAATTGGGTAACCTCGGAAGTGTAAGTCCAATTGGGGTAATGTGCCGACCACTGGCCAGAATTGTCAACTTGATAGAACGGCGAGAACGAAGTAAACTCCCCGTCATATCGCAAATTCGTGTTATTATTTCGATCTGTTTGAGTGCGATCGGTGAGATACAAATATGATTTTGTAGGCTTCCAATAACCTTTTATACCCAGTACAAATGGGTTGGAGGTAGTGAATTCTTGGTCACTTGTGTAACACTCGCAGTCTGTCAACCATTCGTTGGTATATTCAATAGCACTTGCTTGCAAAACTCTCGAATAGGAATTAGCGGCAATCATATTCATGGGATTTGACTTAGTTGTAATCGACGCCATTGATCCCATTTGCATATTTCGATAGCCACTACGAATTATTTTTCCTAAATACCCAGAGCCTGTGATTGGTTCACCCACTTTATCAATCACTTTAATGTGATTTTCACCAACTTCGACGACCCAACCCTTTTTGTTATTTCCGCTTGCTACTAGAGCCAATTCATCTCCCTCGACATAGAAGTTCTTTGCTCCCGCAATTGAATAGTTTCCGCTTGCGTCAAATCCCATCACTCTGGTGAAACCAATATTCTGGTAGGCACCCCCCATTTCTTTGAATTTCCAATATGCTGGAAAATTCATATTGTATATCTTATCACCAAAGTTGTTATTTACCTCCGTTAGCAGTACCTCCCCCGTTTCAGAGTCGTATGCAAGATTGGACGTGGTAACAGTTGAGGCATCATCGGTTGCGACTATTTTTTCAATCAAGCCACTCCGTTGTATCACTTTAACAGTGCTTGTGGAGCGGAACATCGTTCGTTCTCTATTGAATCCAGGTTTCACAGTTGGAATTGGTAATGCAATAAATGGAAGTACAATGACATCGACGTTTCCTGTCAAATCTGCCCCCCAACTGAATGTGCTCTGTTCCTGTGTATCATTAAAAATCTCATAAAACAAGCCTATGGTTGCTGTTTGCAGTTGACCTTGTGGATTTATAACTTGAGCAGTATTTTCAAGCTGATAGGTGCCGTCGCCCAAAGGTGTTTGTTTGTAGAAATATTCCACTGAAGATA
>JBILSZ010000167.1:0-4535 GCA_044371755.1 Flavobacteriales bacterium | reverse complement strand
TAGGTCGCGAGATCAGACTCGCTAGCGTGAGCACATCCTCTACTTTTAGTTTTGAAACATACAATGGCTCTTTCTTTCCTGACGAAAGTGCTCCTTTTTACGAGGTAGCTCTTCGCATGAGATTTATTGAAAAAACCTACTCAGACGCAAGCCACACGGTGCTGTTGAGCGAACGTCCAATAACCGTTGAGTACAATGCAGGCACATTTACTAAAGACAACACCGCATCCAATGGTCGCATTAATTTTTCGATTAGTGGAGAAGGATTTTTTAACGTACTTAGCACCACTTTAAAGTCAGACGACAACATTGTCTATGAGATCGGTGAAGTGGATGACCTTCCATTCCCTGGCACAGAAGCTTTTGATCTGGTGCTATACATCGGAGGTGATGAATTGTATACTTTCTTTCAAGTCAACTCACCCACTACTGGTGTTGTTCAAGAGAGACCAACCTACAGCAACATCCGCAATGGTTTAGGACTTTTTTCTAGTCGTAGCTCGCGTGGTATTTTTGGTTTACCCATTGCTACTACCAATCCAGGTTTAGTACCCAACTTTGCAAATCTTCTTGCTTTGCGTTTTAGCAATCAAACACAAAACATCACCTTTTGCGATCCGGGCGGTGAATCAACGGATATCATTCCACTCTGTCCATAATTAAAATATTTATATTAAATTAGCCGAAACCTTTACCCCATGAAAGTTTCGGCTTTTTTTATTGCTCTCTGTTTTTTTGCAACAAGCGCCATCGCTCAGGTGTCAATCACTACCAATGATCTCCCCGATGCAGGCGATGTGCTCATTCAATACAATGCCCTCTTACAAGGTGAGCCAGATATAGAGCTTACGGGTGAAGACTTTACATGGGATTATGATGGAGATATCGTAAACCTCTTAGGAACGACCACCACTACCAATTGTTTTAATGTGGACGACACACCGATAGCATTTCAGTTTTTATTTAATAATCCTTTCAATCCTGAACATAATAGTGATTATGGAGTGGGAGTCGAATCTTTTGATTTGGCTGGCTTTGTTACTGTAACAGATGCATATCAATATTTCCAAAATCGCTCGGATCGCTTTGCAATAACAGGTTTTGGTGCCTCACTCAGTGGCATTCCAGCTGGCGCTCAAAGCAATCCAGTAGATGTCATCTACGAACTTCCGATGACATTCGGTGATAGCCATGAAAGTTTTTCTGAGGCCACATTAGAAGCCCCCACCCTCTTCACCTATCGCCAACAGCAGACGCGCGTAAGCGAAGTGGACGGTTGGGGAACATTAAACATCCTTGGAAGCAGCTACGACGTGATTCGCGTGCGCGCTGTGCTCAATGGAGCTGACTCTGTCTACGTAGATCAATTCTCATTTGGTTTTAACTTGCCACGACCTGAAATCGTGGAATACAAATGGATTTCTCCGCAATTCAAAACTCCTGTGCTTCAGATACAACGTTCTAATGGAATCAACACATCTGTGCTCGTTGCCGACTTACCTACCAATGTGCGAGAAAATAAATTCACTGCATTGAGCGTGTATCCCAATCCGACGATCGATGTAATTCGAGTAGCTGACGTCGCTTTCGGTACTCCGTTTCAAATCTTGAATGCCGCCGGTCAACAGGTAATGAATGGAAGCATTGCGAATGGCGAAATCGATGTGCGTGAGTTACCTCAAGGTTTGTATTTCTTACAAATTAACTCTGGAAACTCGGTGTCTTCGGCAAAACTTACAATTGTAAGGTAACCACGCTGCCCCTTTCTTTATCGAGTTTTACATCGAGATAAACATCCATTTCCTCTTTCATTTCTTCCACGTGAGAAATGAAACCAACGATGCGATTTTCTTTGCGCAAGCTTTTAATCGTTTCCATCACAATCGCAAGCGAATCTCTGTCTAGCGCGCCAAATCCTTCATCCAAGAAGAAGAAACTGCGATCAGAACGACTCACAGACTTCACACGCTCACTAAGCGCTAGAGCCAAACACAGCGACGCCTGAAAAGTCTGTCCGCCCGATAAGGTTTTTAATAAGCGCTGTTTGCCATCATTCAAATAGTCGATGACGTAAAAATTATTTTCATCATCCACCACCAAGCTGAGACGATTGCGCGTCAATTGATGAAAACGCTTATTGGCAGAGGCGCACAATTCTTTCAAATAAAAATTAGAAATGTAACGCACGAATTTGCCTCCTTTGAAAAGCCCCTCCAACACCTTCAAGCGATCGATGCGCTTTTGAAGATGGGCCAGTCTTTCTTCAAACTTCACTTTTCGTCCCCAGCGTTCTTCCATATCGGTCAACTCTTGGCGCAGCTGCCCCAATTGAACATTAGCGGATTGAAGTTCATCTTCTTTAGACTTTAATTCTAATTTCAAATCATCGTAAAGACTTGCATCCAGCTCTTTAAATTCGGGATTACTTTGAATTTCGGCAATACGTTTTTCCAGACCATCCATAGAAGAATAGAACGCATCAATTTCGTTCTTCTCCTTATCTGTTTCAATTTTCAAAGCATCCATCGTTCTGGCCTCCACTTCGCTTATTGCAAGGGCAGTAAGCTTTGCAGCCAATAGCTCTTGCAGTTGCAATCGCTGTGGTTGCATACTCTCCAATTCTTTTGACTTTTCCTCGATCGTCTTTTCTGCATTTGCCATAGAAGCCTGCAATTCAACTATGCTTTTAGAAAGCTCATTATACTTCCGTTGCGTATTTTCGATAAAACTGCGCACCTTTTGAATATCTGTTTTGATCACCGCTTCCTCCACGTCTAGGTAGCGCTGGAACCAATCATCAGCACTGTCCTTGAGAATAGCATCCACGCTTTCGGCGACAGCCGTGGCTTTCGCTATTTCCACATTCAACGCCTCCATTTCGGGACGCAATTGTTTTATTCTTTCCCCAGCACGTTCTGTCGCTCTTCGCAAGTCATTCCACTCCTTTTCGACGCGTTCAAAATTCTCTTTTTCACGTTTAATGAATTCTATCCCTTTATCGATTTCATCATTGCTATTCCATTCCCACGCGGAGAAATAGGTTTGCAATGCTTCCATGCTCTTTTCTATTTCAGACAACTCTTCTTGCTTCTTCTTTTTCTCTGTCTTTAGCAAGTCCAACGACTGCAACAACTTTGAAAATTCCAGCGCCTGCTTTTGCGTCACCACAAGATATTCGCGCAAGTCATGAAGTTCTTTTTCTTTATTTGAAATTTCTTCACTTTGATTGGAGTCATGTTGTTCGTGATGAAGGCTACCACACAGCGGACAAGGCTGGCCATCAACTACTAGATGCCTGAAGGTTTCTAATCCCTCCTTTTCGCGCATCACTAGCAATTCCTTTTGAGCTGCATCGATCTTATCCGTTAGCGATTCCAAAAGCGTGGGAAAATCTCTTTTCTCATTCGCAATTAAAATTTTATCAAAATCAGTCTTCTGTTGTTCTTCTTCGCCGATCTTATTGCCCAAGAGCGTCAATTGTTTTTTAGATGTTTCTTGTAAAAGTTGCATTCGTTGCAATTCCTCCCAATTCACATCCATTTTCAACACCTCTTTGAAACGCGCGCCCCAATTACTTTTTGTATTTTCCACAATAAGTTCCTTCTCTTTAATGGAAGCTTCTTGTATCACATATTTTTCTTCGAGTGATTGAAACTCGGTTCTTTTCTCCGTCGATTCTTTCTCCATCTTCCTGGCTTTTGCCAGAGCTAAATTTCGTTCTGCGATGCGCTCCAGCAAGGCAATCCTTCTTTCTCGTTCGGGAAGCATCTCTACTTCTTTTTTCGCCGTCGCCTCTTGAGCTTGCAATGAAGGCATGGCCTCTTGATATTTTTGTAATGCTGCCTTTGAAGCATCCAAATCATTTCTCAACCTCTCGCAAGTTCGCTCCAACTCTTGCTGTTGCATCAAGATGGGCGATACTTCCAATTTTACTTTAAAAAATCTTTCTAACCGTTGCTTGCGCTCGTCAAAGCTCGCCTTCTGAAGCAGAAGATGATTCAATAATTTTTTCTTTTCTAAAAATTCATCCGCCAAACGTTTAGTAGCTTCCATGGCCTTTAAGCGCTCTTGCAGATCGGCCAGCACTTTCGACTTGTCTTGGATAGATAATTCACACGTCTTGAGTGCTTCTTTTTTATCCCCAATTTTTTCTTGAGATAATTCTCCCAAAGTTGTCACAGCAGATTCCAGTTTTTCTTTCTCACTCAGAGCTCCCATCAAGAAACTCTTTACTTTATCACTCAAGTCAAAACGTTGCAATCCGAAGAGATCGCGCAACATCTCTGTGCGATCACGCTGATTGAGTTGAACGAATTCCTGAAACTTCCCTTGAGGAATGATCACCGTTCTTCTAAAATCATTCAACCGCATTCCCAAGACCTCTTCTATGGCGCCTATCTCTTGGGGTATCCATTGATCATTTTCTTTTTTATAAAAAAATCTTTCAGGCGATTCGAGTTCTTCGGGATTCTTCTTTTTGCGTTGGAGTTCAAAAACCGCACGATAAGTCGCCGACGGATGGCCCGCTTCAAAAT
>JBILSZ010000166.1:0-4542 GCA_044371755.1 Flavobacteriales bacterium | reverse complement strand
ATCGTAGAATCATTTTCTCCTTTACTCACACCAAAACGTTATCGCAATAACTTCGGTCAATTGCTCGAGCATTCGCCCTATTGTGAGCGCGACATTCGCAGACCTCAGAATTTGGAAACACATGATGAAAAAGGAACTTTCATCATGAAAATTAGAAAAGAAAATGTGTTGCATACGCTCGAATATGCATCTCATCCTTTTGATGTGATTGGTTGGGATGGATTCAACTATCCTTATGCTTTCAACATCAAGGACTTTGAACCCATCACTGGTCGTGTGCATCAACCACCGCCCGTGCATCAGACCTTTGAAGCGCATAATTTCGTGGTATGCTCGTTCTGTCCGCGATTATATGATTATCACCCGCAAGCGATCCCTGCGCCTTACAATCACAGCAACATCGACTCTGATGAAGTATTGTATTACGTAGATGGCGATTTCATGAGTCGCAATCACGTGGACAAGGGATATATTTCATTGCATCCTGGCGGTATTCCCCACGGCCCGCACCCAGGAGCCACGGAACGCAGCATAGGACAAAAAGAAACTGGTGAACTTGCTGTTATGGTGGATACTTTCAGACCACTAAAAATCACACAACTCGCCGTAGACCTCGCAGATCCAGGATACCTCACGTCTTGGTTGGAAAAATAATTTCTTCATTAAAAAAAACAGATCCATGATCACTGACAATACATCTCTACAACTTGAAAAAGTAGTACCACAGGCCGAAGATTTTCTCCCGTTGCTAGGCACCGACCACGTAGAACTCTACGTAGGCAATGCAAAGCAAGCTGCGTATTACTACATGGCCGCTTGGGGTTACCAACCGCTCGCCTACAAAGGCCTCGAAACAGGAAGCAAAGACACTGTGAGCTATGTGCTACAGCAAGACAAAATTCGTCTCGTGCTCACCTCTCCCCTATCTGCTGATGGCCCTATCAATGCGCACATCAACAAGCATGGTGATGGTGTAAAGGTGGTGGCATTGTGGGTTGATGACGCTGCAAAAAGTTGGAAAGAAACTACAGAACGTGGCGGTGTTAGTTGCATGGAACCAACTACTGTAAAAGACAATGACGGTGAAGTAGTGATTTCAGGAATTCATACCTACGGCGAAACGCTTCACGTTTTTGTAGAAAGAAAAAATTATAATGGAGTATTCATGCCGGGCTACCGCGCGTGGAATCCAGCCTTCCAGCCTACAGATGTAGGATTGAAATTCATCGATCACATGGTAGGCAATGTAGGTTGGAATGAAATGAATAAGTGGGTAGAATTTTACGCAAAAGTGATGGGCTTCGCACAGCTTGTTTCTTTTGATGATAAAGACATTAGCACCGAGTACACAGCCCTCATGAGTAAAGTGATGAGCAATGGAAACGGCCGCATCAAATTCCCAATCAATGAACCAGCCGAAGGCCGCAAGAAGTCGCAAATCGAAGAATATATTGACTTCTACAACGGCGCTGGCGTACAGCACATCGCCGTGGCTACTGACAATATCATTGAAACAGTGACAGCTCTCAAGAGCAGAGGAGTAGATTTTCTCACTGTGCCGAATTCATACTACGATACTGTGCTTGATCGTGTAGGAAAAATTGATGAAGACCTCGCACCGCTGCGTGATTTAGGAATTCTAATCGACCGCGATGATGAAGGATATTTATTACAAATCTTTACAAAACCTGTACTCGATCGCCCTACTATGTTCTTTGAAATTATTCAGAGAAAAGGAGCGAAGAGTTTTGGAAAAGGCAATTTCAAAGCGCTCTTCGAAGCGATCGAACGCGAACAGGAATCACGCGGTACGCTCTAGGATTTTCTTGCTTTATAACATAGAAAGACCTCATCAGTAACATGTTTACTCGGTGAGGTCTTTCATTATTTGCCTCAATGGTCGAATGCTATGAATGTGCTCTATCGCTGGTCCGGCGCACCACACAGTTTTGTATGTAGCTTTGAAAGCCGACTTCTCAATGGTGCGCATGCCTTTGATGAAGATGATCATCTTGATATACTTCTTGAGCCATTTATTTTTATTCGCGAGGCGTTCCAAAAATGTCGCCTTAGTGCCGATGCTTTGAACGTATGGAGTGTTGATTACAGTCAAATGAGAACCTGACATTTTTGTTGTTAAAACAATATCTTTTTCGCCATAATCCACCAACGCCTTTCGATAATCTTCTGACAGCGGCGCCTCAGAAGATGCGAGAAATATCGTGCCCACACTCACACCCGCGGCACCCAGAGAAAGTACGTGATCAATATCTTTTTTAGACGCTATACCACCCGCTGAAATCACAGGAATTGAGAGATTTTTTACGAGATGTGGAATCAACTCTTCAGGAGAAATTGGCCCACAGTGCCCGCCAGCTCTATTATTGACCGCTATCACGCCATCGGCACCCAGCTTTTGTACTTTCAGCGCATACTCAAGATTTGTAACATCACAAAACACCTTGGTGCCCACCTCTTTCGCGCGCCTGATCACTTCTTCTGGACTTCCCAAAGACGTAATGATGTATGGCACCTTTAGTTCGATAAGTGTATTGAGCTGTTGGGCAGCTTTTGGATTGCTTTTGTTTACGATTAGATTCACGCCAAATGGATGCTTGGTCTTGGATCGAATTTCATGAATGGCCTTTCTCAGTTCTTCATCAGAACGAAAATTGAGTGCGGGAAACGATCCACTGGCGCCACTTTCACACGCTTCTACTACCATTGCCACATTACTCACCAGAAACATCGGTGCCACGATGATGGGGTGTTTAATTCCCAAAAGCTCATTTAACTTCATACCCTTGTTTTAGGAGTTGAAAGGTAACATTATTCCAACAAAACAGAATAGCGATTGAAGGTTTTAAATCCTCTATCTTTGCGCCGCAATGCGAATAGAAGTTTTGAAATCAAAGATCCATCGCGTTACGGTAACCGAAGCGGATCTAAACTATATCGGTAGTATTACCCTCGATCCATTATTGATGGAAGCTGCCAACATGATAGAAGGTGAAAAAGTACAAGTACTCAACTGCAATAATGGTGAGCGCTTTGAAACCTACGTCATCACAGGCACAAAAGGAAGTGGCGTGGTATGTCTCAATGGTCCAGCAGCGCGCAAAGTAGCGGTAGGCGACGTGGTGATCGTTTGTTCCTACGCCTCCATGGAATTCGAAGAAGCAAAAACCTTCAAGCCCTGGGTTATCTTTCCCGATACCACTTCAAATAAGTTGATGAAATAAGCATGAAAAATGCTATAAAATACACCTTCTTTTTTGCTATCGGTTTGCTGCTGCTATGGTACGCATCCAAAGATGTGGACACTGCTCAAATTACGGCTTCTATTAAAGAGGCTAACTGGTTTTGGATCATTATTTCTATGATCATTAGTTATGTGGCTATGATCATAAGGGGTTGGAGATGGAATATTATTCTTGAACCTCTCGGCTACAAAGCAGATACCTGGACAAATATTCACGCGGTAGCTTTTGGCTACATGATGAATGATCTTATTCCACGTTCTGGAGAGCTCGCCAGATGCGGACTTCTAAACCGCGCCGAACATATTCCTGTCGACAAATTATTTGGTACAGTCATTCTTGAACGCGTCGTAGATATGATGATTTTGGCACTTGTCGTTGCCATCACTACCCTCGTTCACAAAGAAGAAGTTAATGAATTGATGGCGCTAGTGGACGGAGGAAAAGGTTCACTGCTCCTCATACTGATGGTGGTCGGAATAGTAGGTTTGATTGTCTTTGTTTACATCCTAAAAAAATTCAGCCACATTGCATTCATCGGAAAAATCGCAGCATTCTTTATCGGAATTGGCAATGGAATTAAATCGATTTTCAAACTAAGAAGAAAGTCTGCGTTCATTCTTAGTTCTCTTGCCATCTGGGGTTGTTGGTTGCTCATGAGTCAAACCATGATGTACGCCCTCCCAATCACCGCTGACATGAAAATTGAAGACACCTTGTTTTTCATGGTTGCCGGTGCTTTTGGCATGCTCATTCCCACACAAGGCGGCATTGGTGCATACCATTACATGTCCAAGATTGGATTTGAAGTATTGGGATACAGCGGTGCGGCTGGATTGACCTTTGCTTGGATATCGTGGGTTGCCAAAACCATCGTCGAATTCATTGTAGGAGGTGTTGGATTTTTTATCATTACCACAAAGAAAATCAAACCAAAACCCACTCATGTCGAAAGTGTTTGATGCGATAGAAGAATTAAAATCTCAAGTAGCACAGTGGAAAGCCGCGGGTGAAAAAGTGGTATTTACCAATGGTGTTTTTGATATTCTTCACGTCGGGCATGTGACCTACTTGGAAGCTGCCAAAAATCTGGGAGAACGCTTGGTAGTAGGCATCAACGACGATGCTTCGGTGCGCTCGCTTAGCAAAGGACCCGAACGTCCTATTCATCCAGAACAGGCGCGTGCCGCTGTGGTAGCTGCTCTCCGTGCAGTCGACGCGACAATTATTTTTAGCGAGCCCACTCCTCTCGAACTCATCACTGCCATTGAGCCAGATGTAT
>JBILSZ010000067.1:0-15222 GCA_044371755.1 Flavobacteriales bacterium | reverse complement strand
ACATGATGTACATAAAAGCGTTGAGTGCGCCTACTTGCCAGCCAAAGGCGATAGAAGAAAATAAAAGGAAAAGCGTTTGAAGCGTAATTGGAACGATCTCACCTGTTTGAATGTTGAGCGGTCCGAGACAACATGTAAGAACGAGCGATATAGCCAGCTTTATGATAAAATCATACTTTGGATTGAATTTCAAATATTCGTTGAGCATACTTAATCGCGATTAATGATCATCGTATTCTCACCAGCGATGATCAATACATTGTTTTCTCTTTTTACATCCGCCATTCCTTCATAGGGATCAATGTTGATCTCTGCTACTTCACTCGCAGGATATGGGATTTGGAGTGAATAATATTCATCCACCCATTTCCAATCGCTGAGTAAATTCCATGACTGGCCATTGTAATCGGCGCCAGATTTTTCTCCTCGCATCAGATCGAGGGGCATGTAATACATGTGTCTGTTTCCGTTTTTTAATGTGACTTCTACTTCGACAGGCATTGGCATGAGCCCTTTGCGTTGTAATACTACTGTGGAATTTTTATCTCCACCGCTAAAGGCGCTGATGCTATAGTCGATGGTTTTTGTACTTCTTACAAAATATTCATTGTACCAGTCGAGCACCATTCCAGATTGCAATTCCATTACGTGTATGAAGTCATCGTCTGTTGGATGTTTAAACTTCCACATGTCGAAGTATTTGAGCAAACCTTTGTCGCGATTTTCTTTTCCGATCACATAGCCCAATTGTGCGAGATATACCTCGCCTTTAGAATAGGATGCGGTGCCATAAGCATAGTTGGTGATGTAATGATCTGCGTGTGTGTCGAGAGCTTCTTCTTTGCCCTCATCGACAATGCCGATATAGCTGTTATATGCCTGGCTATGATCACCAGGGATGCGACCGGCGAAGAGCGTGTTGAATGCTTCGCCCGATGCGTAGCTCGTGAATCCTTCATCCATCCAAGGGTAGAGTGCTTCGTTGGTAGCAAGAATTCCCTGATACCAGCTATGCGCTGCCTCGTGAAGAACCACACCAACAAAACTTGGTGTCTTTCTATTACCAGTGATTAAAGTCATCATGGGGTATTCCATACCACCATCTCCGCCTTGTACGATGCTGTATTGCGGATAGGGATATTTTCCAAAATGATCGCAGAGATATTGGAATCCGCGCTGTACGAGATCGACTCCATCTTTCCAAATAGGACCATAAACAGGATCATTTTGATAGAAGAAGTGGAGTAGAGGACCATCTTTCATTTGATAGGTCGTGTGTACATAATCTGGATCTGCTCCCCATGCGAAGTCGTGAACATTTTCGGCTTTGAAACACCATGTCAACAAATCTCCTTTGGGACGTTTCACTTTATTTTCATCGATGTATCCGTGACCGATCTCAGAAGCATTTTGCAATACACCAGTGGCGCCTATGATGTATTTTTTATCGATGGTAATATTCACTTCAAAATTTCCCCAAACGCCATAAAACTCTCTTCCGATGTAGGGGTTGGGGTGCCATCCGTGGCGGTCGTATTCACAAAGTTTTGGATACCATTGCGACATGCTGTAGTCTATACCTTCGGCACTGCTGCGGCCTGATCTGCGCACTTGAAGGGGCACTTGGCCTTCAAACTCCATTTCTAAAGTCGCCTTGCCGCCAGCAGCAATCGGCTGGTTGAGGGTTACTTCGAGGATGGTTTCATTCTCCGTAAATTTCACCGGCTGACCATTTACTTTGAGTGATGCTGCATGCAGGTGCCCATACTCTTCGGGTGTCAATTTTGAAATGCGATCTCCTACGCGAGGGTCGGGATCTGCGATGGATAGCGAACGTGTGTCCATTGCACTTCCTGGCTGAAACGCATTGAAGTAAAGGTGATAGTAAAGATGCGTGAGAGCATCGGGTGAATTGTTGGTGTATTGAATTACCTCTTTGCCGGTAAAGCGATGATTGGTATGGTCGAGTTTGAAATCAATTTTGTAATCTGCCTTTTGTTGCCAGTATTGCGATTGCGATTGAAGGGCAGTTATTGTAAAAAGTACTATAAGTAATTTTTTCATCTGTAAGATTGAGCTTTATGGAACACGAATATATTGAGGAATGGTTGTGTAGAGTTCTTAAAAATCACCAAACATGACCTTCTGCATCCATCCACATTCCTTTGATTTTGAGAGCTTGTTCGAGGATGTCTCTTACACATCCTTTTCCACCTTCTTTTGGAGATATATAATGACAAATTTCGCGGATCTCATAGGCCGCATCAGCAGGGCAAACAGCAAGTCCGGATGCCTTGAGTACCGGCCAGTCGGGAATGTCATCTCCCATGTAGCAGACAAATTCTGGAGCCACATCAATTGATGCCAAGTAGTTATTAAAAACAGCCATCTTTTCACTAGAGCCCAAGAAGATATCTTTTACCCCAAGCGATTCAAAACGCTTTCTTACAATTTCATTTTTTCCGCCCGAAATGATTGCGATTTTTAAACCCTTCTTTACCGCGAGCTGCACGGCATATCCATCTCTCACATTCGCTGTGCGCATTTGTTCGCCATCATTTGTGAGATAAACAATATTGTCGGTAAATACACCATCGATATCAAAGATGAAGGTATTGATGTCTTTGAGTTTTGCTTTGTAGTTCATTTATGTAAATACATTTTTTGAATGCTATCGGTGAGCAATTGGTACAATTTCATGATTTCTGGCTGCGAATGTAGCAACTCGAGGTGTTGATTGATGGTGGTTTGATCGTTTCGCACCGCCGGTCCTGTTTGCAAATGAGCAGGGGAAAGGTTGTGTATTCCCTCAATATGCGCATCAATCATGGGTTTTAGGATGTCAAATGAGACGCCACTTTCGTTGACCAGTTTTTCAGAGAGCGTGAATAAGTGATTAACAAAATTGTTGGCGACTACTGCCGCGAGATGAATGCGCAAGCGTTGTTCGCTATTGGCGTAGTAGATATTTTTTTCAAAAGCTCGAAAAGCAGAAGTCAGGATGGAGCGATCGCTTTCCAATTTTGTTTCCACCACAAATGGTGTTTGTTTATAGCTAGATGGAATTCCCTTGCGCATGCTATGTATGGCCCAAACAACGCCCGTACGCTCATTGGAGAGCGCATCTATTGCTGTGGTACCACTGGTGTGAATAACGAGTGCAGGGTGATGGATACTTCTACTGATGGACGCGATTGCCTCGTCATTGGTGGCGATCACGAGGAGGTCGAGTTCTTTATCTAATGAATCGAGGCTTTCTAAAGCCTGGGCATTGAATTCATCAGCAAATAAGCGGGCATTCTTGAAAGTGCGTGAAAATACTTGTTTGATCAAGTGCCCTTCTTTGGTGAATATTTTGGAAAAATGCCAAGCCACATTGCCCGTTCCGATGATCGCTATCTTGAGTATACCCATGCCACGAAGGTAGAAAAGTCATAGGAATATTAAATCATTTGAATATTCATCATAGGTTTGTAACACATTAGAAGAATATGGAATTATTAACCCCCCTTCATTGGAAGGACTACGAGTTGTTGGATTGTGGCGATTTTGAGAAGTTGGAACGTTTTGGAAAGTATATCACCATACGTCCCGAACCACAAGCGGTATGGCCGCGTGTGTGGCCAGAGAGTGAATGGAAAAAGCAAGCGTACATTCGTTTTGTACCCAAAAATAGCAATAGTGGTGATTGGGTAAAATTGAAGGCCATGCCCGATCAGTGGCAGATTCGATACGAATTACCCAACCAAAATGATATTGTTTTCCGATTGGGGCTTACCTCATTCAAACATGTTGGTGTATTCCCCGAACAAGCGGCCAATTGGGATTTCATTGTCCAGAGTATTCAAACAATGAAACAATCGAAGCCCAAGGTTTTGAACTTGTTTGCTTATACTGGTGGTGCTTCGTTGGCTGCCGCTGCCGCTGGCGCAGAGGTCACACACGTGGATAGCATCAAACAAGTAGTGACCTGGGCCAATGAAAATATGCAACTCAGCAATCTCGATAGCATCCGCTGGATGGTAGAGGATGCTCTCAAATTCGCACAGCGAGAAGAAAGAAGAGGAAATAAATACAACGGAATTATTCTCGATCCGCCAGCGTTTGGTCACGGACCAAAAGGGGAGAAGTGGAAGCTCGAAGATAATCTCGCAGAGATGATGAAAAATGTTTTGAGAATCCTTGACGAAAAAGAACATTTCCTCATTTTGAATGCATACAGCTTGGGTCTTTCAGCTTTGGTAATTGAAAATCTACTAAAAGAAACGGCTGGTGATCGCCTGAAAATCGGAGAACTTTATCTTCAAGCAAAAAGTGGAGTGAAATTGCCTCTTGGCGTTTTCGGAAGATTTTTGAAAGCATGATTAGTAAAGATATCATTAACCATATCGCAAGGCTCAAGCCTGAGTTGCACAGCCGCTGGGGTGTGAAGAGAATTGCATGTTTTGATATCTATTTAGACAAACACAGAAGTTTCGATTGTGAACTCAATATCCTAGTGGAGCTGGAGCGCCCGCTCGGTTGGGAGTTTTTTGCAATGAAGGAATGGCTTCAATTAAAACTCAGAATGCCCATTGACATCTGCACAGAGCGTTCGATAAAGTCAGATTTGAGAAAGAAGATCTTTTCAAATATCGAATTCGTATGATTCGTCAGAGACGCTCCACATCCGCATATCTTTTGGATATGATAAAGGCAATGGAAAATATACTTGCCTTTTCGTCGCACCTATCTTATTCAGATTTTATAAGCGATAGAATGGCTCATGATGCAATCATAAGAAACTTTGAAATATTGGGGGAGGGCGTCAAGCGAATTCCATTCAAGTATCAAAGGCAACATAAAAATATTCCATGGCAGCATATGTATGCCTTGCGTAATTTTATCGTTCACGAATATTTTGATTTAGATGAAGAGATTATTTGGGAAATCATTAGAAATGATCTGCCTAATAATCTCGAGGATTTAAAAGCAATATATCATTTAAAAAAGTAAAATGGTTATAGTAAAAAAGAGTATGCTCGTGGCGGCAATTGTCGGTACAGTCCTAGTGACAGGCTGTTCGGAGCAACAATCATCAGAACATAATAGCAGGTCAAAGATGTTGATAGCACAAAGTAAATTGGTACAAGACAATCATAGTTTTAGCAAACCCAATGAGATTCGCGTGAGTCATCTCGACTGGGATGCGGAAGTGGTTTTTGAAACAAAAACAATTCGAGCTGTTGCTACATACGATATTCAACATATTGCTGCGGCTGATCAGATCATTTTTGATGTAAAAAAATTGAATATTGAAAAGGTGTTGGTCGATGGACAGCCAGTCAACTTTGAAATAGGAGAGGAGAAAGAGTTTTTAGGATCACCACTAAAGATCAATGTCAAGAGTGATAGTAAAAAAGTTGCAATTCATTACACTACCAGTCCAGGCGCCGAAGCACTTCTTTGGGTAGATGGTGAGAAACCATTTTTGTTTACTCAATCGCAAGCGATCCTCGCTCGGACATGGATACCTTGTCAAGACAGTCCCGGATTGCGTATTACTTACAATGCGAATGTGAAGGTGCGCAAAGATTTATTGGCTTTGATGTCTGCGGATAATCCTACTTCAAAAAATGAAAGTGGAATTTATTCTTTCCGAATGGACCAGAAAATTCCTTCTTATCTAATAGCACTTGCAGTTGGAGATATCGAGTTCAAAGCAATCGGTGAACGCACAGGAGTGTACGCGATTCCATCTTTAATAGATGCAGCCGCCTATGAATTCGAAGACATGCAAAAGATGCTGGAAGCGGCTGAAAAATTATACGGGGAATATGCTTGGGGTCGCTACGATGTACTCGTGCTCCCGCCAGCGTTTCCCTTCGGCGGAATGGAAAATCCTAAGTTGACATTTGCAACGCCGACGATCATTGCGGGCGATAAATCATTAGTATCTTTAATTGCGCACGAGCTGGCTCATAGCTGGAGCGGCAATTTGGTAACGAATGCCACATGGAATGACTTCTGGTTGAATGAAGGATTTACCGTTTATTTTGAAGAGCGCATTATGGAAAGCGTTTATGGAAGAGATTATTCGGAAATGCTAGCACAATTGAGTCGTCAAGAGTTGGATGCAACGGTAGCTGAGTTTATGAGCACCAATGCGCAAGACACTTGGCTGAAGCTTTCTCTCGATGGTCGTAATCCTGACGACGGCATGACCGACATCGCCTACAACAAAGGGTATTTCTTTTTGAGATTGATAGAAGAAACAGTGGGTAGAGAGAAGTGGGATTTATTTCTCAAAAAATATTTTCAAGAAAACGCTTTTCAAGTGATGGACACGGAGCGTTTTTTAGAACACTTAAAAGTGAGCTTTAAATCGGAGCGATTGGATGAGAAGATTAATATCGACGCCTGGGTTTATGGTCCAGGGTTACCTGCAAATATTCCAGTAGTAAAAAGTGATCGAATGGATCGCGTCGCATCCATTGCCGATGAATGGACGAAAACACAATCACTCAAAAATGTAACGTGGGAAGCATGGTCGTATCAAGAAAAAGTTTTTTTCCTGACCAATATAAAAGTGACCAATGCCAATCAACTGGCGGCATTGGACAATGCTTATAAAATTTCTTTAACAGGAAATAATGAAGTGCTTTTTGCTTGGCTGATGTTGGCCATTCCTTCGTACTATGAAACAGCTTATGATGAGTTGGACAAATTCTTAGTTACCGTAGGAAGACGCAAGTTCGTTGCTCCACTTTACGAGTCACTAATTCAAAGCGGGCAAAAAGATTTGGCTAAAAAGATTTATGAAAAAGCTAGACCAGGATATCACGCTGTCACAATTGAGACAGTAGATAAAATGATGCGATAAGGGTGAATCCCTTATCGCATCAATAATACTGTGCCTTGTAATTCTTTTCTATCTCCTGTTGCTTTTGATTTCACAGTGGCAATCCAATTATAGATTCCATTAGGAGAATAATAATCGCTTCCATTGACTCCACCATCCCATACTAGAGTTGGATCTGTAGAGTAGAAAACTTTATTACCCCAACGATCAAATACAACAAGTTCGAAGAGTTTTTCGTCGATATCGGCGCCTTCGAATTTCCACACATCATTGATACCATCACCATTCGGAGTGAATGCTGTTGGGAGGTAGTATTGGAAAATATCATTGATAACAATAATCGCTTCATAGAAGTCACTGCAATTGTTACCATCGGTTACTTCGAGTCGGACTGGGAATTCTCCACCAGCATCTGAAGGGAAGGAGAATACAGGATTTTGCTCATTGCTATAGCCTAAAATATTTGGTGTGTTGAAGGTCCAGAGATAATTCTGGATTTGTCCTACACTCACATCGGTAAACGTGATTTCAGGTTCTCTAATATCTGTTGGCTGCGGACCAAAGGCAAATTGAGCAACGGGTGGTGCAAGCACAGAAATATAATTTGTCTTAGTCGTTTCATACACACATCCTATGTCAGATGTTAGTTGAAGCGTCACGCTATAATCACCGGGTGAGGTGTAGATATGATTAAAATCGGTAAGGACATCTACAACAGTACCATCTCCCATTTCCCATCTCAAGTCTTCATACAACGCAGGGTTGATAAGGTTTTCAAAGTAGAATATGTATGGGAAACAAGCAGCAGTAGTGTCAACAGTGAAATCTACAGTTAACGGCTGTTCTACTGTAACGTCAACACAATTGGTAATTGGGTTATTACAAATGTCGGTAATTGTCATACACGCCTGTCCTGAATTTTGAACGGTATGAACAAAACTTGGAGTATTCGCGATGAATTGATTGTTATAAGACCACTGATAGTTGTATGGTGTTTGGCCTCCGCTAACCGTTGGTATGTAGAGCGATAATTGACCATTTCCACACATAGTAGTATCGTTTGGAACAGTGAATGTGATGGGGGTTATTTGCTCTAAGGTCAGAACGGCAGAAGCTTCGCAATCAGGAGTAGTGATAGTGTAAGTATATTCACCAGGAGCTCCTGTGGCAGGGTTAAATGTGCCAGCAATTGGATTGCCATTCGGGTCTGTCCAAGTACCGGTAGTGTTTGGGTTTCCGCCTAATTTGCCGATGAGATTGAATGTAGATTGATTGGTGCAGAAAGTGTAGGTAGAATCTGTACCAGGATTAATTGCGGCATCAAGCGTTACTACCATTTGATCGGTGGTGGCACAATCAGGATTTCCCACAGGATATCCTGTCAAAGTGAATGTAGTAGTCTGCGGTAAATTTGAAATGGTTGGTTGCGGAGAGTTCGGATTGTCCAGTAAAGCAGCTGGAGTCCACTCCCATGTGAAGCTCGGGCCACCAGAAGTACAGCTTACTTCATAAACCCATGGTGTTTGGCCTGAAGTGGCACAATCCACAAATCCGTCAGCGTTGAATGCAATGGTAATACACCCATCGGGGTTGGTTGCGGTCCAAGATAGTCCAGCCAAGGGTCCAGTAATGCCTTGTTCTATTATGGGTGAGAAACTGTTGGGACCATCGTAAATTGTAAAGTCGTCGAAGAAGTTTTCCGAACTACCTTCTATAAAAGAGAAGGTCATCACAGTACCATCACCAGGGTTGTCAGGGCAGAAGGTCCATTCAAAAACTTCACCGTTGGAGTAGCAATAATCAAATATTCCAGCATCCTGCGAACAAACGGGTGTTGGAATGCCTTGGAATCCACCTTGAAGTGTGATGCTGTTACAATTGAAAAGTAAGTCAGGACCAGCAGTAATAGATGGTGCTTGGTCAAATGTAATGGTGATAGTGGTGTCGTATTCACAACCAAAGCTATTGACCACATTGTAGGTGTAATCGTATGATCCAGGTCCAGGAGGACTTATGGTGATTACATCCTGGTTGAAGTCAGCATTGATGATGTTTGGTCCTGTCCAGTAGCTGCTATCAGCATCTATCCCAATTGTAGGAAGGAAGGTGGTAACATCAGGGAACAATTCGGGGTTCAAATTGATACCCCAGAAAAAGATATAACCATTATCAGCTGCGAGGTTATCGGTAACTGAAAATGTCCATGTTCCATTTAATGGACATCCAACGAGATCACACATGTTGTCCACGGCCTCATAGCTTCCTGCTGGGAGGATGGTGGTTCCAAAGCCTGCATTCTCTCCCCATGTGCCGTTGGTAGCATCAGGATCCCATGTGTAGGTGTATCCAATTCCTGGGTCGTTAGCTGGGTCATTATCAATGGCCTCGCCGAGATAAGTACCACCACCACCATTGGGGTAGGTTACCAAGTTTACCAAAGTCCCATTTGGACAAGTAATTGACAATCCTAAGTCGCCCATGTAGCTGTGCTCAATATTTACGACAACTCCTAAGAGATCGTCGCAAGTTTCAAGGACTGCGTCTGGTTCGAAAATGTCAAATTCAAGTGAAGTGGAATATGAGAAACCGGCACCGTCTGCAAGGTAAGTAGTTCCTGCCACCACTTGCGGAGGGAGTGCTGTCCACAAAACGCTTTCAGCGCTGCCCACCAATTCTATCTCATTACCGAAGCACGTGGTCATGTCTTGAAGCGTTGTGAAGAGTGGTACAGTAGATACCAAGACTTGCAGTGGAATAATGTTAAGGTTATTACAACCATTATTATCAGTCACAGTCAAAGTGACGATATACTCCCCAGCTTCATCAAATGTATGCGTAGCGGCAGTCATATTCGGGCCTTGCTCGATTACACCGTCATCAAAATTCCAAGTGTAATTAATAATATTAAAACCAGGCTCAGCAAATGAACCAATGTCACTGAAGGAAACTGGTTCTCCGATACAAACACTTATTGTTTGCTCTGGTCCAATTGGGGCAGGGTTCGTGATTGCGGATGCCGCTGTTGGAGGAGCGCATGGAATCGTGCATTCGATAGCAGCCTCCCATCCTGGTGAACTGACATTCGCAGGGCCATTAGCCGAGAAAACCAGAGTAATACATCCAGTAGTATTATTTACAGTACCCGTTACTTCGAATCCTTGGAGATCATTGCCACCATAGCTACCCAATGAAGGCGAGCCTGTATTCGGACCATCAAAAATGGCAAACGAATCGCTTTGTCCGTTCCCAGGGGAAACCTGTAAAGCAAATGCTGAGAAGGTCAATTGAACTACGTTGCCTGGAATGTCTGGGCAAATGGTCATGGTGTAGTCTGTGTCGCTGTAAGGACCCCCAACACCATCATCACTAAAACTACCACTGCAAGCATTCACGGTTCCATTGCTCATCGTGACCTGCTGTGCATTGACAGCTGAGGTTCCTATTAAAATTACGGCGAAGGCGAGTATAAACTTTTTCATCCAATTCTTTTTGCTGAAGGTATGACTCAAATAAACCCAATTTGGTTGCTTTCTAGCGCACGAGGACAATATGCCCCTGATATTCATAACGAACATCATTTTCAATATCCTGTACTTTCAAAATGTAAAAATACAGAGAGTCTTGGGAATAATAACCATTTCCTTGCATATCCCCTAACCATGGCACCTCAGGGTCGGTGGACTGGAAAACGGGCTGACCCCAACGGTTCAATATGACAAGTTCAAAGTTCTGGCCTACAAAGCCTGTACCCTCCACTCTCCATACATCATTGAGGCCGTCTCCATCAGGAGTAAAACTATTGGGAATAAAAATATTGATCACGTCCCGAATCACAAGTTCTTTGCGAATGGTATCAGAACACCCGAGTTCATTGAAAGCAATAAGTTCGATGTTGTAAATACCCCTTTGGTCGGGAAATGTGAATTCTGCATCTGGCTCAAGGCTGCTTCCTAGATTTGAAAAGTTGTACTGATACGAAGTAGCATTGACTGAATTATCTCTAAATCTAACTGTAGTCTCTGGCAGCACAGGTGCTTCAGGCGACATGATAAAGTCTGCAATCGGCATGGGAATTACGACAATAGATTGATCCAATGTATCGCGATAAACACAACCATTGACGTCAGTTAATTCTAAGATTGGGTTAAATGACCCATCATTTGGATATGAAAAACTATAACTGCCAAAGACACTTGTCGAAGCGCCATCGCCCGAAAACCAGCGCATACTTTCAAGGTTTTGATAGGCAGTATAATCGCTAGTCATCGTCACAGTGTGGGGTGCACAGCCTATTGCTTCATCGATTTGAAAAGAAGCAGGAATCGGCGCATATGGAACCACATCAATGCATGCTTCTGTGGTTAGATTGCACACATCGGTCACGGTCACACAATATTCAGCAGAACCTTGGGAGGCAGATACAACAAGCGTTTCTGTGTTTTCAGTTGTGCCGTCGGGTCTTGTCCATGTGTAGGTAAAAGGAGCGGTGCCAACAAGAATCTCTGGTGCTTCAAGTACGAGTGTAGAGTCAAGGCAATCTTGCGCCAAATCATCCAAACTTATTTGCAAGTCGTTGGCAACGGAGATGGTGATGTCATCAAAAACCACGCACTCCGGAAAATCTGCCGGATAAGCGATAACATTGAATGTGGTGGTGGTATTGATTTGCTCCACTGTAACCGTTGAACCTTGCGGCGCGGAAAGTCCAGCCGAAGGAGTCCATTCAAAAATATATTCTACGTCAGAGGTGCAGCTTACTTCATATACCATCTCATCCTCCGCACCTGATTCACAGGAGAAAAGACCATCGCTTGTCAACTGAATGGTAATACATCCACTAGGGTTGGTAGCAGTAACTTCAATTCCCGCTAACGACGCAGGATTGACAGCTTCCGAGTTCCACAATACTGGTGCGCTGGTATTTTGACCATTATAAATAATCAAATCATCAAACGGTATTTCTAGGGTTCCCTGAATAAAGTTCAAACTCATAAATGTAATCCCGTCCCCAGGATTATCCGGACAATATGTTTCCACATAGTTAGCATTATCGGGATAACAATACGTTACTACTTGAGAAGCGCCGCTGCACGAAGGCTGTGGCTGGCCATTGAGTGTGGCTGTGAGATCTACTTCTTGGCATTGATAGGCAAAATCGTCTCCAACAAACAATGTGGGAGGCTCTTGAATGGTGATTGAAATAGTAGTGTCAGAGGTGCAACCAAAATTATTGCTGGTCTCGTAGGTATACTCATAAGTACCAGGCTCTGTAAGATTGAGTTCAATCACATCCGCACCTGCATCGAGAAAAGTAATATTCGGACCACTCCAAAAAGAACTGTCCGCACCACCACCGTAAGTCGGAGTAAACGTAACAACTCCAGGATAGAGCTCAGGAGCGAAGTTGACGGTCCAAGAGGCGAGCCAACCATCGTCAGCGCTTAAATTATCAGTGATTGTAATAGTCCAAATCCCATTCAACGGACAACCTACCAGGGCGCACAAATCTCCTTGAGATTGATAAGAACCTTCAGGAAGTGGGGTACCGGCTGTCGTGATGTCTCCCATCACAGGGTCATTTGGATTGGCGGTCCATTGATATTCGTATTGAATTCCGACAATGTTCGGTGTGCTTTGGTCATCCACGGGCTCACCGAAGTATGTATTTGTCATTCCATTTGGAAAAGGGAGCATTTCAACAGAAGTGCCATTGGGACATGTAATGCTAATATCCAAATCTCCGGCATAGCTATGCTCGAGAGAGGTTTGAATATTGACCAGGTCTTCACAATCATCAATAATAGTCCCTTCATCAAAAATGTCAAATTCGAGATTACTTACGAATGTAAAACCATTGCCATCAGGCAATGGAAGGGTATCGGCAAAAATTAAAGGAGGAAGAGATGACCATTCCGGGTATTCAACAATACCTGCATTTAAGGTAATGTCTGTACCTAAACAGTACGAAGGATTGATAGAAGCAATGTCTGTAAATAATGGATTTGTGCTTACCAAGACTTGAATAGGAATGTTCTCAAGGCTGATACAGCCATTATTGTCAATGACACTTAAAGATACGAAGTATAAACCTGGTTCGTCATAGGTGTATTGCACCTGTTGCGATGTGCCAGTCTCTATTTCGTCATTACCGAAGGACCAAATGTATTCGCTTATTACAAATCCCGTTTGCGCGCTACTTCCATTAGAAGAAAATGTCAACGGTTCTCCAACACAGCCGGTAATGGAGTTTCCCTGAGTGACAACCGCGGGATCAATTGTGCTGATGAAACTGGTTGGATTCGCGCAAGGGTTCACGCAAGAGATTGTAGCTTGAAAACCAGGGTTGGGTGCATTCGAAGTTCCGTTTTGAGTGCCCCGATCAAGGAGTTCGAGTGTTAAACAGCCACTCGGATTGTTAACACTGCCGGCAATGCTAAAATTTTGAAGTTGCATTCCCGTAAACGCTCCGAGAAGTGGCGCGCTCGCATCAGGTCCATCGTAAATGTTTAGTATATCTGAGTTGTCGGGATTAAAGTTTTCATTCAAGTTGAAGCCTTGGAAATCAAGTGAGATTGCAAGACCCGCAGTTTCTGGACAAAAAGTAATGAAGGCATCACCGTCATAAGCTTCTGCGCCCCCCTCATCAAAAACAACACCTGAACAAACAGTATAACTGCCACCGTCTTGACAATAGTTATCGGGCGTTCCGCACTGCGCGGAGGCAGCGACACTCAGGAAAATTAAATATACTAAGGTTACAATCCTGGCGAGGTTCATCTTCATCTCAAATTCGGCGCAATTTAGCCCGTATTAAGACAAATTGAACAAGAATTTAGTTGCAATTATCGCAGAGATACAACAAGTTTATCATTCCGAATTCCGAATTCCGAATTCCGAATTCTGAATTCCGAATTCCGAATTCTGAATTCCGAATTGTGAATTGCGAATTGTGAATTCCGAATTATCTAACGAGCAAGACACTTCCCTTGAAGGTTTTGAAATCAGCGAGGCGATCCACTTTTACTTCTACAATCCAATTGTAAATACCCTGCTGCGCATAATAATCACCATTACGAACATTGCCGATCCAAGGCTCAGAAGCGTCATTCGTAGAAAAAACTAAGGTGCCCCAGCGATCATAAATTTTTATAGAATAGGCAGATAAATCGAAGCCAAGCAATTCTGGAATAAAAAACTCATTTAGTCCATCGCCATCCGGAGTGAAAGCATTGGGAGCATAGAAGGCAAAGTCGCTTTCAATCTGCAGGTATTCGCAATGAGTGGCTTCACACCCAAACTCATTTTCCACACGCAAACAAACAGTGTAATCGCCCGAACGATCACTCGGGAATTCATATGTCAACATCTCCCCACTACCCACAAGTGCGTCATCAATATACCATTCAAAAGAGGACACATTCTCGCTTTCATTTTGAAATTGTACGACATTGTTTATAATGGAAGGAGGATCAGGTGAATAGGCAAATTCTGCTATCGGATTTGGAAAGACCACCACCGCATTTTCATAGATTGTATCACTAATGCACCCGAATTCATTGGCTACGCGAAGCTCAATATTATAACTGCCAGGAGTGGTGTAGTTAAAAAGATAGTCAATACCACTGTCATCATCTCCATTGCCACCGTTCCATTGAATGGAATAGTCCAAGCCAACAGCATTATTCCATGTGTCTTCGACCATCATAGGCGCACAATTTGCGCTTGGTGTCATTTCAAAATCAAGCACAGGTAACGGCCTCACGATGATTTCTCCTGATGATGCGGCCGTGCAGCCATTGTCATTTTCCACCACTACGCTTACATTCGTATTTGTGAGAGGTGAAATAGTGGGGTTATTTTCGAACGGATTAACGAATATATTAGCAGGAGACCATGTGCAATTCAAGTTAGGATCAACAGTATAGTTGACTTCCTCGCCCAAGCAAATTTCAGTGAATGCAATTATTGAAACAGTCGGAATTTCCAATATCGTTACCACGACTTCATCGGTAGCCTCACATACTCCGTCACTTACAAATAGCGTGAACACGACTTCTTGGTTTTCGTTTGAAAGTCCATTGAGTGTAATCACAGGATTTGCCACTTGAGCGTTTGAAAGTAAAGAAGAAGGTACCCATGAATAATTCAAGTTTGCAATAGGCGGGGAGCCAATTTGAACATTATTTTCACCAAAACATAGACTCACGTCATCTCCCGCTTGAGCTGTGACTTGCGCATGAACGTCAATGATGAATTGCGCGGCATCAGGGGCGCAGCCTAAATTCCCACTTACCTCATAAGTCAAAACATCTATCACATTTCCAACGAGATTATAATTTTGGGGAATAATTGGGACTCCTGCATTGTACCAAGCTCCTCCT
>JBILSZ010000165.1:0-4555 GCA_044371755.1 Flavobacteriales bacterium | reverse complement strand
TTGACTATGACAACGATTGTGATATGGACCTATTCATAGCCAAATGTCGTGGCGGTCTCAGTGAGGCCAGCAGAAATCAACTCCACCGCAATAATGGCGATGGCACCTTCACCGATGTCAGCATTGAATCAGGTCTTGCTGATTATGTGCAAACATGGTCTTCAGCTTGGGGAGATTATGATAACGACGGCGACATGGATGTTGTGGTGGGTGCAAGCTCATTCTCCACAGGGCATCATAAAGTAATGCGGAATAATGGAGATGGCACTTTTAGTGATGTCACAGAAGGTTCTGGATGGGACGCATTTTTTGGAACAAGCATCGAATACCAACCTGCTGACTTCAATAACGATGGACTAGTAGACGTGATGGGGGGTGGAAATTACATAGCAGTAAACAATGGCAACTTTAATTTTAGCCTTTCTCCTGCTGAAGTAGGCTCCGGATGCATTGGCGATTTTAACAATGACGGATTCATGGATGTGGCATCAGGTAATACTCTTTTTATTAATGAAGGAAATACAAATAACTTCATCAAGGTAATTACACAAGGTACAACGAGCAATGTTGATGGAATCGGCGCTCGCGTTACCATATTCACCGAGAATGGCACACAAATCCGAGACATCCGCAGCGGCGAGGGCTTCAGATTTATGAGCACAAATACAGCCCACTTTGGCATAGACACTCAAACAGCGGTTTCTAAAATCGAAATTTGTTGGCCATCCGGAATAATGGATGAAATCCTCAACCCTGACATCAATACAACCGTAGTCGCAGTAGAAGGTGAGAACTCGGTTTCTGTTGATGAAAGCGAAAACAGTTCTTTCAATTTATATCCCAATCCCGTGGAAGATATACTTACTATCAGTCGCGAAAACAGCACTGCTCCCGCGAGAGTTGAGATGTTTGATATCAATGGTCGCTTGGTTATAAATCAATCTCTTCTTTCCAATCAGATTGATGTTTCCCAGCTTAGCAGCGGTATTTACACATTCAAACTTATTTCGAATAATGAAGTAGTAACCAAAAAAGTCTACAAAAAATAGAGCCCAATCGTGAAGCTCTGGTTTGCTTTTTGCTAGATTGCAGCCAATCATTATTAAAATAAAATTTATGAAAAAATTCATCTTAGCGTGCGCTTTCGTAGCAATTGGTCAAATCGCATTTTCTCAGTACAAAATTGTAACCGTCGTGGAATCCATTATCCCGGGTGGTCTTGGCCGCTCTCGAATGTTGGAAACGGTGAGTGAAGTAGACTACAACCAATTTACCACTGAAAGAACGGAGGGTAAAGACTCGAAACAAAAGGATGTTGATCGTGGAGATATTAAAATTGCTGGTTTCAAAGAAACAAAGCTTTTGAATTTCTTCTCAATGGTAGGTATCAACTTTCAAAACATCGCCTCCAACGATGCTGTCGTTATTTCTAAGCTTAATGAAATGGACGCACAAGGGTATGAATTGTTGCACGTTGCCAGCGGCGTTGAGAGCGAAGGCGGCAAGGATGATGGAAACGGACTTTTCATTACGCGTTTCTACTTCAAAAAGAAGTAATTTGACTGAGCGGTAAATATTTCATATATTTGCATCGCTTTAGGCACTGAAATATTCAAGTGAGAGGGGTCAAAAGCCCCTCTTTTTTTTGACTATAATTTTGCCTTATGGCTGCAAATCAATAGATTAGGAATGATTACCAAAGAACAGGTAACCGCTTTAGTAGAAGAAAAAATAGCAGGCACGGACTTGTTTATTGTGGAGGTGAATGTAAAACCAGGCAATAAAATTGAGGTTTTCATTGACAGAGATAGCGGTCTTGCGTTGGAAGATTGTCTAAAAGTGAGCCGTCACGTTGAAGGCAATCTCGATCGTGAAGTAGAAGATTATGCATTGGATGTCTCCTCTCCTGGTGTGGGGCGACCTCTCAAACTGAAGAGACAATACTTCAAAAACATTGGCCGAAATGTGGAAATAAAACTCACTGACGGCTCTAAGATAGAAGGCACCCTCACTGCTGCGGATGATGAAAAAATCATTGTTCATACCAGAACAAAAGAGGAAGTGGAAGGGAAAAAAGGAAAAAAATGGGTGGAACGCGATAACGAAGTTCCATTCGACACGATATCAGAAACAAAAATTACAATCAGCTTCAAATAAATCATTGAAAAATGAAAGGGGTTAACCTGTCAGAGGCATTCTCGGAATTCAAAGAATTCAAGAATATCGACCGCGAAACGATGACAAACATCTTAGCAGATGTTTTCCGTAACATGATTCTCAAGCGTTGGGGAGCCGACGATGGATTTGACATTATTGTCAATTCAGATCGTGGTGACTTAGAAATTTGGCGCACCCGCGAAATCGTTCCAGATGGTGAACTCGATGACGAGGTGGCTCAAATTGAGATTTCACTTGCCCGCAAAATCGTTCCAGATCTAGAAATTGGTGAGGAATTGATTGAGGAAATTAAAATCGAGGACTTCGGTCGCCGCAACGTATTGGCGATGCGCCAAAATCTCGCTTCCCGCATTATGGAGCTTGAAAAAGACCATATTTATCAAAAATACAAGGAGCGCGTTGGTGATATTATCGCTGGTGAGGTCTACCAAGTTTGGAAAAAAGAAATCCTTGTTCTCGACGACGAAAACAACGAATTGTTGCTTCCAAAAGAACAGCAAATCCCAAGTGATTTTTATAAAAAGGGTGATACCATTCGCGCAGTGGTCTATAAGGTTGAAATGCGCAATAACTCTCCTCAAATCATTCTCAGCCGCACGGCTCCTGAGTTTTTGGAGAAATTATTCGAACAAGAAGTGCCTGAAGTATTTGATGGTTTAATTACCATAAAGAAAATTGTACGCGAGCCAGGTGAGCGTGCGAAAGTAGCCGTAGAAAGCTACGACGACCGCATCGATCCAGTTGGAGCATGTGTAGGTATGAAAGGATCTCGCATCCACAGTATTGTGCGTGAATTGCGCAATGAAAATATCGATGTGATTCAATTCACCAGCAACGAGCAATTGCTTATTTCAAGAGCACTAGCCCCAGCCAAGATTTCTAGCATTAATCTCGATAGAGACAACGCGAAAGCAGATGTGTTCCTCAAACCCGATCAAGTATCTCTTGCAATTGGTAAGGGTGGCCACAATATCCGTCTCGCTGGAAGATTGACCGGTTTTGAAATTGATGTTTACCGCGAAAATGAGGCCGACATCGATGATGTGGATTTGGAAGAATTCTCAGACGAAATCGACGCTTGGATCATCAGCGAACTCAAGGCCATTGGCTGCGATACCGCTCGTGCAGTGCTCGAGATTCCAAAGGAAGATTTAGTGAAAAGAACCGATTTAGAAGAAGAAACGGTAGAGGAAGTGATTCGCATTCTCAAAGAGGAATTCGAATAAACGAAATTTTGTATCTGTAAAGACTTATCTTTACGCAGGTTGTTTAGATTTAGAGAGCAGTGTGTAGGGTCATTTTACCCAGCACGACCAAATATAATTTATGTCCGAAAGTAAGGCACCATCAAGATTAGGAAAAGCGGCAGTTGCCCTTGGCGTTAGTAAAGACACGATCGTGGAATTTCTTTCCAAGAAAGGAATAATCGTGGACAATAATCCCATGGCCAAAATCGAAGCCGATGTGTATGAAGTTTTAGAAGTGGAATTCTCCAGCGACCAAAAAGCAAAGGAGAAAACAGCGGCACAAGCAACAAAAATTCGCGAATCTCGCGAAACAATCACCATCGATTCTAATAAGAAGAAAAAGGCTGATGGTACTGATGAAGAAGAGCCCGAAATAGACCTCTCTAAATTCAAGCGTAAAGTAGAACCTGCTAAGCCAGCTCCCGCGCCCAAAGTGGAAGTGGCACCAGAGCCTACTCCAGAACCAGAGCCTACTCCAGCGCCTGAGGTAGAAGTGGTAGTCGAGACCCCCTTTGAACCTACGCCAGTGGTGGAAACCCCTGTTGCTGTGGAAGAAGACAGACCCAACGAAGTAAAAATCGTTGGTAGAATCGATTTAAGTTCACTTGAAAAGCCAAAATCAAAAGGCAAGAAAAAGGAAGAACCTAAGAAAGAAGCAGAAGATAAAAAAGCTAAAGGTAAAAAGCCAACTAAAACAGAAACACCTGCTCCAGTTGTTGCGACCACTCCTGCTCCAACCGAACCTGAGGTTAAGCAACCCGAAGCTCCAGTGGAGAAAGAACTCATCCGTGTCAACGTTCAAAAATTGAGCGGTGTGAAGTTGATGGGTAAAATCGAATTGCCCACTACTCCTGCGGAAAAGAAGAAAGAAGAACAAAAAGCGGCCAACGAAGCCAATAAAGAAAAGCGCAAACGCAAACGTGTTGCGAAAGTCGATATTGGACGCCAACAAGAACAAGACAAAAACAATAGAAACAAGCCAAACCAAGGCAACCAAGGCAATCAAGGCAATCAAAATAGACCTGGTCAAAATAGCCAAAACAGACCTGGTACACCTCCACAAAAAACAGAGGTCAACGAACAGCAGATCCAAAATCAAATTAAGGAAACGCTCGCTCGCCTAGGTAATC
>JBILSZ010000066.1:0-15271 GCA_044371755.1 Flavobacteriales bacterium | reverse complement strand
TGTTCCTAAAATCCCTTGTTCCTAAAATCCCTTGTTCCTAAAATCCCTTGTTCCTTGTTCTTGTTCTCGTTCCTCGTTCTTTCCCTCCTTGTTCCTTGTTCTTTTCCTTCCTTGTTCTTCTAAAAAAAAACGGCGACCTCATCAGAAGTCGCCGCTCTAATAATTCAAGTATCTCAATGATTATATCTTCCAGCTGAGACCTAAACCAATAATACTCTTTGTTTGGAGACCAGGACCAACATTGGTTGGAGCACCAGTCACTTCATCTGTTTCTTTGATGATTTGAGTGTTATCATCATAAATAAGGTGAGTGAAAATAGTACATGTGAGGAATGAATTGACTTTCATAGAAATCAAGTTTTCCCAGCTCACGTCTACGTTTTGTGGATCTTCAATGTAGTTAGAGAATAATTCCAACTTCGATGTCCAATTCACATTTTCTACAAGTGGGGTTGCAAATTGCACACGCGCATAAGCACCCATTTCTGTTCTTAGATTTTCTCCACTGCCAGCAATCACAAGTCCGTTTGCATCGAATTGACGCTTCACACCAAATGCACCCGCATCGGCTAAATCCTGATCCATCACAATAATACCGCGATAGGTAACGGGCGATATAAAGGCAGTCAACTTAGTATTTGGCTTGTAGTCCATACCGACAGAAGCTAGTACCCAACCAGGAGCTAAGAAATCTGAAATCTTAGTATTCCAATCGGGAAGACCGTTGCTTTGTGGCGCGAAACCAGGTGCAAACTGTGTTTTGAAGTTTACAAGTCCAGCGAAAAACCACTTTTCAGTAGCTTGTCTTCCATACTTGCTGGTGATGTCGATTTTATCGTCTGTCTTTATTGCTCTGGATTCAAGACCTTGTAAAAGCATACCATAAGCCACGTCCAGAGAGTTGTCCCAAGCATGTTTGCCTTTTCTGTAGTTAGCGAAGTATGAAAACAATCCCGTAGTGCTGATCGTATTGTTACCACCAGCAGCCCACTGGTTGAGATAGGTGAATGTGGTGTTGAAACCAATCGTTCCTCCGCGCGTCCACTCTAAAGTGTCAGTATCGGCTGCAAGGGTTTTCATTGCCTTTTCTTCGTTGGCAGTTGGATTGGTTTGGGCTACCACAGAGTGGGCAGCAAATAGGATGGCTACTGCCACAACAGTTTTTCCAAACATTGTTTGAATGAGGTTTTGGTTAAAGGCGCAAATTTAGGGGAACAAGCTGCAACAAATACGTTATAGAAATCATAATATACTTTGATTTAAGCCGTCTTTACGATATTCGCATCATCATGAATATAGAATATCCCGCTAAAATCATTCTCGCTTGGGCTGAGGCCATCAAAGGAAATCGTGACATCCGCGATTGGCTCATGACCAACGGCTATCCAGAGCTAGGGCTATTTGTTTTTGCTTTGCATAACAAAGAAGAAGCAAGGCAGTGGCTGATAGAAAATGGTCATCCGCACTTGATGGCGCTGATCAATGGGGCAGAGGGAAATAAAAATGCCATTCTTTGGCTGCGAAAATTCCAATATGATGTGCTTGAAAAAATGGCACTGGCAGGCGATAACGACGAGAAAGCTCTCTTGTGGCTACTCGAAAATAATTGGCCAGACTTGGCGAAAGTGGCCATTAATATTCGAACTGTAAAAAATGAAATCGATCAAAACAACAACGATATTCATCGCATTTCCCCTGATTAACACGGTTGTGATTACTTTAGAGGCCAATTAAGCATTTATGGTCGAACCCATTATTTTTTCCCTCAAAAACGGTATTCGTGTTGTGCACCAACCCCTCGATCGAGAGGTTGCTCATTGCGGTATCATGATCGCGGCAGGCAGTCGCGATGAACAAGAAGACGAACACGGCCTCGCTCATTTCATGGAACACTGCCTTTTTAAAGGCACTAAAAAAAGAAAGACCTTCCATATCCTCAGCCGCCTCGACGCAGTAGGCGGGGAGATCAACGCTTTTACAGCTAAAGAAGAAACATGGATTCATGCAAGCTTTCTGAAAGAGGACTACGAAAGAGCTATCGAATTGATTGCAGATATTTCTTTCAACGCGGTTTTTCCAAAAAAAGAAATTGATAAAGAAAAAGAAGTCATCATTGACGAACTTAACTCCTATAAAGATTCACCTTCGGAGATGATCTTCGAGGACTTTGATGAGCGCCTTTTCGGCAAACATCCCATGGGGAAGTCAATTTTGGGAACAGAACAATCTGTGAAAAAGCTTACTGGAACACATCTCACCGCTTTTCGCAAACGCAACTTCACTTCGGACAACTTGATCTTCGCATCGGCCGGGAAAATCGATCTTCAAAAATTGACTTATTTTTTAGAAAAATATTTCGGTGAACACAAATTGCCTTCTGGTAAGCTGAAGAGAAAGGCTTTTAAAAATTATAAGCCTTTCAATGAAACAGTCTTAAAGGACATTCATCAGGTGCATTATGTGATGGGCACCAAGACGTATGATTACAATGACAAGAAACGCCCAGGTTTGAGTCTCCTCAATAATATTTTGGGCGGCCCTGCCATGAATAACAGACTTAGTTTGAACATTCGTGAAAAACACGGCATCGCTTATCACATCGACAGCACTTATGCACCGTTTTCTGACACAGGAATTTTTTCGATTTACCTAGGAACGGATAAAAACAACCTCGCAAAAAGTCAAGCTTTGATTTCAAAAGAATTGAATAGTTTGGTTGAAAAACCCCTTACCGACCGTCAATTAAAAGAGGCGAAAAAACAAATCATTGGTCAAATCGCGCTTGCTCAAGATAGCGGCGCTGCGATTATGTTTAACCTGGGTAAAAGCCTCCAATTATTCAATCGCATCGACTCGCTCGAAGATGTATTCAAAAAAGTGGATGAAATGACTGCTAAGCATCTACAAGAGATTGCAGAGGAAGTTTTTGACCCCAAACAGATGAGTCATTTAATTTATAGTTATGCATAAGTTTTTTCACTTTTCATAAAAAAAGCCCTCATGCGAGGGCTTTTGTATTTTTAGTGAGAATGTCCGTCTCCTTCGTGGTGATCGTGGCCATCGTGATCATGATGATCGTGTCCATCACCTTCGTGATGCTCGTGATTGTGATCACTAGGCTTATAACCTTCAATCATGATGCCATCCGCCATAAATGCAAGTCCTTCTTTTGGTTCTGTGATGGCGGCAATTTCTTCTGCAGATTTACCAGCATCTTCTGCATAGTGCCTCAAATCTTCCACTGGAGTCACTTCGCGGAATGCCCAGCCACTTACAGTGCACTTCAAGTCAGCAGCACCGCTGGTGGGAACGAAAAATCCATAATCTTTCATGCGCACCATCATGGTCTCACCATTAGCAAGCTTGATATCCATCCAACAGCCTTTTTTGCTGCATGTTTCTTCGATTACACCAGTGAACTTCACTTGCACGCTATCCTTGCCATTGAGCATGGTAGCAATGCTATCCACAGAAATGGCGCCGCTTGGGTCAAACTGTGCTCCGTAAAAGTTAGCCTCTGTTTTATTTTCAGTGGCTGCATGATTATGATTGCTATGATCACAACCACCCATCATCAATGATGCTGCGATGAAGAAGAAGTATTTTTTCATTTTGTTCTAATAATTAGGATGCGAATTTATGAATCAACTGATTTAGAATCTTTGTTTTACATTTTTTTTATGATGAATTCTGTTCTTCTATTTTGAGCACGGCCTTCCTCAGTAGCATTATCTGCCATCGGTTTTGTTTCTCCATAACCTTTAGAAGTAAGCCTTTTTCCTTCGACTCCCTTCGAAACGAGGTATTTCATCACTTCATAGCTTCTCTCCATCGACAGAGCGAGGTTAGCGTCATCGTTACCCACGTTATCCGTGTGTCCCGCTATTTCAATAGAAATATTGGGATGCTCAATAAGATATTTGGCGAATTCATCCAAGATCAGCAATGATTTATTGTCAATCTCAGCTCGTGAAGTCGCATAATAAATATCATTGATCACAAAAGATTTCCCTGTTTCAGACACATCAGCGTTCATGTTTAGCTTCGCTACTACCGGCGGCTTGGTATCTTCTTTTCTCGCCACTACTTTGGTGTTGAAGGCTACGTCATCTCCTGTCACCGCCACCAGTACGTCTTCCTTCTTCGTCATTTTTACAACAGCAGCATACTTTCCATCATCATTGTTCACCTTCACTTTTTCTACCACATTGCTCTGCGCGTATTTGATTTCTACGTTTGCATTATTGGGAATTTCGCCACTTTTTGTTTTCACTTCTCCTTTCAAAATCATCACTTTCTCGGGCTTTGCTTTCTCGGGCATTTTAAATTCATACACATCCCAACCTCTTTGATTGTTGAGGTTTTGAGCACCGAAATAGGCAACCTCACCATCACTGGCTACCACAATTCCCAATTCATCTTTTTCGGAATTAATCGGATATCCAATGTTGATGGGCTCGGAAAAACTTCCGTCCTCGTTCATTTTACAATAGTAAATATCCAATCCTCCCACTCCTGTGTGTCCATCGCTGGAGAAGTAGAGCGAGCGACTGTCACTGTGCATGTATGGCGCTTTGTCGCGGCCCTTGGTATTGATGCTCGGTGGAAGCGGCACAGCTTGTCCCCAACTGCCATCCGCTTGTCTTTTACTCACAAAAATATCAGTCGTATAATTTCCTTCTGCATCTTTCACACACTCCGCTCTGGCTGCGGCAAAGAACAAATACTGCCCGTCACCACTGAGGGAGGGCTGAGACTCCCAACCGTCACTATTCACAAGGCTGCTGAGCTCTTCAAGTTCCGACCACACATATTTTTTCTCTCCCGTTTTTTCATCGGTAGTCAAAGAATATTTCGCACTGAAAAGATCAAAATTCTCAGGCAATTTTGGTTTCGGATTTTTCTTCGCAATGATGAGTTCTTTGTTATCGATCGAAATCGTTGCACCACCAATGTTATCGCCCAAATTGAATGGCGGAGGAAGAGGACTGCCATTATCAAATACGGCATTGATATCAGAGCGCATGCTCCAGGTGAACTCTTCCACAATTTTTGCAGTAAAATCTCCTTTCGCTTGTCGCTCGAATTTTCTAGTGAAAAACATGATCTCACCATCAGGCGATATGAGCGGCAAATAATCATCGCTGGTGCTCGACACTCCCGCTACTTTGAGGGGTTTGAACTCTATATTTCCACCATAGATTTCTTTGTACTTCTTAATAGAAGGCAGCGCCTGAGATACTTCATCGTATTTCTTTTGATAGTCTTTTTCAAACTTCGTAGGATCGCTGTCGGGAAAACGTTGGAACTTTTCAAAATACGCCATTGCTTCATCATAGCGTTTCTCGGCATAGGCCATGGCACCTAAGAAATAATAAGGTTCTGAATGATATTCAGCGCAGTTCTCAATCAATTTTTCCAAATGCCTTTTTGCAAGACCAAAATCTGATCCCGATCGCTTTGCTCTCAAAAATTCGAGCTCGCCCGCCCGCTGAAGACAAGGCATGCAATTGGGATCTTCTTCCAATGCTTTGTCTAAAAACTCTGTGCGCTGCGGCTGTTCATATTTTTTTGTGTCTTTACTTTGCTCAAAATACTTGAGCGCTTTGCCCGCCGGTTCTGCGGTACAGAGGTCTTGACCAACGGAAAATGTGGTGCTGAAAAGCACGGAAATGACGATAAAAAAACTCTTCCTTTTCAATGAAATCTCTCTTTGCGGTTTGTCCGAAAGTTATGCATTTTTTTGTGAAAGAAAAGAAGATTTCTTTTGTTCTTTTGCTACATGAAGTACAGAAGATTAGGAAAATCCGGATTGCAAGTGAGCGAACTTTCATTCGGTTCGTGGATCACCTTTGCCAATCAGATTGAAAATGGTATTAGTGAAAAATTGATGGATATCGCCTACGACGCGGGTGTCAACTTCTTTGATAATGCAGAAGTCTATGCAGCAGGAAAAAGCGAAGAGGTGATGGGTGATATTTTGAAGAAAAAAGGTTGGGCACGCGATACATACATCGTGAGCAGCAAGGCCTTCTTTGGCGCAGGTGGCAAACTGCCCACCCAGCGCGGACTTCATCGCAAACATTTAGTAGAAGCTTGTGAAGCAGCGCTAAAACGATTGAAAGTCGATTACCTCGATTTATACTTCTGCCACCGTCCTGATAAAGAGACGCCGATGGAAGAGACGGTGTGGACGATGCATCAACTCATCATGCAGGGCAAGATTCTCTATTGGGGCACATCCGAGTGGAGCGCACAGGAAATAATGGAAGCGCACATGATAGCGCAGCGCTACAACCTCATCGGCCCTACGATGGAGCAGCCGCAATACAATATGCTCACTCGTCGCAAAGTGGAGGTGGAGTACGCTCAAATCTACAAAACAGTAGGTCTCGGTACCACCATTTGGTCACCACTCGCCAGCGGATATCTTACAGGAAAATATATTGGTCAAAAGCCCACCGATTCTCGCCTTCAGCGCGATGAACTCAATTGGCTCGCCGAACGCACATTCACCGAAGAAAATGAAAATCGCGTGATGCGTTTGCAAGAGTTGGCGCGAGACTTAGGCATTTCTCTTCCCAAACTCGGCGTGGCGTGGTGTTTGAAAAATCAAAATGTTAGCACCGTTATTCTTGGTGCAAGTAAGCCCGACCAACTCGTGGAAACACTTGCTGCCGCTGATGCAGCGGATCTTTTGACAAATGAAGTGATGGAAAAAATTGAAGGCATTCTTCAAAACAAACCATCACATCCTCCATACTGAGCGATATGAGAATAGACATACTGACCATATTGCCGCGCTTGCTAGACGGGCCTTTTGCAGACTCCATTCTGGAGCGCGCACAACAAAAAGGCATTTGTGAAATTCATATTCACAATATCCGCGACTACAGCACGCACAAACAAAAACAGGTCGATGACTATCAATTTGGCGGCGGCGCAGGCATGGTAATGATGATTCAGCCCATCGCAGATTGCATCGACAAATTGAAATCAGAAAGAGCATATGATGAAATCATTTACCTCACTCCAGATGGTGAACGACTGAATCAAAAAATCTGCAATTCACTTTCACTCAAGGGCAATCTGATGATGATTTGTGGTCACTACAAGGGCATCGATCAACGCTTGCGCGATCACTATGTAACGCGCGAAATCTCGATCGGTGATTATGTATTAAGCGGTGGCGAACTCGCAGCCGCAGTGCTCGTGGATAGCGTGGTACGCCTCATTCCGGGAGTGATGAATGATGAGACCTCTGCGCTCACCGATTCTTTTCAAGACAATCTCCTCGCACCGCCCGTTTACACGCGACCAGCAGAATACAACGGCTGGAAAGTGCCCGATATTCTCCTCTCAGGCAATACACCAAAAGTAGAGGAGTGGCGCATGGAACAAGCGATAGAGAAAACAAAACAACGAAGACCCGACTTGATCGAATGAGTCAATACAGCGCACCACTCGCCGAACGCATGCGTCCACAAAATCTTGATGATTATGTTGGACAAAAACATCTTGTAGGTAAAGATGCTGTGTTGCGCAAGGTGATTGAAAGCGGCTCCATTCCAAGTATGATTTTATGGGGACCGCCAGGAGTGGGCAAAACGACATTGGCGTTGATCATGTCGCAATTGTTGAAACGCCCTTTTTATCAGTTGTCTGCCATCAATGCAGGCGTGAAAGATGTGCGAGAAGTGATAGATCAAGTGAAGGGCGCGGGCATGTTTTCGAAGGGTGCGATTTTGTTTATTGATGAAATTCATCGTTTTTCAAAAAGTCAACAAGACTCCTTGCTTGGCGCGGTAGAGCGCGGTTTGATAACATTGGTAGGCGCCACTACAGAGAATCCCTCGTTTGAAGTGATCTCGGCATTGCTGTCTCGCTGTCAAGTCTATGTGCTGAAGCATTTAGAGAAGGAAGACTTACTTGGCCTCGTGCATCAAGCCTTGCAAAAGGATGAGTTGATGAAGCGACGAAATGTAGTCGTGGAAGAATATGAAGCTTTGTTGCGCCTCAGTGGCGGCGACGCGCGTAGGTTGTTGAACATATTAGAACTCGTGGTGAATTCGCTGCCCGAAGGGGAAGATCGCATCACCAATGATAATGTGGGAAAAATAGTACACGCCAACATGGCCATGTACGACAAGAGCGGAGAGATGCATTACGACATTATTTCTGCATTCATCAAGTCCATTCGCGGCAGCGATCCGCAAGCGGCGGTATATTATCTCGCCCGCATGGTAGAAGGGGGAGAGGATCCGAAATTTATCGCCCGACGCCTGCTCATTCTCGCCGCCGAAGACGTAGGACTTGCCAATCCCAATGCATTGTTGATGGCCGATGCCACGTTTCGCGCCGTTGAAAATATCGGTTGGCCCGAGTCGCGCATTTTATTGAGTCAATGTACCATTTATTTGGCCACGAGTCCTAAGTCTAATTCAGCCTATGTCGCCATTGACGACGCCATTGCCGAGGTGAAAAAATCAGGCGATGTGCCCGTGCCGTTGGCATTGCGAAATTCTCCAACGAAATTGATGAAAGAATTGGGATACGGCGCCGAGTATCAATACAGCCACAACGGACAAGGTAATTTTATCTATCAAGAATTTTTACCCGAAAGCCTATCCGGCACGGTCTTCTACAAACCCGCCAACAATTCCAAAGAGGAGCAGATTAAGCAGTGGCTGGACGCTAGGTGGGGGGAGAAGTATATAATAAGATAATAAGATAATAGGGTAATAGGGTAATAGGGTAATAGGGTAATAAGATAATAGGGTAATAGGATAATAAGATGATTTCTCGTTCCCGCCGCGCCCCTTTGGGGCTCTCTATTCTCAATTCATTCTCATTCTGATTATGATTCTGATTCTAAAATGTGCTTGACGTGGTCGTCTAATACTCATAATAAGGACATTGGTGATGGTGCTCTTCGATCCGGATAAATAGCCTTTTATTGCGGCGCAGGCCTCTCCCCAACCCCTCTCCAAAGGAGAGGGGCTAGCTCCTCTTTTTTATAAATCAATCAGTAAATTTCATTTAAAAAAGTTGAATTGAATCATCTGTACTACACGACGCATAGGCATCAATACTTTTAAGAAAATGTGAGTTTGTCCTCATCGACGGTGAAGCCCCTCTCCTTTGGAGAGGGGTTGGGGTGAGGCTGAAACGAGGCGATGAGAAGGACTTGTTGGAGAACTTCACTATAGCAAAACAATCCGCTGGTAATGAGATAATAAGATAATAAGGTAATAAGATAATAAGATAATAGGGTAATAGGGTAATAGGATAATAGGGTAATAGGGTAATAGGATAATAAGATAATTTCTCGTTCTCGTTCTGTATTCAGAATCAGAATGAGAATCAGAATGAGAATGAATAAAGTGGGCTAGTGGGAGAGTAGACTAGTATGCTAGAGCAGCCTCTTTACCATCGCGGGGCCTTCGTAGATGAAGCCGGAGTACACTTGGACGAGGGAGGCGCCGGCGGCTATTTTTTCTTTTACATCTTCCCGCGTTTGGATGCCTCCCACACCGATGATGGGGAAGGCTCCGTTGGACTTCTTATGCAAATACTCCACCACCTGTGTGCTACGCTTGCGCACGGGGGCGCCGCTCAATCCGCCGGCTCCGATACTTTCCACGAGCGTTCGTTCGGTTTTTAATCCTTCTCTCGAAATAGTAGTATTCGTGGCCACCACACCCGCGATGCCCGAACTTATTGTAATTTCTACAATATCATCCAATTGGCTGTCGGTCAGGTCTGGTGCGATTTTCAACAAAATAGGTTTTGGATTCGGCTTCTGATTGTTAAGGTCTTGGAGCGTTTTCAATATTGCCAACAAGGGTGCTTTGTCTTGCAACTCGCGCAATCCGGGCGTGTTGGGCGAACTTACATTCACCACAAAATAATCGACTACATCGAAAAGGTCGTGAAAACAAATGATGTAATCATCAACGGCATTTTCATTGGGCGTTACTTTGTTTTTTCCAATATTGCCTCCAATGATAATCTTAGACTTTCGCTGACGAAGGCGCTCGGCGGCGGCTTTAGAACCTCCGTTATTAAAACCCATTCTATTGATTAGCCCATTGTCCAAGGGCAATCTGAAGAGCCGTGGCTTGTCGTTGCCGGGCTGAGCCAAGGGCGTGACGGTGCCTATTTCGATAAAACCAAATCCCAAATCTTCTAACAAGTCCACCCAACGCGCGTCTTTGTCAAAACCAGCTGCAAGCCCGACAGCATTGGGGAATTCAATGCCCAATACGTTCACGGGTGTTTGACTTTTTGGTTTGCAAATGCTGCGAATTAGCGACCTGCCTCCGGGAAGTTTCGACACGAATTGAAGGGCGTCCATGGCCAAATAATGCGCTCTCTCCGGATCAAGAGAAAAGAAAATGGGTTTGATAATTTTCTTATACATTGGGCAAAGATAAGTTTAGAATAAAAAAAAGGATTAAACCTTTTCATTCAACTCAGGTCATAGTTTCAAATTCCAACGCTTGGCAGAAGAAAAAGAAATATTAGAATTGTTATTCGAAAAAGGTGCGCGCGACAAGGCCTTCGAGCGCATGCTGGATCAATATCAAAAGCCTATTTATTTCTACATCCGCCGCATGGTGCTCGATCACGATGATGCGGATGATGTGTGCCAGAATACGTTTATTAAGGCTTGGAAAGGATTGGACCAGTTCAGAGGCGATTCGAAAGTGAGCACGTGGCTCTACCGCATCGCTTACCACGAGAGCATTACTTATTTAGAAAAAGCAAAAAAAATAGCGGGCGTGCGAATGGAAGACGTAAAGTCAGGTTTGCCCACTGCTCTCCAAAGAGATGAATTGTTTGACGGTGACGACATCGATGCGCGATTGCAAGCGGCCGTGGCGGTGCTACCGGAAAAACAAAAGGCGGTTTTTGTAATGAAATATTATGAAGAAAAAAAATACGAGGAGATCGCTGAAATCACGGGCACTTCCGTGGGAGCGCTGAAAGCCTCTTTCCATCACGCAGTCACGAAGATTGAAGATTTTATAAAGACATCCAATACTTGGTAGATGAATTTTTTAGAAAAAAATAATAAGGAAGTTTTCAAAACACCGGATGACTATTTCAGCCAACTGCGCGCGCGCATCGAGGCGGAAACCATCGGGGAGAAGTTGGACCTTTCTGCACAAAAAGAAATTATTCTTAAAAAGACCACAAGAAGCAAGGGGCGCGTGCTACCGCTTTTAAAATGGGCTTCTGTGGCCGCAGCCGCAGCAATAGCGGGTTGGGGAATATGGTTGTACTCGCAAAAAACAGAAATTGTGCAATCAGTCGATTTTGCAAGCGCGGTGCAACAACTTGACTTAGACGAGTCTGAATTACTCGCAGAGGTTTCAGATGAGGTGTTCATTGACTATCTCAACACTGCCATCGATACCATACACCAAGAGATGATCGTGAATATTGTGCATGAGGAATTGGAAATAGAATCAAATACAAAAGAAGAAAAAGTTTCATCCCAAACTACAGATACTTTTGAAGCCTTGACAGACGAGGAGTTGATGGATGCCATCATCGCGTCAGGAGCTTTGGAAGATTTTTAAAAATAAAAAAGATATGTTACAAAAGTTAATGTTGAGTATGACAGCCCTGTTTGCTTTCACCGCAGTGATGGCGCAGCCGGGCGAACGAAAGGAAAAGTTGGAGGCATTGAAGCGTCAGTACATCACCACAGAACTGGAGCTTACGGTGGCGGAGGCAGAAAAATTTTGGCCTGTCTTCAATGAGTTCGAAACGGCGCGTAAGGCGTTGCGCAAAAGCGTGAAAGAGTCGAGTGAAAAGGCTATGGAACCAACTGCTAGCAAAGAAGTGGTAATCGAATCGGCAGAAACGATTGCGCGAAAGAAAAAGGAAGAGGCAGATTTGGAATTGAAGTTTATTAAAGATGTGATGCCTATCGTAGGCCCGCAGCGCACGGCTCGTCTTTTTGAAATGGAAGAAGAATTCAAGCGTCGATTGCTAGAAGAAATGCGCGATAGAAGGGGAGAAGGAGGCGGAGGATCTCCGCCACAGCGTCGCCGCTAATCACTAGCAGGGCACGAATTCTAATAAACAGCCAGCCTCAAAATGATTTTGTCCGGCAGGCAAAACGACCCAACCGTCGATGTGCACAAGCGAAGCGAAGTCGCCACTTCCATTGCCAGGAGCGGGATGCGCCATTAAAACGCTATTTTCATTTTTAATTTTAACCCCAAGGAAGTTCGTAAGACTTCCTTTTTTTTCGAAGTCAACCGAGAGTTTTACAAAGGATGAATTTTGTTCTAAACCCAACGATTTCCGAAGCCACGCTACGAAGTAATACTTCGCACAGACCAAGGTCGATACTGGATTTCCTGGGAAGGCAAATACTACTTGATGCTCTTTCGTGCCGAACCAAAAGGGCTTGCCGGGTTTTTGTTCTACTTTATGAAATGTCTTGTTAAAACCTGCAGCTTCGAGTTCGGATGGCACAAAGTCAAACAATCCTTTTGACACACCTCCAGAAAGCAAAAGCACATCGTAGTGCTTTATATCTTGAAAGGCTTGATGAATCACATTTCTGTCATCGGGTAAGTGCATCATTTCAGCTTGAATGCCCATTGCAATACAAAGGCTTTGGAGGGCGTAAACATTGGATTTTCGAATCTCCACTTCATTGGGCGTTTGATCGATTTCGATCAATTCATTTCCAACGGAAAGAATCAAGATTCGCGGCGACTTAAGTACTTTAACGTTTGTCTTTCCAATAGAGGCCATCACGCCAATGATGCTCTCATTGATAATGCGGCCTTTCGGCACGAGCACATCGCCTTTGCGGGCGTCAAGTCCTTTTGTATGGATGTTTTGTCCAGCTTTTGAAGGATTTTTTTTTATAGAAAAATGATTTTCAATAAAATCAATATCCTCATAAGGTACTACGGTATCAAAGCTTTCAGGAAGTTTTGCTCCCGTCATGATTTCAATACAATCACCTGCGTTCGGTATTACAGAACACGTTTCACCCGCACCCACGATGCCTATTTTATTGAATGTCTTGTGAGTTTCTAAATCTCGAAAACGTATCGCTATTCCATCCATCATCACACGGTTGAATGGCGGAAAGTCTTGATCTGCCAATAAATCTTCTGCGAGAATTTTACCCAAAGCCTCTTTGAAGTCAACGCGTGTTGCACCAAAACTTCGGGCGTGCTCGAGAATGATATGTTTGGCTTCGCTGACAGGTATCATGGATTATCCTCCGATTGTAGCCATGGACTCTTGAATATTCGATCGCTGTTTTTCCGCTTCAAAACCGTTTACAAAGCGCTTGCTGACAACGTTTGCAAGAAATTGTTTGAGTTCATCTTTATCAGCGTCAGACCGCAACACGTCGCGCCAACTGGTGCTGCTCTTTTCATAAAGACATGTTTTGATTTCACCAGAAGGCGTGAATCGCAAGCGATTGCAAGTACCACAGAAGGTACGGGAGAATGCGGCAATGATGCCAATGCTTCCTTTGCTTCCCGCAAGCGTATAGCGAGATGCTGTTGCATTCGCTTCTTGATTTGCAGGAGTGAGTTTACCAAAAACACTTTCAATATGTTCGAGTATGCGTGGTGCATTCCAAAGCTGCGATTGACGAGCTCCTCCGTTGAATGGCATTTCTTCGATGAAGCGCACTTCGATGTCGTTTTTAAATGCGAGTTCACAAAGATGAATGATATCCTCGATGTTTTTATCGGCCATCACGACTGCGTTGATCTTCGTTTTTATTCCACTATTAATAAATGAATGAAGTGCAGCGAGCGTTTCGTTAAGTTGATTTTGCCTTGTGATTTCATAAAAACGCTTTTCATCCAAACTATCCAAACTAAAATTGACGCCTGCTAATTTCCAATTTGCCAATTCATGGATGTAAGGCGCGGCGAGTATGCCATTGGTGGTGAGATGTACTTCGGGAATCAATTTGCTGACACACACTTTTTTTAAAAAAGAATGAAAATCTTTTCTCGCAAAAGGCTCTCCTCCAGTAAAGCGAATTTTTTTGAACCCGAGTTCAGCAAGAATTTCAATGGTTTGAAATAATTCTTCGTAACTGAGAATATTTGATTTCTTGAGCCAATCCAATCCATCAGCGGGCATGCAGTAGGTGCAGCGCAGATTGCATCGATCGGTAATGGCGATGCGCGCGTAGTCCACGATTCTCCCGTGATTGTCTGTGAGCATGGATTAATGTTTATGAGGAAGGTCGACTTCAACCAAAACATGAAGCGCCGTTTCAGAGCCATTGTCCACGATTCCAGTGTATTGAATGATCTCTTTTGAATCATTGCTGAATGCAGATTTTGGCATGCTAACTCGAATGGCTTTATGATCGGTAGCAACCGAACAAACGTTCGGTAGCCACAATATGAGTTCGATTTTGAAAATGTCTATAGGTGAAAAAACCGTGGATACTTCCACGGTTTTTCCATTTTGTAATGCTATGGCTTCGTGTTCAGAAATCCTGAAGCGGAGTTCATTCGCCGTAATTCTTACTTTCATTTCTTTAGTCCAATCTCAGCCAAACGCTCATCGAGGAATTCACCCGCGGTGATTGGTGGCCAATGAGCTGACTCACCCACAGGAATGCAACTTGGTAGGCAATCCAATTTCATTTCACTTCTTGGGTGCAAGAAGAATGGAATGGAATATCTTGGTTGCGACCACTTTTCTCTCGGCGGATTCACCACGCGGTGAGTGGTGCTTTTCAACTTGCCATTGGTATGACGTTGCAGCATGTCGCCCACATTTACTACAATATGATCTGGTAATGCAGTAACTGCCACCCATTCGCCTTGTTTATTAAGTACTTCCAAACCGTCGGCGCTTGCACCTATCAATAAAGTAATGAGATTGATGTCTTCATGTTGGCCCGCTCTCACTGCACTTTGAGGTTCGCTGGTGATGGGCGGGTAGTGGATAGGGCGAAGGATGCTATTGCCGTGATGAATCTTTGAATCGAAATAGATTTCGTCAAGGCCTAAATAGATAGCGATGGCGCGGAGCATGTGTTTGCCAGTTTCCTCAAGACTTTTATAAGCCGATTTTCCTACAGCATTGAATGCAGGTAATTCAGCTACGTCTACGTTTTCAGGATATTCATTTTTAATAGGATCATCTCCCGACACGTATTGACCGAAATGCCAGAATTCTTTAAGGTCGCCAGCATTGCTGCCTTTGGCGTGTTCTTTTCCGAAAGAAGTATAGCCTCGCTGGCCAGCGAGAC
>JBILSZ010000164.1:0-4578 GCA_044371755.1 Flavobacteriales bacterium | reverse complement strand
TCCATCACGCTTGCAGTTGTATTTATTCCAGTAATTTTTCTCGAAGGTTTTACGGGTAGATTATTTAGAGAATTTGGAATTGTGCTGGCAGGTGCAGTGCTGATCTCGGCGCTGGTATCGCTCACACTCACACCGGTGCTGAATTTGAAACTCACCAAAGGAGGCACACCCAAACATGGTAAGTTTTATTTGCGCACGGAACCTTTTTTCAAAGGCATGGAGGACAAATATCGCCAGCTTTTAAATTCTTTTTTAAATAAAAGATGGCTTGGCCTTGTGATCGTTGGAGTGTGCATGGTGGGAATTGTAATATTATTTTCCAATATAAAATCTGAACTCGCGCCGCTTGAAGATCGTTCGCTCATTCGCTCGCCATTCACACTGCCTGAGGGAACAGATTATGATGTGACCTCACAATTTGTATCTGATGTGTCTCAAATACTGATGGATAGCGTGCCTGAGGCGAAAATGATTTTTGGAATCGCTTCTCCTAGCTTTCAAGGACAAGGCGCAACGAATAGCGGTTTTATTGTTACACTGCTCAAAGATCCCGACCAACGTGAGGCGACACAGCAAGAAATCTATGATCGATTGGTGCGTATTTTTAAGCGAATGCCCGAAGCACGCGTGTTTCCAAACCAAGAACAGACCATCACGACATCGCTTAGTGCTGGTAGTCAACTGCCCGTGCAGTATGTGATTCAAAATTTAGATTTTAAAAGGCTTGAAAGTGTTTTACCCCAGTTTTTGGATGCGGCCAGAAAGGACCCTACGTTTGGAAATGTGGATGCGAATCTAAAATTCAATAAACCAGAGATTCAAGTTAACATCAATCGCTTGAAAGCAGCGGAGCTAGGAGTTAGCGTTGCGGATATAAGCAGCACACTGCAGCTGGCATTCAGTGGAACTCGCTTTGGCTATTTTACCAAAGAAGGAAAACAATATCAGGTGATTGGTCAATTGGACCGCGATTTTAGAGACACGCCCGATGATTTGACGAATCTTTATGTGCGCAATGCTTCGGGAAAATTAATTCAGTTAAATAATTTAGTGGATGTGTTGGAGACGAGCAATCCTCCGACAATTTTTCATTTTAATCGATATAAATCGGCAACTGTTTCGGCCTCCTTGGCACCTGGTAAGACGTTGGGAGAGGGAATCCAAGCGATGCAGCGCATCGCTGATGAACTGCTCGATGAGTCATTTGCCACCGAGTTGAGCGGTCCTTCGCGCGATTTTAAAGAGAGTGGAAGTAATACTTCTTTCGCATTTTTACTAGCACTGTTGCTTATTTATCTCATCCTTGCAGCACAATTTGAAAGCTTTAGAGATCCGCTTATCATTCTGTTTACTGTGCCGCTAGCTCTAGCTGGTGCGCTTTTGAGCTTATGGCTATTCGATTCTACTCTCAATATTTTTTCTGAAATCGGTATGATTATGTTGATAGGGCTTGTGACAAAAAATGGAATATTGATAGTGGAATTCGCGAAGCAAAAACGGAAAGATGGACTAGCCATTCGTGATGCCGTGTTTGAGGCCTCTGCAGCGCGTCTTCGTCCGATTTTAATGACAAGCTTGGCTACGATTTTAGGAGCCCTTCCGATAGCATTGGCTTTGGGTGCGGGTTCTCAAAGTCGCGTACCACTTGGTATTGTGGTGGTTGGAGGCTTATTGTTTTCATTGATTCTAACGCTTTTGGTAATACCAGCTGTTTACACTTATGTCACATCAAAAAAAGCTAGGGAAAATGATAAATAAATCTATCCTTGTAAGCTGCTTAGCATTACTCTGCTCTCTTTCTTATGGGCAAGACACCATTCCTTTGCAGGATGTGTTGAAGCAAGCGCTGATGCATAATTTTGATGTGATCGTAGCTTCTGGTGATGCGCAGATTGCAGGTATTAATAATGCAAAAGGTGAGGCAGGAATGCTTCCGACAGTGAGCGCTGGCGTATTTGACACGTACTCGACCAATGATCTCTTGCAGCGCTTTGCAAATGGTCAAGAAATTACCTCGCCTAATGCAGGTGGCAATCAATTTGGAGCTTTCGTTCAATTGGATTGGGTTGTTTTTGACGGCTTGCGTATGTTTCACTCCAAACGAAGATTGGAGGCGTTGGATGAACAGGCCAAAATAAATCTTCAATTACGAATGCTCGATATTTCTAGACAGGTTGCTAATGCATACGCTGAATTGCAAAGGCTTGAAACACTCATCGAATTCTCGAGTCAACTCATCACGATTGCTGAAGAAAGAAAACAAATAGAAAAGATGCGATGGGAAGCTGGTTTGGTAGCAAAATCAAATTTCATGAGAAGTGGAGTAAGCCTAAACCAGTTGGTGGTTTCTAATTTAAATTATAAATCAAATTATTCAAAAACGCTTGGAACTCTCAATGCACTAATAGGCGTGGAGCGCTCTATGATGTGGTGGCCTTCAAAAAATGCAGAAGCCACGCTTGAGTTCGAAAATATCCTTATCGGAGGTGTGGAGACCAATGCGAATATCAAACTTTTGCTCATTCAACAGCAAGTTCGAAATCTGGAGTTGAAACAAGCCAAAGCTGGACGTTTTCCTACCGTGGCGCTCAATGGAGCCTATAATTTTAACAGAGTAGACAACACAGCAGGATTCAGTTTACTGAACCGAACATATGGTCCGCAAGCGGGCATCACCATCAATATGCCTTTGTTTAATGCGGGAAGCATCAACCGAAACATCAAAAGGGGAGAGGTGCTAGTAAAGCAAAGCGAAGCGCTTGTTTCGGCAGAGCGCATTCGAACGGCTGCGTTGCTGGAAGGTAATAAAGCAAGCCTCGCTCAGATTGAGTCCATTTTAAAAATAGAAAAAGAAACAATCGCTTGGAGCAAAGAACTTGTAGATATTGAAATGGAACGCCTTAGAAAAGGACAAACGGACATCACCGCTTTGTATCAGATTCAAACTGATTACGAAAACGCTGCTATCCGTTTGTCAGATGCGATTTATCAAAGAACAATTACTTACAATGAAATTAAGTTCATCTTGGGCAATGTTCAATAAACCTTAAATGCTCTTGAATGATCGCTGGATAAAATTGGTCAGATCTTCACCTTTCAATAATCCCTTTGCGAGCAAAGCCAAGTCAATCGCTTGCTTCAATTGTTCTTTATTCGATTCTTTATCTTGAATCAACTTTTCAAAAAATGGATGATTCCCATTTACTACTAGGTTGTAAGACTCAGGAAGTGAACCGTAGAAACCTGCGCCACCCATGGCACTCTGTTCTTTCATTCGACGCATGAATTCATTCTGAGTCACCACAAATGGAGGTTCATCAGAACTCAAACCTTCAAATTCGATGATGTATTTTTTAGAATCAACAACATCTTCGAGAATTGGGCGAAGTGTGTTCTTCTCATCTTCTGTTAGTTTAATCGGTAAGCTATCACTTTTCTGAATTAACTTATCGAGAACGTCTGCATCCACTCGTTTGAAGCGTATGTCTTGATTTTTACTCTCTATGTGTGAAATGAAGTGGCTTGTAAGTGGACCTTCCATTACCAAAACCTCATAGCCAGCATTCTCCGCGTTGCTGATAAAAGAATGTTGTTCTTCTTGATTTTGTGCATAGAGAACAATGATATTGTTGTCTTTATCTTTTTGAGTGACCTCAATTTTCTCTTTCAATTCAGCGAGGCTACGATATTCACCCTTCGTGTTTTTATAGACTGTAAATGCACTGGCTTTCTCTGCAAATTTATCGTCTGTCAGGATTCCGTATTGAATAAAGGTGCTGATGTCGTCCCACTTTGCTTCAAAATCAGGACGATCATTATTAAACATCGAAGAAAGTTTGTCAGCCACTTTCTTAGTGATATGCGCTGAAATTTTCTTGACGTTTGCATCTTCCTGAAGATAGCTGCGGCTCACGTTTAGCGGGATATCCGGAGAATCCACCACGCCATGAAGCAGTGTTAGGAATTCAGGAAGAATATTTTTTACTTCATCAGTAATGAAGACTTGATTGCTGTAGAGCTGAACCTTGTTTTTTTGAATTTCAAAGTTGTTTTTCAACTTCGGGAAATAGAGTATACCCGTAAGATTGAAGGGATAGTCAACGTTGACATGGATATTGAACAAAGGCTCATCAAAAGTCATTGGGTAGAGCTCGTGATAGAAGCTAGAATAATCTTCATCATTGAGATCTACAGGTTTTTTCATCCAAGCGGGTGAAGTGTTATTGATGATGTTTTCCTCTTCTACTTGAATGCGCTTTGGATTGCCCTTATCATCTAATTCTCCGCTGGGATCTTGTTCCCATTTCGTGCGAGTGCCGTATTGGATGGACACAGGCATAAACTTGCAATATTTGATTAGAATACCTTCGAGACGTTCATTTTCTAAAAACTCAGTAGAATCCTCGGATATATGAAGAATGATTTCTGTTCCAGGTGTGGTGCGAAGTCCTTTGTCCATTGTGAAACTTGTGGTACCATCGCAAACCCAATGCACGGCTTCAGCATCTTTTTTATGAGAAAGGGTTTGAATTTCTACCTTCGAGGCTACCATAAAGGCTGAGTAGAAGCCCAATCCGA
>JBILSZ010000163.1:0-4622 GCA_044371755.1 Flavobacteriales bacterium | reverse complement strand
GGTGGAATACAAGCTTGTTCGTTTACGATGCAGATTTCTTGAGAATTAGAAATATCGCGATTGGATATACTTTCAAATTGAAAAAAGAAAGCAAACTTCAAAACTTGAGAATTGGTGCTAACGCTACCAACGTATTCACATTTACCAATTTCCCTGGCCTCGATCCAGAGTTGGTTCGTGACTTTGAAAATCCTCAAGACAGAAACTTAAGTCCAAACGTGACTTATTTGACACCTCCTCAGGAACGCAGTTTCAACTTCTCTATCAATGCTAACTTCTAAGATTTGAAACCATGAAAAAGATTAAAATATTTATACTCGCCTTAGCAATAGGAACTGGTTTCACCGGTTGCAAGAAATGGTTGGACATTGGTCCAGAAGGCGCCATTCTCGCAGAAGATGCTATCAATACTCCTGAAGATTTACAGAGATTATTAAATTCTTGCTACGACGTATTAGGAAATGTTTATGACGGTAACGTACAGAATATGGCTGAGTTGCTCAGCGATAATCTTGCGCGACCACTCAACAACCTAGATCTAACTTCTGTATATGAAAGAGAAGTAACATTTTTCAATTCCACCACGAATGCGGTGTATGCCGACTTGTATAGAGCGATTTATAGAAGTAATGAATTGATCCGTAATGTGGAACTTGTAGAAAACTTATCATCTGAAGAGAGCACTCGCATTCAAGCCGAAGCGCGCTTCATCAGAGCTCTTTGTCATTATTGGGTATTAAAGCTTTGGGCTCAGCCTTGGGGTTCTACTCCCGACAATTCCCACCTTGGTATTGTCATTCGAGATGAAGCTGGGCCATTCCCAAAGCCAAGATCGAGCGTTAAAGAAAGCTATGAATTCATTATTGAAGACATTCAATTTGCATTCGACAATTTACCCAGTTCAAATCCTGGTTACGCAAATAGACTTTCTGCAGCTGGTCTTATGGCGCAAGTTCTATTTCAGAAAATGGATTACAACGGAGCCATAACCTTTGCAAATGAAGTGATCAATAGCGGTCGCTTTTCATTGCAAACCTCTTTGGACGCGTTTCAAGCTTTTACAGCCGATGGATACATGACTCCAAATCCCGAATCAGTATTTGAAATTAATTCATTCGTCGGCGATGCTATTATTGACGCACGCAACGAAGGCTTTAGAAACAACTATTGGCCAGGTGCCTCCGGTGCTCAGTTGACTTACAGTTTAGAATTGAATAATTTCTTTAATCTCAGTCCCCAAGATGGTAGAATTAACGCTTGGATCAATGAGGCAGACGGACAGGTTCAAACTAAGAAATTTGGATCGAATGCTGCGGAGTCCTTCTTCTTCTCTATTCCGATTATTCGCCTTACGCACTTGCATTTGATACGTGCGGAAGCGATTGCAATGGTTAATGGCGACCTTAGCGTCGCGATAGAAGACATCAATACCATTCGCGATAGAGCTTTCGGAGTTGGGTTCAACGATATGCCAACTGGTGCTACTGTCCAACAAATTATCACAGCGGCCCGCGAAGAGTTTAGAAAGGAAACCATCAGCGAAGGATACCGCATCGACCAAATAAAGAGAATTGGTGCAAGCGGTGAAAACATTGTTGTTAGAGGCGCTCCTTGGAATTGTCCAGGTATGGCAATCCAATTCCCCAACAGCGAATTTACTGGTGCTGATTTTGTTGGAAATCCAGAAGGAGGTTGTTAATTTTATAACGCAAAAAAAATGAAGATGAATAATAAAATATTTTCACTGTTGCTTCTGATTACAATCGCAGCAACATCTTGTAAGCCTGAACTCAAGGGCGAATTAGGAGATCCATCCAACAAAGTAGCAGGCATGTCGGGCACGTGGAAGGTGAGTCAGTTTTCACAGATTGACCTCAATAATCCAGTGCAAGAAGAAAGAGATCTCACCGAATTTTATGTTGTAGATGGTCAAGAAGTGCTTACCATCGTTTTCAATCAAGAAGGTCGCACCTATTCGGTGACGCCGGGTGCAGGCCGCAACTTTTTTGGAACCGCTGGTACTTGGGCTTTTGACAACGATACAGCTCCAAGCACTTTGATACTTACAAGTGATGCCGAAACATTAGAACTCCCTCTCGGAGCAATGGTTAGAGAATTTGACAATACATTCTCTATTGAAATTCCCCGTTTCTGCGAAGATGAATCTGGCAACCGCACCAATACTGTTATCTACAAATTCCAATTTACTCGTCAATAATCACCTACAATGAAAAAGATACTTAGTATTTTCACAGCTATCCTCGCAGCGCAGTCATTGTTTGGTCAGGCGGCATACGTGCTGCCCTCGCCTACTGGTGCTGATGAACCCCTTACCATTTATGTTGACGTTTCACAAACAACGTACACAGGCCTCAAGGACCGTTTGATTGCCTATCCAGAAGCAATAGATGATGTATATCTTTGGACATGGCAGCCAGCAGACAATGGAGGCAACGGCCAATGGAACGCAAGCTCAGATGGCCGCAAAATGACACACGTGAGTGGTCTCCTTTTCAAATTTGAAATGATCCCTACCGAATTCTACGGTGTTTCTGGTCCTGATCTGTTCGGCCGCGGTATATCATGCCTCGCAAAATTGAAAGATGGTAATGCTTACCCAGACATTCCTTTAGAAGCAAAAACCGAAGACTTAGTAATCACTATCATCCCAAAACTTTGTGATGATAAATACTGCGTATTCCCTGAGCTAGGCAAGTCTGAAGACTTCATCAGCATCACATATAACAACAATATTGAATTAGATCCTAATCTTCAAAATTTAGGTGCCGATGAATGTTATCTGTACCTCATCGTGCGTGGTAATACAGCATTCAATATTTTCCCTTACGTACCGCTTGCTCAAGTGACCACTACACCAGCATTGAAGATGAAACCTGTACCGGGCAAACCAGGGGAATTCCGATTGACAATTCTTCCTGAAGAATTCTTCGGAACGATTGTCCCTGCCACCCAGACTTTCCGAGAATTGAGGTATTACGTGGTAAAACCGGGTTACTCCCCTTCCACGCCCACTGTAGAGATTTATAGTTTCTTACAGTGCGAATAGAAAAAAATTAGCTTAATGCATAAAAAAAAGCCGCTTTCTCGAAAGCGGCTTTTTTTTGGAACGAGAACAAGAACGGGAATTTGGAATTTGGAATTTGGAGATTGGAAATTGGAAATTGGAATTGCGAATTAGTCTTTCCGAATTAGTCTTTCCGAATTATGAATTGCGAATTGATCTTTGCGAATTAGTCCTTCCGAATTAGTCCTTCCGAATTAGTCCTTCCGAATTCAGCTCCCTGCCTTCTTCATCGAAAGCAAATTCCACTCATTCAACTCTCTTCTGCCGACTTCTGTCAGTCCATGTTTGGCGCCTTCTTCTAAAAGATAGGGAATGTCTTGACTGTAAAAACCACTGAACAAAATCATTCCTCCCGACTTCAACACTGCGGCATAGGCATGCATGTCGCGAAGGAGAATATTGCGATTGATGTTGGCCAAAATGGTATCGTAAATTTTTTTGCCCAGTAACTCTGCACCGCTCTGATAACAAGTAATGCGCGAAGCACCGTTTCTCGTTTTATTCTCCTCAGCATTTTCAAATGCCCATTCGTCTATGTCTATCGCATCAATATCCGTGGCTCCCAACTTCTCGGCGAGAATCGCCAAAACGCCAGTGCCACTCCCCATATCCAACACGGTCTGACCTTCAAAATTTGTTTGAAGCATTTCACTGATCATCAAATGCGTGGTGCTATGATGCCCTGTCCCAAACGACATTTTAGGTTCGATGGTAATCACATAGTCAAACGCCTCGCCTTCTTCGTGAAAAGGCGCGCGAATGAGACAACGACCATCCACTATGATGGGTTCGAAATTTTTCTCCCACTCTGCATTCCAGTTGGTGGCCTCAATGACTTTGATGGTCCATGAGATCTCTTGTTCTTCGATTCCTTCAGTCATCAAATCCTCGAGCGTCTCATCGTTCCATGAATCCACAGGAATGTATGCTTTGACGCCTTCGTCTGTTTCATCAAAACTATCAAAGCCACGGTCTGCAAGCTCAGCCACCAACACTTCACGTGCCGGCAAGAGCGGGCGCAGTGTAAATTCTACTTCTAAATAATTCATGCTTGCCCCGCAGATTTGATGATGGTCATAAAATCATTGGCCTTCAGAGAAGCTCCTCCCACCAATCCGCCATCCACATCAGGACATGCAAATAAGTCCGCACTATTGCTGGCATTCACAGAACCTCCATAAAGGATAATCACTGCGTCAGCAATCTCTTTTCCATACTTTCCTTCAACAGTAGATCGTATGAATGCATGCATCTCTTGCGCTTCGTCATTGCTCGCTGTAATGCCTGTTCCAATAGCCCATACAGGCTCGTAAGCAATCACTACTTTTCCAAATTCTTCATTCGTCAAATGAAACAACGCATTCTCAACTTGCGATTTCACCGTTTCAAAGTGCTTCCCCGCCTTGCGTTCTTCCAATACCTCACCACAACAGAAAATAGGCTGTACTTTATTTCTCAAACATGCATCTACTTTGGTAGCAATGATGGCATCCGTCTCATGAAAATACTGTCTTCTTTCGCTGTGTCCGAGGATGCA
>JBILSZ010000162.1:0-4630 GCA_044371755.1 Flavobacteriales bacterium | reverse complement strand
GTCTTTTTTACCGGGCGGATTATTATGTGAAGCGCATGCGCTGGGGGGCTGGATATGGCTTTAAACATCTAGGACAAGAACAAACGTCTTTACAAAATGGAACCGATCGTCTTGGTCTTCGCCATTCATTTATTGGTTTTGCTGAAAAAGACTTTGAGCGTTTTACTGGAAGATTAGACGTTCTGTTTCAGCGTCAGCGCAGCGCTATGGAACTGGTGGTCTTCGGTCGCGGTGAATACCGTTTTGGAAGCGATTCACGTTACACAAAAGAAAACAATTCGTCAGCGATTTACGCTGGTTGTGGTCTGCGCAATACGGGAATGATCATTCCCATGGTCGGTTTTGAATGGGAACGAAAAGTTGAAATTGGTGTCACTTACGATATCATGCTTCCCGGAATCTCGGATATTACAGGATTTACAGGAGGTCCAGAGTTTTGTCTCATTTATCGCTACCGCACCGATAAGCGCATCAAGATTTATTGATCTTTTCCTCGTTGCATTGTCAGCAATTTCCATTTTGTTGTGCTTGTTCGCGCGACTGAATCCATTTCTTTTGAGGAAAAATTAGGATATGTCTGCATTTGAAATTGTAGGTGGAAATAAATTGAAGGGAGAAGTGATCCCACAAGGCGCCAAGAATGAGGCGCTGCAAGTGATTTGTGCTGTATTGCTCACGGCCGAGAAAGTGGATATGAGCAATATTCCCGAAATCATCGATGTGTTGAAGTTGATTGACCTTTTGAAGGATATGGGTGTGAAGGTGGAGAAGTTGGGCAAAGGTCATTACACCTTTCAAGCGGATGCAGTGGATTTGGAGTTTTTGAAAACTGCTGATTATAAAAAGAAGGCTGCTGCTTTGCGTGGCTCCATCATGGTGGTAGGGCCGCTTCTGGCGCGCTACGGCCGTGGATACATTCCAAAGCCAGGTGGAGATAAAATTGGTCGCCGTCGTTTGGACACCCACTTCTTGGGATTTCAATCATTGGGTGCTAAGTTTCACTATGATGCTGGCGATAGCTTTTATAGCGTAGAAGCATCCAACCTTAAGGGCACATACATGCTGCTTGATGAAGCCTCGGTGACAGGTACTGCGAACATCGTGATGGCCGCATGCATGGCAGAAGGTGTGACGACTATCTACAATGCAGCTTGCGAACCATACTTGCAACAATTGTGTGAAATGATCAATCGCATGGGCGGTAAGATCACGGGCGTTGGTTCTAATCTCTTGCGCATCGAAGGTGTATCGAAATTGGGTGGCTGCACGCATCGCTGTTTGCCCGACATGATCGAAATCGGAAGTTTTATTGGAATGGCGGCAATGACAGGTGGTGAAATCACTATCAAGAATGTTGGCTATGAGCATTTGGGAATTATTCCAGAGGTTTTCCGTAGAATGGGCATTACAGTGGACCGCCGTGGAGATGACATATTCATTCCATCACACGATCATTATGAAATAGATACTTTTATAGACGGATCGATCATGACTATCAGTGATGCTCCGTGGCCTGGGTTTACCCCCGATTTGATTTCGATAGCTTTGGTCACAGCCACGCAGGCAAGAGGTAGTGTACTGATTCACCAGAAAATGTTTGAGAGCCGCTTGTTTTTCGTGGACAAGCTCATCGACATGGGTGCGCAGATCATCTTGTGCGATCCGCACAGAGCGACGGTGATTGGCCTCGACAGACAAGCTAGTCTGAAAGGGGTGACGATGACCTCGCCTGATATTCGTGCTGGTGTGAGTCTTTTGATTGCAGCATTGGGTGCAAAAGGAAAGAGCACCATTTACAACATCGAACAGATAGACCGAGGCTACCAAGACATTGAAGCCAGACTTCAAGCTTTGGGAGCGGATATTAAGAGAGTGGGATAATTTGGAATCATGTTTTGGAGAGGGGTTGGGGTGAGGCTAAACAGAGCGAGTCAGATGAAAGCAAAAAGCACGTGAATTAATTTGCAAATAGAGTAGGATAGTTTGGAATCATGTTTAGGAGAGGGGTTGGGGTGAGGCTAAACAGAGCGAGTCAGATGAAAGCAAAAAGCACGTGAATTAATGTGCAAATAGAGTGGGATAATTTGGAATCATGTTTTGGCAAAGTATTTGGCTTGCCGCGACTCGAATAAAAATTGTACTTTTAACCCCAAATAAAAAAACATGAAAAAAGTATTGATTGCAGCGATGATGTGTGTTACGGCCCTGGCTGTCGTGAGTTTTACACCTTCAGACGCGCCTGTAGCGGCTAATAAGGCTGTTGTAAAGACTAGAGGTCTTGCAGTGGGCACTAACATTGGTGACGTAGCCCCTGAGATTGAAATGGCCGGTGTAGACGGCAAAATGTTAAAACTGAGCGGTCTTAAGGGCAAGCTCGTTTTAATTGACTTTTGGGCATCATGGTGTGGTCCTTGCCGCCGCGAAAACCCAAATGTGGTGAGTGCTTACCAAAAATATAGCAAAGCAAAATTCAAGTCTGCCAAGGGATTTGACATTTTTTCAGTGTCACTCGACAACACAGCTGAGGCTTGGAAAGCAGCAATCGCAAAGGATGGACTTGTTTGGAAAAATCATGTGGGGGATTTGAAGGGTTGGAACAATGGAGCTGCCGCAATCTACGGCGTACGTAGCATCCCGATGAGCTTTTTGATTGATGAAAAAGGTGTAATTGTAGCGAAAAACCTTCGCGGTTTAGAATTGCACACGAAGATAGATGAATACGTAAAAAGTCTTTAAGACCTTTCCAGATTCAGTAGATTTGCCGCCTCCTTCGGGAGGCGGTTTTTTTTGCTTCTGACAATATGACCATCAAAGACGCCTTGGCAAAATACTTGACGACCGCGGGCGGATTAATTACAAGAGTTATGAAAAGTGAGGAATTAGAAGAACAGGATAAGCCAGCTACCGAAGCTGCTGCAGAGAATACAGAAGATACAGCGGCTGGTCATTCAGAGGCGGCTCAAGCAGAGAACGCAACAGAGACAACGATTGAAGAGGACGAACTCACCAAGGCCAAGCGCGAATTGGCAGAGTGGAAGGATAAATACATGCGCCTATTTGCGGAATTTGATAATTTCAGAAAGCGCAATGCTAAGGAGCGCATCGAACTCATCAGCACTGCTGCCGGTGATATCCTTAAAGAAATGCTTCCCGTGATCGATGATTTCGATCGTGCGATCAAAGCAAATGAAACATTGGAAGATGTGGCGGTGATCAAGGAAGGGTTCACGCTCATTCATAGTAAAATGTATAAAAAGTTAGAGTCGAAAGGATTAAAACCTATCGACGCTACGGGCAAACCTTTTGACACCGATTATCACGAAGCGATTACGAGCATTCCCGCTCCAAGTGAGGATTTGAAGGGCAAGGTGGTGGATGAGGTAGAGAAGGGCTATTTGCTCCACGAAAAAGTATTAAGATTTTCAAAAGTTGTAATTGGTCAATAGACCGCTGACACATGGCAAAAAGAGATTACTACGACGTACTGGGTGTATCCAGAAGTGCTTCGGAGGCTGAGATAAAAAAGGCTTACCGCATGTTGGCTTTGAAATTTCACCCCGACAAAAACCCGGGCAATAAAGAGGCAGAGGAGAAATTTAAGGAAGCCGCAGAAGCGTACGATGTTTTGAGCAGTCCTGAGAAAAAACAGCGATATGATCAGTTTGGTCATGCTGGCATGGGCGGTGGCGGCGGATATGGCGGCGGCAATATGAATATGGACGATATCTTCTCACAGTTTGGAGATATCTTCGGTAGCGCATTTGGCGGCGGCTTCGGTGGTGGTTTTGGCGGCGGTTCGAGTCAAGGACGTCGAGTGAAAGGCTCGAATCTACGCATTAAAGTGAAGTTGAATCTTGAGGAGATCGCTGTTGGTACTACGAAAAAAATAAAAGTATTCAAGTTGGTGAATGCCGATGGTGTCAGTTATGATACCTGCGGTACGTGCCGAGGCGCAGGCCAAGTGCGACGTGTCCAAAACACTATCCTTGGACAGATGCAAACGACCAGCACCTGTCCGACTTGTCACGGTACGGGCAAGACCATCAAGAATAAGCCAAAAGACAGCGACGAACACGGACAAAAGCGACAAGAGGAACTCATAGAAATCAAGATACCAGCGGGTGTAGGCGATGGCATGACCTTGAACGTAGCAGGCAAAGGCAACGCAGGACCGTTTGGCGGAGTGCCTGGTGATTTATTAGTACAAATAGAAGAAGAAGAACATCCATCGTTGAAGCGCGATGGCGTGAATTTATATTACGATCTCTACGTGAATTTTGCGGATGCAGCGTTGGGTGCGAATGCAGAAATACCTTTGGTGAAAGGCAAAGCGCAAATCAAATTAGATGCAGGCACACAGAGCGGAAAGATATTGCGATTGAAGGGCAAAGGATTGCCAGAAGTGAATGGCTACGGCACGGGAGATTTGTTGGTAAACATCAATGTATGGACACCGACGCGCGTGTCTGACGAGGAGAAGAAAATCTTAGAAAAGCTCCGCGGCGCCCCCAATTTCCAACCCAGCCCCAGCGGCAAAGACAAGAGCTTTTTCCAGAAGGTGAAGGAGATGTTTGGGTAGGGCGATAGGCGATGGGCGATGGGCGATGGGATAGGGTATAGGGTATAGGGA
>JBILSZ010000065.1:0-15479 GCA_044371755.1 Flavobacteriales bacterium | reverse complement strand
ACCCTTTCCCAACTTCAGCGTTTGCATGAAATTATTTTGGATAAAAAACTAGACAAGCGCAATTTCAGAAAGAACATTCTAAAAAATGATCGCGTCAAAGCATTGAATGAAAAACAAAAAGGCGTGCTTCACAAGCCCGCCCAGTTGTTTAAATTTGATCGTGTAGAATAATCCTACACAATTCTTTTATTCCAGTTGTGGATGTCTTTTTCATTTCCTCTCTTTAGAGAATCCAAGAAAGTCGAAACTTTTGGAGCGAATTCCCATTCTTCGTAGGGTCTTAGTGTGTAATCATTTCCTTGGTAATGAATCACACGAATTGGTGCGATCGTGGCGGCAGTGCCTGCTCCGAAGGCCTCATCTAATTCACCTTTCGAAATTGCCTCCATCACTTCTGCAACAGACACTTTTCTTTCCTCCACTGTGTATCCCCAATCACGCGCTACTTGCAATACGCTATCGCGTGTGACTCCATCTAGAATGCTATCTGACAATGCCGGAGTGAAAAGTGTATTTCCCTTTTTGAAGATCACATTCATAGTGCCACTTTCTTCGAAATATTCATGCGTCTCAGCATCGGTCCATAGCATTTGATTATAGCCTGAATCTTGAGCAAGCTTCGCAGGATATAATGCTGCGGCATAGTTTCCAGCGGCTTTTGCATGACCAGTGCCTCCCTTGGCTGCACGTGTAAAAGCAGGCTCTATTTTCACTTTTATTTCTCCTGTGTAGTACTTTCCGACAGGACAAGAAAAAATGACAAACAAATAACTACCACTTGGACGCACACCCACATATTCATCCGTAGCAAACATGTGCGGACGGATATAAAGCGATTCCCCTTCGCCGGTAGGCACCCATTGACTATCTAGTGCAGTCAATTGTGAAAGGCATTCCATGAAAATATCTTCAGGTAACTCGGGCATGCACAAGCGATGTGCGCTTTTATTAAAACGAGCGGCATTTTTTTCAGGTCTAAAAATAAAGACCTCGCCATCATTGTTTTTGTAAGCTTTCAATCCTTCGAATATAGCTTGGCCATAGTGAAGCGAGCTAATAGCTGGACTGAATTCTAATTTGCCATAAGGTTTGATGATGGGTCTCCCCCACTGACCGTCTGCATATTCAACGACACACATGTGGTCTGCGAAAATTTTACCAAAACCAAGATCCGACCAGTTCACTTCATTGATTCTGCTCTTCTCTACCTTTTGGACTTCAATCTTGTTGGTTGTTGCTATCATTAAGCATGTGGTTTGATTGATTATCCTTTAATAGCATTTGAATTACAAGATTGTTTCAACTGCCTTTACAAATGTAGGGTTTCAAATGTTTCGATGAAGGTTAAAATCCCTGAAATTTATCATTAACCATTTACAGGACTGAAAAGGAACTTATTAGGACTAACTAATTGAGCTTTTACAGCGTACATAACTATTGCAGCGGTATTATTTACACCCAGTTTCTGCATGATATTCTTGCGATGTGTGTTCACTGTGTGTGGAGACAAAAAGAGTCTTTCGGCGATCTCATTATTAGTGTAACCTTCTGCTATCAATTTGATAACCTCTAGTTCTCTTTCGCTTATTACGACTGGCTCACAAGATAATTCAACAATATCTAAGTCGTTCACATCAATCGCTTCTCGGCGAATGGTCTCTAATATTTGTCCGCAAAAGAATCGTCCGCCAGTAGCTGTCTCACGAATGCTTTCGACAATTTCGTGAATATCGCAATCTTTTTTAATATAAGAAGTCACTCCTGCTCTCAACGCATTAACGATGGTGATGCCCGTCTGCTCGCCAGTAATAGCAACAAATCGAACCTTGGGATTTATTCTTAAAACTTTAGAGAAAACGTCAATGCTAAACTCTTTAGCAGCAAAATCAATCAACACAACATCCGCTTCAAATGACTTTACCATCTCTATCAATTGGTCTTCGCTGACAGCTTCGCCCAACAATTGAAAATCATCGTATTGACGCAATACAGCGTTTAATCCTGATCGGATAAGCAAGTTGCTATCGGCGATGATGATGCGTTTCATTGGTGCAAATATCTTATCTAAATTGTTTCTAAATAACAATTAGACATGGGAATTTTGTTCGTTTATGCACTTCTTTTTCAACACGCACCACTAGAACATTGAGAATCACATCTTTCTAACTACCGATATCCCCATTAAATCCATGCTATTCTTGATTATTTCACCGACTTTAACAGTTAAGGCAACTCTGAACTTTTTCAATTCACTATTTTCTTCTCTCAAAATTGGAAAATCATGGTAGAATGAATTGAATTCGCGCACAAGTTCGTAGCAATAATTTGCAATTAAGCTTGGATTGTATTTTTCACCAGCCTCTTGTAAAACCGATGGAAAATCGTTCATCTTTTTAATAATTTCCTGCTCTATGGGAGAAATGAGACTTGGCTCGAGGTGGTATGATTTATAATCTTCACCTAACGCCTCGAACTTCGTTTTAATGGCATTTGTCCTCACATAGGTGTACAAGATAAATGGCCCTGTGTTTCCATTGAAATCTATGCTCTCTTTGGGATTGAACGTCATATTTTTTATTGGATCTACTTTTAGCAAAAAGTACTTCAAAGCCGACATACCGATTGCTCGATAAACGTCTGCTTTTTCACTTTCCTCAAGTCCCTCCAATTTTCCTTGTTCCTTTGCTACACTTTCTGCTTCGGCGCGCATCTCTTCCATGATATCATCGGCGTCTACCACTGTTCCTTCACGACTTTTCATTTTTCCCTCTGGTAGTTCTACCATGCCATAGCTAAGGTGATAACACTTATCTCCCTGGTCGAATCCGAGTTTTTTCAAAATTTTGAAGAGCACTTTGAAGTGATATTCTTGCTCATTTCCTACGGTGTAGATTTGATACGCTGCATCTTGAAAATCTCTAAATCTCAAAATGGCCGTTCCAATATCCTGGGTGATGTACATCGCTGTTCCATCCTTTCGCAACAATGCTTTTTGATCGAGTCCTTCATCGGTGAGATCCACCCAAATACTGCCGTCTTCTTTTTGAAAGAAAATACCTTTTTGAAGCCCATTGATCACCTCATCACGTCCGAGAAGGTATGTTTCACTTTCATAATAATTCTTGTCAAAATCAACTCCCATGGTTTGGTATGTAGTGTCAAAACCAGCATACACCCACCCGTTCATCATATTCCAAAGGTCCCACACTTCTTGATCTTTCGCTTCCCATTTGCGCAAAAGTTCTTGGGCTTCTTTCATTGCTGGGGCGTTTTGTGCTGCTTCATCGGCTGTGGCGCCTCCCGCTACCATTTCCGCCTGTTGCTTTTTATAAAGCTTGTCAAACTCCACATAATATTTGCCCACGAGCTTATCACCTTTGAGCCCCGTTGAATGTGGCGTTTCTCCATTACCCAAAAGTTTCCACGCATACATGCTTTTACAAATGTGAATTCCTCTGTCATTTATAATCTGAACTTTCGAAACCGAATGACCATTCGCTTTTAAAATTTTGGCCACAGAGTATCCCAAAAAGATATTCCTAAGGTGTCCCAAGTGCAGCGGTTTATTCGTGTTGGGAGAAGCGTATTCCACGAGCACGCGCGATTTAGTATCTGGCGCTTGATAGCCAAAATTTTCTGTCGTCGAAATCGTTTCAAATAAACCTAGCCAAAATTCTTTGGATATACTTAGATTTAAAAATCCCTTTACCACGTTGAATTGCGTCACCTCAGGTAGGTGTTGAACCATATATTCGCCAATCGCATTTCCGGTCTGCTCAGGTCCCATTTTAGAGATTTTTACCAAAGGGAAAATGACAACAGTTAAATCTCCTTCAAACTCTTTACGTGTTTTTTGAAGCTGAATTTGAGAAGGTTCTACTTGCGCTGAGAACAAATGATCCACTGCATTTGTCAAGCCTGCTGAGAGTATTTGATGGATATTCATAGGGAATAGAAATAAAACAACATTTGGGAGTGCAAACTTAACCCAATACCTTTGCATTATGACACAAACGACGGTGAAAGAAAAATTGGACGCCATTCATGAGGCAATTGAAGATATTCGCAATGGTAATGTGGTGATTGTAGTCGATGATGAAGATCGCGAAAATGAAGGCGACTTTATTACTGCAGCTAGAAATGTGACTCCAGAGGTCATCAACTTCATGAGCAAGCACGGGCGCGGCCTTATCTGCGCGGCGCTCACCGAAGAGCGCTGTGAGGAGTTGGAATTGGACTTGATGGTTTCGCGCAACACTGATCCCAACAAGACAGCGTTTACCATATCCGTTGATTTATTGGGACATGGTTGTACCACGGGTATCTCCGCTCATGATAGATCCAAGACTGTGAATGCCTTGATTGATCCTCAGACAAAGCCCTCCGACCTTGGAAGACCTGGACATATCTTTCCATTGATTGCTAAAAATGGTGGCGTTTTGCGCCGCACAGGTCATACTGAAGCCACTGTTGACTTGGCAAGACTAGCGGGTTTCGAACCAGCAGGTGTTTTGGTCGAAATCATGAACGACGACGGTACCATGGCACGTTTGCCTCAACTGATGGAGATTGCCGAGAAGTTTCAATTAAAAATTATTAGTATAAAAGATTTAATCAGCTATCGTCTTTCGAAAGAAACACTAGTGAAGCGCGTGGAAAGTATCCCATTCTCTACGCGATATGGAACTTTCCAGCTTTATGCTTTCCGTCAGTTGATAGAGGATAAAGAGCACTTGGCATTTGTAAAAGGAGAGTGGGAAGAAGATGAGGAAATACCAGTGCGAGTTCACAGTTGCAATTTTATTGGGGACGTTTTCGGCTCGCTGGAATTTGGTAAAGAAGATATGTTGCACAAGGCCATGCAGCTGATTGAAGACCACGGAAAAGGAGTGATTGTTTATATGAATCACTTGCAAAAAAATCACAGTATCATTGATGAGTTAACTGAGATAAAGGAAATGCAGGCGCAAGGTAATCGCCATGATGCGCCAGCTATGGATGCGCGTGATTATGGGATTGGCGCTCAGATATTGAGAGACCTTGGAGTTTCAAAGATGACCTTGCTCACCAATACACCTACTAAGCGCACAGGTTTGATTGGGTATGGATTAGAGATCGTGTCAACAATGTCTTTGTAACCGCAATACTATTGGAATAAAAAAAGGGCTTTCTTTCGAAAGCCCTTTTCTTTGATATCGAAAGTCGATTATTTCTTCTCAAACTTAGCGTAACGATTTTTGAATTTGTCGATACGACCTGCAGTATCCACCAACGTCACCTTACCAGTGAAGAAAGGGTGTGAAGTGTGTGAAATCTCCATTTTGATCAATGGGTATTCGTTTCCATCTTCCCACTTGATGGTATCCTTGCTTTCAGCTGTTGACTTGCCAATGAATGCATATTCATTAGACATATCTTTGAAGACCACTAGTCTGTAATTTTCTGGGTGAATTCCTTGTTTCATTGTAATATCTTTTTCTAACGGGCGGCAAATATACGACTTCCTACTGATTCCTACAAGAAAAAAGCAAAAATAATAAAACCATCTTAATTATTGAATATCAGGTCAATAATAGAAAAGTCCCGAATCGTTATCCGGGACTTTTCAGACTAAATTACCTAAACAAATTCTATATTAATTAACCAAAATTACTACGTGAGCACCGTTGCACTCCACCTGTAGTAGGTCTTTATGATCTTATTGATACCATTGTTGCTTTGAGATCAACAATGCTTCTTGCACTGTAATTCTATCACCATTGTTGTAAGCAGTCACAAATGGTCCAGGCAAGGTGTTATAATCACTCTTTAATCTTTCTCTCTCATCTCTGGCCTTTTTGTATTCTCCAAACTTTCCGGTGGTATATTTCACCCATCCTTCATGGTTTTCAATATTAAAATCTTCTGAGAAGCCGTGGCGCTGCTTGAAATAAGTTTTATTAACAACGCGATGTGCAGCCAAAATCTGTATTTTAAACGACACTCCATTTTCTGCATCAGGTGTTCTAGAAACCTTACCAGTATTGGTTTTCGAAGATTCTTTTACTGTGCCTACATTATTGCTTGATGTTTTATTTTCCGCAGTTTCTACTGGTTTTGACGTAGATTTCACCCCTTTCTTCTCTTCTTGAGTTACTTGTTTTGTCTCAGATTTTACTTCATTTGCGGCCGTTGACGTGTTTTCTTCTTTATTAACGGAAGTCTTATCTGTGGAATTAGTAGTCGTTGTATTGACCGAAGTTTTGTTCTCAGAAGAAGTGTTTGTGCTATTTGTGGCTAGCTGTTCAGTATTTGCAGTCGCCGCATTGCCTGAAGCGTTTACGATTACAATTTCCTTTGGATTGTTATTCTCTACAAAGGCTATTTTACCGTTGATCTCAGGGGTTTGAGCTGATGGGCTCAACAATGTCAATTTGTAGGCGATTTCAATTACTGGAGAGATAGGAATTTCAAACCAAACAAATTTGATGTTATTCTTATCTGCAGTCACTGTTGCACCAGCATCTTGGATCTTTTCTGTTTTTGAAAGATTTGGACCACCCTCGATGATTTTAGCAAATCCTTTGATGTTACTATTAAGAACCCGAATGTTCACTCGGTATTCAGTGTCTGTAATTTTCGTTATAGATCTCTCCACACGAAAATCATTGGATATATTACTAGTATTGTTAGTTGCTGTGGCTACAGGTGTCGTTGATTCATTACTATTAGTTGCGTTCGTTTCTGTATTGGTAGCCAATGCAGCATCTGGTTTCACCATTACTGATTTTGTAGGGATTACAAAATCCATACGTTCATTTTCTTTTATATATGAGAACGTTCCTTTCACTTCATATCGACCGTCAAATGCGGCTGGTGCTTCTAAGTAATATGAAATGGTGAAAGTTTCTTCAGTCGGTAAAGTCATCCAAACGAATCTTGCTTTTCTTTCTGAAAAAGTAAACGAGGCTCCTTTAGTTTCCGCTGGTGAAGCTATAAATCCTTCAGGAAAGAGAATTTCCATTTTCCCAAAACCTTGTATCTGGCTTTTGTAAATGGTCACTTCGACCAAGGTCTTTTCTCCGGGCTTCATTGAATCGGGAGCGAGGTTTTGAACTCCTATTTCATTCACTGTAAACAGATGAAGAAAAAATAGGCCTATGAAGTTGATGAGTACGATCGAGGCTTTAAGCATGGTCAATAGCAGGTTGTGCGTGTAATTCTACCATGTCAAAAATCTACCAATCGAATGAACGTTCGGTGAATAAATAATGTATTTGCAAACAGTGAAATGTGAATTGTGTGAAACCATTTTTCGCACCTTTGCATCATGGGTGCATGGCAGTCGCAACTAAAAGGATTCAAATCTTATTTGAGATTAGAAAAGTCTCTTTCGAAAAATAGTATCGATGCCTACGAACGTGATGTCGAAAAACTCTCTCAATGGGCAGAGGCAACGAATGGTATTTCTCATCCTTCAAAAATCTCTGCTGCTGATATTCGACTCTTTTTAAAGGCATTAAACGAAATAGGATTAAGTGCTACTTCACAAGCGCGTGTGTTGTCGGGCATCAAAGCATTTTATAGTTTTCTAATGCTCGAACAATGGATTACTAATGATCCCACCGAACTTATTGAAGCTCCCCGAATTGGCCGCAAGCTGCCTGATGTGTTGTCTATTGAAGAGATTGATGGCATGATCAATGCCATTGATCTAAGCAAAAAGGAAGGGCATCGAGATAGAGCTATACTTGAAGTTTTATATAGTTGTGGCTTACGAGTGAGTGAGTTGGTAGAATTAAAACTAAGCCAACTTTATTTGAAAGAAGGCTTCGTGCGCATCATCGGGAAGGGAAACAAAGAACGACTCGTACCTATCGGACAATCTGCTATAACTTGGATTGAACATTATATTTCTCACACGAGAGTGCATCTTCCCATTCAGCCCAATGCAGAGGATATTTTATTTTTAAATCTACGTGGAGGAAAATTTTCGCGTATGTCCGTATTCAATATTATTAAAACTTTAGTCGAAAAATTGGGCATTAAGAAACAAGTGAGTCCTCACACCTTTCGGCATTCCTTTGCAACACATTTGGTAGAAGCGGGGGCTGATTTGCGGGCTGTGCAAGAAATGCTCGGACACGCCAGTATCACCACTACTGAAATTTACACTCACCTCGACAAGCATCGTTTAAAGGAAGAGATACTATCTTTCCACCCGCGTTATAAAAAATAAATAACACTTGAACAAGATTAACCTGCATTATGCGAAAGAACTATTGTTCTTTCTTGCCACCATTGTCGCCTGCTCCTCATTTGGGCAAACAACGATCAAACTGATGTGCTACAACGTGCTCAACTATCCCACCGGTAATATCGCAGGGAGGGTCGATACTTTGAGTAATATCATTGACTATTACAAGCCTGATTTGCTGATGCTTCAAGAACTGAAAACGGAACAGGGGTTAATTGACACTAAAAACATGATGAATGAAGTCGGCTATGCGAGCTTTGAAGCGGCCCCATACATTCCGCAGCAAAGCAATCCGTTCTCTGATTTCCCTTTGCAGCAATCTATTATTTATAACTCAGAAATTTTTGGTCTTGCCGAAGACAGTTTTATTCTAACAGAAGTTAGAGATATCAACTATTATAAATTATGGCTAAAAACTGAAAACCTATCTGAGGGAGCTGACACTACATTCTTGCATGTATTTGTAACGCATTTAAAAAGTAGTACTGGGGGAGAAAATGCTCAACTGCGTCTTCAAATGGCTCAACAATTTAAAAATTACATCAATAACAACCTTGAAAGTGATGACCTGATAATTATTGCGGGGGACTTCAACATTTATAACAATATAGAACCAGCTTACATTGAGTTGACTGGGTCAAGTGGGGGCATTAATATGGTCGACCCACTTTCAGAGCTTGGCAATTGGTCGGGATCATCTTTTCCTCACAAAGAAATACTTACCCAAAGTACGCGTTCGAGCCAATATGCTGGCGACGGTGCTGGTGGTGGTGTAGACGACCGCTTCGATTTCATACTCTTCTCTCCTCCCCTCACACAATTATTTGGCAATCTCGTCTATGTGAATGACTCTTACAAATCTCTTGGGAATAATGGCGAGTGTTACAATCAAAGTATCACTTCCTGTATTCCAGACAATGAGGTGCCCGCCGATGTCATTCGCTCGATTTATTACATGAGCGATCATATTCCGGTGGTCTGTGAGTTGTCAACACCGCTTACTTTGAGCGTGCAGGAGAGCTCACGCACTCAACTAAATCTTCATTTTCCAAATGGAAATGTATTCAATGAAAACATTAGTTTTACGGTTGACAGTAAGCCAGGCTCTTCACTCGAGTATCGTGTTTACAATGCCTCTGGTAGTGTTATGACACAGTTTATATTAGTGAATACCGGTCAAAATGAACAAATTTTAATCCCTAGTGAACATTTTGCACAAGGAATCTATTTCATCTATTTAATTCAAGATTCAATCGTCACTACTACGGCAAAAATTGCCGTCACACATCCATGAAAACGTTAACCGGAAAGGTCAGAGCAGTTCAACGAGTGTATACAAAGCTCGACCGTGAGATATCAAAGGTGCAGTTGGAAAGTGGTATGCACTGTCTTTCGGGTTGCGGCGAATGCTGCAAAAAGCCAGATATTGAAGCCACACCATTGGAGTTTTTACCCTTGGCCTTGAAACTATATGATGACGGCAAGGCAGAGTCTTTTTTGGAAGAATTACAAAACAACACCTCCTCCACTTGCCATGTTTTTCGCCCTTATGTGACCAACTTTGGTGGTCTTTGCAATGAGTATCCCTATCGTGGATTGATTTGCAGACTTTTTGGATTTACTGCTCGACGAGATAAGGAAGGAAAACCAGAAATAGTAACGTGTAAGCTTATTAAAACTCACCAAGAAAAAGAATATCAGCAAGCGATCGATAATATAAAAAATGGAAAGCGAATTCCTATTATGAGTGAATTCTACACGCGCCTTTCTTCGATCGATCCATCATTAGCTCAATTTTATCCCATCAATAAAGCTATGGAAGTCGCTGTAGAAACAGTACTTCATTATTATGCATATAGAAAACGACGCAAGCCCAACAAAATGGAGGGTTGAGTTGTTATGCTAGCATGAAAATTTATTGTTTAGAGAAAAAAATATTGCTCAAAGCCGACATGGCTACTGTTTGGGATTTCTTTTCATCTCCTTACAACCTGAATGAAATCACTCCTCCTGATATGAGCTTTGAGATACTCACGGATATCAAAGGGAAAAAGATGTTTCCCGGAATGATCATCAATTATAAAGTGCGTCCATTATTAAACATTCCTTTACGCTGGACGACTGAAATCACACAGTGCAAAGACAATGAATATTTTGTGGACGAACAGCGTTTTGGTCCATATTCATTTTGGCATCACCTTCACAAGTTTGAGCAAAAGGCAGATGGAATTGAGATGACCGATCGAGTACACTATGGACTTCCATTTGGATTTATCGGGGGCATTGCTAATTCCGTTTATGTCGAAAAAAGATTACAAAGCATATTCGACTATCGAAATGAAATAATCAATAAGCGATTTAACGATCAGTAACCCTGTTGTCGTCTATGAAATTATTGGTGTTTTTACGACAGTTCTGGTCGTTTGATTAAGTGTATTCGCTACCACCACCAAGATGGAGCCTATCATTCTCAAGAATCAGAAGAATACTCCGCTACTATTCACTCCGGAGAGAATACCCCCATTACATCCACGACCACCGTGGACTGTTGGTCAACCAACAAATCCATGGCGGTGATGGAACGAGTAAGAGTTTTTTATTTTTTGAATATCAATAGATCTTATCGAACCAGTTTTTTGTACTTGATGCGATGAGGGTTGACATTGCCCAATCGTTTGATTTTATTTTCCTCGTACTCGCTAAATGTTCCTTCAAAGAAGTACACCTGCGAGTCGCCTTCAAAGGCAAGTATATGAGTACAGATTCTATCTAAAAACCAGCGGTCGTGAGAGATTACTACGGCGCAGCCTGCGAAGCTTTCAACACCTTCTTCCAATGCTCGAAGTGTGTTTACGTCAATATCGTTGGTAGGCTCATCCAGTAATAATACGTTTGCTTCAGTTTTTAATGTCATCGCGAGGTGCAAACGGTTTCTTTCACCCCCTGAAAGCACACCTACTTTCTTTTGTTGGTCTGCCCCTGCAAAATTAAACTTAGAACAATATGCTCGAGAATTGATGGACTGACCGCCAATCTCGATGACTTCATTACCGCCTGAAATAACTTCGTAGACTGTCTTTTCAGCATCCACATCTTTGTGGCGCTGGTCCACATAGCCGATCACTACTGTTTCTCCAATTTTAATAGAACCAGCATCAGGCGTTTCTTCGTTCATGATCATTCTAAATAGTGTCGTCTTACCAGCACCATTTGGACCGATCACGCCAACAATACCGGCAGGCGGCAATTTGAAGTTTAAATTTTCAATGAGAATTCTATCTTCAAAACCTTTCGAAACATTATTGAATTCAATGACTTCACTACCAAGACGAGGACCGTTTGGAATCGGAATTTCAAGTTTCGCTTCTTTCTCACGCTCTCCTTCCGCCATCATTCTGTCATAATTTTGAAGACGCGCTTTGTTCTTTGCATGTCTTCCCTTTGGATTCATTCTCACCCATTCCAGCTCTCTTTCCAATATTTTTCTGCGCTTCGACTCTTGTTTTTCTTCTTGAGCCAAACGCTTTGATTTTTGTTCTAGCCAAGAGGAGTAATTTCCTTGATAAGGAATACCCTCTCCTCTATCCAATTCGAGAATCCATCCAGCAACATTGTCAAGGAAATAACGGTCGTGGGTTACTGCTAAAACAGTACCTTGATATTGTTGTAAGTGTTGTTCGAGCCATAGTACGCTTTCCGCATCCAAGTGGTTGGTAGGTTCGTCTAGCAACAATACATCGGGTTGTTGAAGCAGGAGTCTGCAGAGTGCTACACGTCTTCTTTCTCCACCAGAAAGCATTTGAATTTTGGAGTCTTCGGGAGGGCAGCGCAAAGCATCCATTGCGATATTGAGCTTCGTATCCAAGTCCCATCCACCTAGAGATTCGATACGATCTTGTACTTCTGCTTGGCGATCCATGAGTTTTTGCATTTTCTCCGGATCGTTTAAGATCTCTTCATCCATAAATGATGCGTTGATCTCTTCGTATTCTTTGAGCGCATCTGTGATAGGTTTCACACCTTCTTCCACAATTTCGCGAACCGTTTTGCTATCATCCAATTGCGGTTCTTGAGGCAGATAGCCTACGCTGTAACCGGGGCTCCACACGACATCCCCTTGAAAGGTTTGGTCTAGGCCAGCGATTATTTTCATCACCGTTGATTTACCAGCGCCGTTCATACCGAGGATACCAATTTTGGCACCGTAATAAAAACTGAGATAAATATCTTTGATAATATGTTTCCCTTGAGGAGTGTACTTATTCACTCCCACCATAGAGAATATGATCTTCTTATCGTCTGACATGAAAATGGATTTTGGGCTGCGAAGATAAAAATATCACCGCATGTTAGGCAGAATAGATATCAATACAGGTAATTTCGGGAGGCATTCCAACACGGCCTGGGAATCCTAAAAATCCGAAACCACGATTGATATAAAGATGTTGATTTCCTTCTGAATAAAGCCCTCCCCAGCGCTTATATCTCAAACTAGCTGGTGAAAATTTGATTCCAAGTTTGGGTGATTCTACGCCAAACTGCATTCCATGGGTGTGGCCTGATAGTGTCAAGTCGACTCTTGCTTTTCCCATCACTTGTTCTTCCCAATGAGTCGGATCATGCGACAAAAGAATTTTAAACTCCTCTTCTATTGCTCCGTCCATCGTTTTTGAAAAATCACCGTACTGCTGAAAACCCTTTCCCCAATTTTCCATTCCCAACAACCTAATTGCGGCGCCGTTACTTTCTAAACGAACGTTTTCATTTCTTAATAGCCTAAAACCCATTTCCTGATGAATTGCGACAAGCCTCTCAAAGTGCTCTGCTTTCTTTATTGCATCTTCTGGGTTGTTCTTATCAAATCCATAGTCCCCGTAGTCGTGATTGCCTAAGATAGAAAATTTTCCTTTATTCGCTTTTAATGCGTTAAAGTGGCCGATCCACGGTTCTGCTTCATAGGCATAATTATTTACCATATCCCCAGTGAAGAAGATGTAATCAGGTTTGAGGTCGTTGATCATATCAATAGCCTCTTGTATTTCTTCCTCACTTCCCTCTGGAAAGCTGCCTAAATGTGCATCGCTTATTTGAACGATTCGAATTCCATCAAACTCTTTCGGAAGGTTTGGAAAATTTATCTTCTCACTTAAAATTCTAAATGCATATTTCCCTCTTGTCACGCCATAAGTGATGGCTCCCATCATCAGCACACCTGCTGCAAGGCCAAGCTGATTAAAGAATTGCAAACGATTGATGCGCTCGTAAGGCTCAGAAGTAATGCTTTCTTTGACTTTTGCGGCCGTCCATTGTCCTAACCATCCAAGATCGTTAAGGAAGTGAAAAACCACAAAGATCAATTTGGGAATAACAAACACGAAAGTCAGCGCTTGCACAAAACTCATAAATCCATACGATCTAGTTTCCCGAATGTCCTGGATTTTTATTATTAGGAAAATGTATAAAATAAAAGTGATAATGGTTGGAATCCACCACAACCAGCGGTAGATTTTTCTTGTAGAAACTTCCATGTTCGCCGTTAATTGGCGAATTCCCATAAACCCGTACAGGTCTATGAGCAATAGAATTATTGAGAATGTGCCTAGAAAAAGGACAAAGCGTGAGAGCATAATGGAAGCAAATGTAGCAACGTCAATTATGAGATGCGGCCTGAATTGTTATGGTTGGTTGAATTTAATGTTGAATTAACCAACCAGAGCTATGAAGTGTTCAAAAAGCAAAAACCCTCCCCGGCGATGCCGGGGAGGGTTTTCAAAATTCGAAAGATATCTTTCTACGGTTTATTTGTTGATGATCAAACGACCCATTTCAACTTTTCCACCGTTTGTGAGGCGATACATGTAAACACCAGTTGCCATGTTTGAAGTCTCGTAAGATGTCTTGTATTCTGTACCTTCTACCACTTCAGAAGCGTAGATCATACCAACACGAGCACCTGCGAGGTCAAAGATTTCGATAGTAGCCTTTCCATTTTCAGAAGCTGTAAACACGAAGTTAGTCATGTCTGTAGCTGGGTTAGGGAATACTACTACTGCTGGAGCAACTTCAAGTGCAGCCACTTCTTCAGATGGTGTTACTGGAGCAACTTCGTCATCATTGTTTGTGCTACCAGCAAATGTGATAGTCTGACAGTGAGAAACTTCGTTACCAGAACAATCAAATGCAGTCCAACAACGTACGACTGAGTAGTCTGGGCAGCAATCCAATTCGAATGCAAAGTCACCAGCACCGCTCACTGTAGAGATTGAAGTTTGGTTTGGCAATACGAATGTACCGCTATAAGTAAACCAACCACCGAATGCGTTATCAGCATTGTTGTAGTTGTTTGCACCATCACCCAATTGGAATCCGAAGTAGTTGTTTGAAGGAGCGTGAGTCAAGTTCAAAGCAGAACCTGCATAGTCACCCCATCCAACCAATTCAGCACCTTCACCATTTTGCAACAAGAAGTAGAACCACTCTTGGTAGTTTTCATCAGATGCACCACAATCAGCCTTGAAGCTAGTTGGGAATGACTGTGAAGACCACTCAGCCCAATCCTTCTTACCAGAGAACGTTACGTTAACGTTGAAACCAGCATTCTCGTTGAAAGCATTCTCAAGAACAGCTGTTACTACAACAGTTCCGTTTGGATACTCAACGAAATCACCACTCTGAACTACATAGTAGCGGTGAGCAGATGGCATGTTGAAGAGAGCCATAGCCCAAGCTGTTGGGTAGTTACATGGGTTGCCAGCTGGCAAAGCAGGAGTCAACAAGTTGCAATCAGCGATAGAACCTTCTGCTGGCATGTCACCAACATAAGTCTGAGTGTAGATTACTTCAATGTTTTCTGTGCAGTTGTCAGTAGCTTCTACTGATGGAGCAGCAGGAATTGCATCTTCGCAAGCCAACACGAGGTCAGCAGGCTCGATAGACAATACAGGAGCTTCACCATCAGCAACAGTGATTGTGTAAGAAGTAGTAGCAATATTTCCACACTCATCTTCAGCGATGTAAGAAACCAAAATCACTTGGTTACCGCAGTCGTCAGAAGACTGAACTGTAGAAGTTCTTTCTACAGAAGCATCTCCGCACTCGTCACCAGCAGTCAATTCTTCTAGAGCTGGGATTTCAGAAGCACAAGCAACAATTACGTTTTCAACTGAAGCGTTGAAGAATGGAGCAACGTTGTCATATACGAATGCAGTGCGAGAAACCATACTCTCATTTCCGCAATCATCTA
>JBILSZ010000161.1:0-4632 GCA_044371755.1 Flavobacteriales bacterium | reverse complement strand
ATGCACCAGGTTATGGAATCATCAATGCCAATTCTGGTCTGCCCTGTGAGCTCTGCGGCACGGCCACGGCTTCTCTTTTAAGCTATACCTATGGTTGTAAAAAATGCGACTTCACGCATGAAGAAAAGTATCCCAATGGAAAGAAATACGAAGAGGCCATGTATTGCAACATTTGTAATCCTTAAGCATATCTCGTGACGCGACCTTCGCGACAAAAGCCATAAAGCCGAATACCCAGTTCTTTAGCAAAATCCACAGATAGCGAACTTGGCGCGCTCACGGCAGCAAGCACTGGAATGCCCGCAGCAAAACACTTTGTGATGATTTCGTAACTCACTCGCCCGCTCACGAGCAAATAACGCGCATCCGAAAGGCGACCTTTGTTTAGGAGCGATCCAATGCATTTATCCACTGCATTGTGACGGCCAATATCCTCCATCACTGTTATCAATTGGAAATGTCTATTAAAGATTGCTGCGGCATGGGAACCACCTGATATTTCGAAGGCAGACTGATGCAAACGCATTGCATCAAACATTTCACTGAATTTAATTAATTCATCATCTAATTGCGACTCCTCCAATGACCCTTGGGGGAAATTTAATTCTGTCTTACCACAAATACCACAACTCGCTACCGATAATAAATTTCGCTTATTTACGAGGGATTGATCTAAATCTTCAGGAGAAATTTGAAGATCTACTTTAGAAACGAAATTCTCTGGAGATTTTTCAATTATATTGTAATTGAATTCCCCTGATTTTTTCTTATAAACCCCTTCAGAAAAAAGTAAACCCCGGATGAGTTCCAACTCATTACCCGGGGTTTGCATTGTCAATGTAAAAGCTTCTCCATTGATAGACACTGAAAGCGGATGTTCGATGGCAAGATTGTCTTGCACTTGCTTAGTCAATCCATTTTTGGATAAAATTCCGTTATAAACGCGTGTCTTCGTCATGACAGTCCACTCACCACGCCATTGGCATCAATATCCATGTGTTCTGATGCGGGGATTGGCGGCAGACCTGGCATACGCATCATTTCACCTAAAATAGGAATGATAAATCCAGCCCCTACAGCATATTCGAATTCCCGAACGGTGATGATAAAATTGCGTGGTCTGCCGATTTTAGATTCGTCGTCGCTAAATGACTTTTGCGTTTTCGCCATACAAACGGGGAGTCCTGCGAGGCCTAGGCGTTCGATGGTACGCAGATTTCCCTCAGCTTCTTTGGTATACTGAACGGCATCAGCTCCGTAGATTTCCTTCGCAATTTTTTCGATTTTATCTTTTACTGGAATCGACCAATCATAGAGAGGCTTGAATGCATTGCGGCCGCTTTCTACTTCGGCTACCACTGCTGTTGCTAGTTCTTTTGTGCCCTCGCCGCCGTGGGCAAAACCTTTGCTTACGACTGCCTTGACTCCCATTTTAGCGCAAGCGTCAATCACAAATTGAATTTCTTCGTCGGTATCTGTCGGGAAATGATTGATTGCTACCACAGGGAACAAACCAAACTTTTGGCAGTTCTCAATATGTTTTTCAAGATTCGCAAAACCATTGGTGACGCGCTCCATAGAAGGAGTATTGTACTCTTCTTTTTTAGCTCCGCCATGGTGGCGAAGTGCTCGAATGGTGGCTACCACCACGATGGCATCTGGCTTTAGATTGCCATAACCACACTTGATATCCATGAATTTTTCCGCACCCAAATCTGCGCCGAAACCAGCTTCCGTCACCACATATTCAGAAAGCGACAAGCCCATCTTTGTAGCGATAATGGTATTGGTACCTTGCGCAATATTTGCAAAAGGACCACCATGCAGAATGGCAGGATTGCCTTCTAGTGTTTGCACCAAGTTTGGCTTGATAGCATCCTTGAGCAATAGAGCCATCGCACCCTGAGCCTTGAGGTCGCGGGCATAAATCGGCTTACGATCGAAGGTGAAACCAACGAAAATATTACCGAGTTTTTCTTTTAAATCTTCGATGTTTTTGGCCATGCAGAGAATAGCCATCACTTCACTCGCAGGGGTGATATTGAAACCATCTTGTCTTGGAATACCGTTTCCAGTGCCACCAAGACCAATTGTGATATCACGAAGAGAGCGGTCGTTCATGTCCATCACACGCTTCCAATAAATAGAGCGTGGATCGAGACCAAGTGAGTATTGTTTATTTTGAAGATTGTTATCGATCAAAGCAGCGAGAAGATTGTTGGCCTTCTCAATTGCAGCGAAGTCACCCGTAAAGTGAAGATTGATGTCTTCCATGGGGACCACTTGAGAGTATCCGCCGCCAGCAGCGCCGCCTTTGATTCCGAATACCGGACCGAGCGAAGGCTCACGTAAAACTACTGTGGCCTTCTTTCCGATTTTATTTAAACCTTCAGTAAGACCAATGCTTGTGGTAGTCTTGCCTTCGCCCGCAGGAGTAGGCGTAATGGCGCTCACAAGAATGAGCTTATTTTTCTTAATATTCTCTTCATTAATTAAATGAAGAGGTAATTTGGCTTTATACTTTCCGTAATGTTCCAAATCATCCGTTGAAATCTTGAGTTTGTCGGCAATGACATTGATGTGCCGAATCTCACACTTCTGGGCTATTTCCAGATCCGAAGGGAATGACATATGGTTTCAAAAATTAATTATGTGGCGAAATGTAATCAAATATTCAGAGAAAAACGGAAGGTTGTCCCCTCTCCTAATTTACTATTTACAAAATATTCTGAATGATGTAAGTCGAGAATATTCTTTACAATGGCCAAACCGAGACCAGTGCCTTGTTGTGCTGTCTTGCCTTTATAAAATCTCTCAAACAAATGAGGTATATCATCTGGAGCAATGCCGGCCCCAGTATCTGTCACACTCACCCAGATCTTTTCTCCTTCCTTCTTAATTCCAACTGTAATGAGATCTCCCTTTTTGCAATACTTGAGTGCATTGCTCAGTAAGTTTTGGATAGTGCGATCAATCAAAGCCAAATCCGCATTGACGCGTGGCACGGTCTCATCGGTTTTTACTTCTAGCGTCACTTCCTTTTCTTCCGCAGCCAATTTGAAGTTATTGATCACATCGTAGGCCAACTCGCGCACACAGAATGATTCTATTTCCAACTTTCTCTCTTTACTTTCCAATCGTGATAGTTCGAACAACTCATCCACGAGGTATTTCAACTTTGAGGTGCTCTGAAGCGATGATTGTAAATATTCTTGACGGGTTTGTTCGTCAATCGTACCTTTCTTCATTATCATGGTTTCCAAATAACCATAAATACCTGCAAGAGGTGTGCGAAGGTCATGAGAAATATTAGCAAGCAACTCTTGTCTGAATTGTTCCAACTCCTGCTTTTGGCGTTGCAATTTTTCTTGTTGTTTAAGAATGCTCTTCACACTAAAAAACATGAGTATTCCTATGATGAAAATAAAAACAAGTGTAATAGCTATGTTTCGATAAATCTGGTCTTTCGCTTTTGCAAAAAAACTATCGAACGTTTCTTCGACTTGCAACACTCCTACCGCCTCCCCTTTTTCGTTCATCACGGGTGAGACAGCTCCCAATCTTTTGCCATCTTCTGATTCGTAAAGACCTATCATTCCTCCTTTTTGATAAATGCTATCCATACCCGGTCGCTGATTGAGTTCCAACAACCATTGTGTATCATCGGTCGATATGGCTTGATAAAACTTTCCAGTCTCCTTCTTCCTTACAACGGTAAACATTTCTGAAGGCACCTTGGTCATAACCTTCGCCATGGTCATTTGGTCAAAAATAACCTTATAGGTCGAGTCTGTTTTCACACTGTCGATCAACTCAGAGCTGGGAAAGCGTTCGATGAGATTCATGTGTTCGCTGCCACTAATTTTATACGCCACGGCGTTTGCGATACAGTCCAATTTGAAAAGTTCCTTTTCCTGATAAATAGCCAACTGCGTCTGATAACTATTGACGGTGATGTACGATGCGATCACCACTATGGCAATCATTGTGTAGGTAAGAACCCTGTTAGAAGAATTTGTTTTCATTATTCATTATCATTAAAACGATAGCCAACACCCCATGTGGTGAGCACATATTCTGGATTATGTACATCGTTCTCTATTTTCATTCTCAAACGATTGATATGCGTATTCACAGTATGCTCATATCCCTCAAAGTCATAACCCCAGATTTGATTCAATAGCTTTTTGCGATCGTAGGTCACACCAGGATTACTTGCTAATAAAAACAATAAATCGAACTCTTTGGGCGTGAGATCTAACCTTTGACCGTTCAATAGCACGATGCGCTTGTCTTTGTCTATGGATAGATTTTTAAATACTATCAGCGGCAAAGACTTCTCCTGAACTTCCACTTCGCTCCTTCTAAAAATGACCTTGACACGAGCAATGAATTCCTTGATGCTGAATGGCTTGGTCATGTAATCATCAGCTCCAAGCTCCAATCCAGCTACTTTATCCATCTCTTCTCCACGTGCTGTCAACATCAAAATTGGGTGAAGAATCCGCTCATTTCTCAAAATTCGGCATATTTCCATGCCATTAGTCCCCGGTAAATTGATGTCGAGCACCAATAAATCAAATGACTGTTTTTGACAATAAGCCAATCCCTCACTTCCGTCTGAAAATCGCA
>JBILSZ010000160.1:0-4665 GCA_044371755.1 Flavobacteriales bacterium | reverse complement strand
CTGGGGTTCCAAAGAAATGAATCACATCTGGAGATTTTATCGTGTTGTCACCATAACGGTATTCTACTACATTTCCGTTTTCATAAAGCCAAAGTTGGAAATTGGTAGTATTAAAGAAAGTTTCTGAAGCGTTATATTCTCCATAGAAACCTACGTTAGTCCATTGAAGCTTAAAGATCAGGTTGCCAGGCTCACCTTCAAGGCTGTATAAAAGAGGACTCACTGGCTCCTCAATGTCGGCATTCATCACATCCGCAAAATATGGCATTATGAGGTCTGTTACCGAGCCTTTGACTATGTCTGTTACGACTTGTGCACCTGGAGGTAAAAGAAGTAATTCATTCGTAGTATTGCCAAATAGGGTGAAGTCAAATCCAATTGGGATAAAAACCTCTGGATCATCCCACAATTCGTTTCCAAGAAGGTTTGTACTTTCTGTGAGAGGAGTGTAAACCTCATTATACGTGCTGAAGGGATACGGGAACTCTTGTGCAAGAACACTTGCACCACTGAGAAACATAAACGATGTGAAGGCTAGTAGATTTTTTTTCATTATATTTTCTATTTATATCAGTATGACGCCACTTGGACTGTTTTGTTACACAAAAAAAAGGGTCTTCTGTAATAAATTCTCTTAAAAAAGGGCTACTGGAGATATGACATGATGAACGGAATCTTAACATTTCCTTTGGTTTAGTAGATTAAAAAATACCCCCAGCTGTATTACTTTTGCGCCCGATTTTTTTTGAGAGAAAGACCTAATTTTATGAGAAAGCTTGTTTTAGTTGCGGCCCTTGGATTCTTTTCATACTTGGCCCAAGCCCAAGAAGTGGTGCCAGAAGACAATGATGCGTTTGCTAACGATGTGGATTTGATCTTCTTTGCCCCGAATGCCTTTACCCCCAATGATGACGGTACCAACGATGTTTTTAAAATCGTAGGTCCTCAGACTCGCCTTTTTGAGTTGGTAATTTGGGATAGATGGGGACAAGAAGTTTTTAGAAGTAATAATATCGATGAAGTTTGGACGGGAAATAAACTTGGAGCAACGCATTATGTCCAAGATGGTATATATTTATACCGTTACAAAGCCTCCATCTCACTCACAGAATTTGTAGAGCAACAGGGGAAGGTCTTGGTGACTAGATAACCTTTGCAAATGAAAACATTTTGGGACGAACGATTCAGTGACACTGAATACGTTTATGGCACTGAAGCCAATCACTTTTTACAAGAAATTTTACCGACATTGCCCAAAGGCAGTATTCTCTTTCCAGCAGAAGGAGAAGGCCGCAACTCGGTGTATGCAGCGTCACTTGGCTTTGAAACTACTGCATTCGACTACAGCGAAAAAGGTCGCGAAAAGGCGCTCAAACTGGCCCTTGAAAGAAATGTAACAATCGACTATATCATCTCCGATTTCGAAACTTTTGATACAGAAAAGAGATTTGATTATATCGCGCTCATTTACGCCCATGCCCCTGCCGGTAAGCGCTGTGAGTATCATCGTAAGATGATTCACCTGCTCAAGCCCGGAGGCACAATTATTATTGAAGCTTTCAACAAAAATCAATTGGGTAAAACTTCAGGCGGGCCCAAAGACCTTGAGATGTTGTTTTCGCTTCAAGAACTCCGTGAAGACTTCAAAGGCATGATTGATTTAGAAATCACAGAAATGGACGTCGTGCTCGATGAAGGAGCTTTTCACAAAGGCGACGCCTCTATCATTCGCCTCATTGGTAAAAAAAGCCACTGGTCGACCATCTAAGTCGAATTCCCTTATTTTTGAATATGGATATTTCAAAAGACAAACTAACCATCATAGAATGGGTGGTAACGCAGCAATCTCCAGCGAATATTGAGAAAGTGCGCTCTTTCATCGATACACTAGTAGCCTCCGAGAAGGACACCTCCAAAATCGTAGGGCAAACCATTAAAGGAGGTAGGGTCACCAAGCGCCAACTTGTAGAACGCATTATGGTGTCACTTCAAGAGATTGAGAAAAATCAAATCTCGTCCTTGGATGAAATAGAAAACGAATCAGAACAGTGGTAAAATCAATTATGAAAAAAATCATGCCTTGCCTTTTTGTACTTTTTACAATAAGTAGCCAAGCTCAAGTGCCTTGTGTAGACGGCTTCGCTGATATCTATCCTTGTCAGCACATGGACCTAGCAGCCTATATGCCACTAGCTGATATAGGCGGCGGCGCTAATACTAATGATGTATGGGGCTGGGTGAGCCCAGTTACTGAGAAAGAGTATGCCCTTGTCGGAGTATCCAATGGGACCGCTTTTGTAGATGTGACTGATCCTATCAATCCAATTTATTTGGGAATTCTACCCACACAAACCACCAACAACCTTTGGCGAGATTTGGAAACATTCAATAATTACTGTTTTATCGGTAGTGAAGCACCTGGACACGGTTTGCAGATTTTTGATTTATTACAATTGGATAATGTTTCCAATCCTCCCGTAACGTTTGAAAATACCGCACATTATGATGGATTCGGTAATTCTCACACCATAAATATTGATGTGGTGAGTGGTTACTTGTATGCTATGGGAACACAAACTTTTTCTGGTGGTCTCCACATCGTAGATATTAATGATCCTTTAAACCCAACACTTGCCGGCGGATTTGCCGAAGACGGATATACACATGATGGATTTGCTCTTACTTATCCTGGGCCAGATGCAGATTGGTTTGGAAAAGAAGTAGTAATGGCCTGTAATGCAGATGCACTTACTATCGTGGATGTGGATGATAAAAGTGATTGCCAATACATCTCAACTCTCAATTATCCCAATCTCGGCTATGTACACCAAGGTTGGTTTACAAAAGACTATAAGTATTTTTTATTGAATGATGAGTTGGATGAACAAAACTTGACGCAACTTACACGGACACATATTTTTGATGTCCAAGATTTGGATAACCCTGTATACATGGGTTTTCATGAATTTGAAACTACTTCTATTGATCACAACTTGTATCTTGTTGATCAATTTGTGTATGAAAGTAATTACCGCTCGGGAGTGCGCGTGCTTGATGCGAGCAAAACGTTTAATACGGAATTAAAAGAAATAGGATATTTTGATTTGTTCCCAACGAATGACTTGCCTTTGTTCAGCGGCACGTGGAGCAATTATCCTTATTTGCCAAGCGGTATCAATCTAGCTACTTCTATGTATGATGGATTTTTCATCATTCAGCCACGCCTTGTAGATATCCCAGAAGTAGCTACATTCTGTGATGGAGGTAATTTTGATATTACCATCAATGCAGATTTATACTTCCCACTAACTGTTTCTGCAGCGGGATCAGACCCTAGCGCTAATGCAACAGGGCCGGAGATCACTGGCCCTGGCACTTATACCATCAATCTTACAGGCAATTGGCTAGATGAAGGCGCCAAACTTCTATTGACTACAACATTCGGCAGTACTTACGAATTTCCGATTTATATTGGCAATTGTGTTTCTACGAAAGAAAGAGAAATCAATACGCTCAAGCTCTTCCCAAATCCTACTGATGAACTTTTGAGAATCGAAGGATTGAAGCGTGGTGAAATGTTGAACATCTACAATAGCGCCGGAGCACTCATGCTCACGCGTCAAGCTCCTAGTGAAGCGATAGTCATAGATGTACAAAACTTCCCCGCGGGCGTCTACATTCTGAACACTTCAAGTAAGAGCGCGAGGTTGGTGGTGGAGTAGAAAAGAACGAGAACGAGAACAGGGGAACAGGGGAACAGGGGAACAGGGGAATAAGGAACAAGGAACAGAGGAACAAGGAACAGAGGAACAAGGAACAGGGGAATAAGGAACAGGGGAACAAGAACAGGGGAACAAGGAACAGGGGAATAAGGAACAAGGAACAGGGGAACAAGGAAACAGTGTCCGGTTTTGCGAATTAGTCGTTGCGAATTAGGAGTTAGGAATTCTGTATTAATTTTGATTAAAATTAAAAATACTTTCCTATGCGAATCATAATTCTGATCCTTCTCTTTGCTATTTCGAACCTCACCTCGACGGCTCAAACTCAAGCAGATACTATTGAAGTAGTGAAGGGCTTCAGTACCTTCTATACTGAAATAACCAATTATTGACTACGCGAGATCTAATTGAAATTACAAAACCGAATGCTGCCGCTTATAAAGAGATGCGGATTGCCAAAAGTCATAAAAATTTCGCCTCATTGCTCGAATTAACCGGTGGGTTCATGGTTGGACTACCCCTCGGATCCGCACTTGCAGGTGGAGAACCTAATTGGCCTCTTGCTGCAATCGGTGCCGGAATCATTATCGTTTCCATACCCTTTTCTGTTGCTTATAACAAGCGGGCAACGAAGGCTGTGAGAATATATAATGAAGGATTAAAATCTACGGGGCAAAACAACTTAGATTTCAACCTTGGCTTCACACAAAACGGACTTGGACTCCAACTAAAATTTTAAATTCGGAATTCGGGATTCACAATAACTAATTCGCAATTCAAAATTCCCCTATCCCTTGTTCCCTTGTTCCTTGTTCCCTTGTTCCCTGTTTCTTGTTCCTCTGTTCCTTGTTCCCTTGTTCCTTGTTCCCTTGTTCCTTGTTCCTTGTTCCTTGTTCCCGTTCTCGTTCTAAATACTCAAAACAACTGTCAAAAAGAAACTACG
>JBILSZ010000159.1:0-4667 GCA_044371755.1 Flavobacteriales bacterium | reverse complement strand
TTCCCAATAACCACCAAAAGGTGAAAACACCAAGGTATCAAACCAAACCGATTGACAAAGTGTATCAAAAGTGAAAGGCCCGACGAAATCTCCAACATTCACATTCACACTGTCCGTACAGCCATTTACTTCATAAAACACCACATACGAACCTTCAACAATTGGATCGAATACTCCAGCAGTTGTAGTATTCGGCCCTGTCCACACACCGTCACTTGGCTCAGCGTTTAATTGGAATGGTGCGGTTCCCGGACAAGCCGCTGTGTTATCATCTGTAGAAATTGGAGTAATTGTGATTAGTACCGAATCTAAACAGCCCAATGCTTCAAAATAAATGATATTGAGTCCCGCGAATGCAGAATCAGGTTCAAACAATCCTGTCACTTCATCTTCAATACCCGGACCATCCCATACACCTTCGATGCCTGCTTCCAATTCAAACGCATCGTTGCTTTGACAAATCGTTTGATCGGGTGTGATAATTTGAGAGCTGCTAACTTCTAAAGTAAAACTAAACGTATCCGTATTACCTGTTGTAACCTCTGTGACTGTAACAGTATATGTAGTAGTCGCACTTGGACATACATTGAAAGGTCCTGCTGACGGCGGCAATCCATTGTTCCATGAATAGGTTAAGCCATCGCAGCTCTGACTCACAAATTCAATCGACGTGCAATTTCCTGGACATATCACTTCTTCTTCGGCAACAATAGCTCCCTCGACAGGACATGTATTTACAAGAAAACTTGTGTTGATGATAAAAGGATAGAACGTCCCGCAAATATCTGGGATACTGATATTGAGAATAACAGCATACGTGCAGTTTGCATCCAATTCCTCGCCTAATGTCAATGTAACGAAACCGGCACTATCATCAGGACAAGTGTAGGTGACATCTTCTACCGCGATGGCCACACCATCGCGCTCTACTTCGAATACTGCAGGGACCAACCAATCGCAAAACAAGTCGTAACTAAAATTTACTTGTACTTGATTGCTAAAACAAGCGGGCACCGGGTTCACTGAGGTTGTGGGAGGAATTGGAGGAGGCACTTCCGTTTCCCATTCTAGCATGAATCCAATGTTCACAACTGAGAAATCAGATGTAAAAACAAATGTAATCGAACCAGAACTTGCCGTAAGAGAAGGGGGAACTGTTGTTCCGGTAAACTGTCCAAGCAAAGGCGCTGCGGAGCTTGTTCCATTATAAACAAATAAAAAATCATTTCCTGGATCCATAGCAAAACTACCCTGAAAAACAATCGTAATGGGTCCTCCAGTAGTAATGGTAAGCGTGGTAAACTCCTCATTAGAGTATTGCCCAAACTCCCCTCCACTATCGTACAAAATCCCTTTACAATCGGTGAGTGTGGTATCGGACATATCATACTCAGGAAGCTCTTGAGCTGCTATGCTTTTTGTAAAAAATACAAAAAGTAATATCCATAATATGTTCCAAATTTTTCCTTGCATAAAAATTACCGAATGAACGTTCGGTTATGGAGTAATGGTAATCACAGAAGTTTCTATAGTATTGCTCCAGTTTCCCGCTCGATCGCGCAGTTGAATGGAGAATTTAGTAGTCTCGCTTGCGCCGTTACCTAATAAAAACATAGTGTTCAAAACCACTTCATAATTTCCCTTGATTCGTAATTCTTCACTGTTGGGTGTCATCGGCGGTATGTGATAAAAATCCGCTTCTTCAAGTCGTGCATCTTTCACTTTTAAAGAAAGAATATCTGGATCCTCATTACCCAAATCACCTTGAAAGTCTTCATAAGAAAATACTACGCGTACTTGATTATTGAAGCTTTGCACTTCTGTATCACTTGTAGATACATAGGTCAATATGGGAGCTATTGGATCGGGTTCATCCTTTTTACACGAAAGCCCTAAGACCACCATTATCAAAAGACCAATTTCCCTCATATCATTTTCATTGAAAAAAGTAAGTACCAAAAATAATTGGAAGACGCATTGGGCACTTCCATTGGAAGAGGTGTAATGCCGTCGCTCACATATGCTCTTAAATAACGTGTCTCACCAACGGGAATGCCTGTTAAATCAAGTGTTGCCTTGTAATAGAAATTTGCAGGATTGCCTGTGAAATCCAAGCCCGAAATCGGACCGCTCAAAACACATGGAATCTCAACAGAATTACTAAAGTCACTGAGATTATCCGACATCTTGATACTGAATGACGCAAAATTGGTAAGTCCCGCATTATCATCAAAAGCCACCACCCAAACGTCCACGAGGGTAGGTGAAACTAAAAGTGATCCTGGCGGTAATGTAGAGTTAGGATCGCGTTGATATGCTGTTGAAGTATTTCCCGCAGGGTAAATATTCATTCCGTACACCAACGGTGCAGCATTAGCGCCAGCGACTGGCGCGGGGTTGCCATACATATCTTTAGCACCATTATTAATCCAGTCAGTAATTTTTTGGATGTAAAGATTTTTATTCGCAATCCAATCGGGCAAGGTATCCGCAGGATATAGAGGCATGCGACCGCTTGTATTTTCTACCTCTGTCGTAATGCGCTCATGCAGCCAACTCGCTCCGGCATTACCGGGAACGACGCGGTATTCAAAACTCATCGCCGGATTATTTGCAATCACCGGATGATTTACAAGAGAGTTATAAGCACTCGCAATTGTTCTGAATTCAGGCTCGAAGGTTCCATCGTGACAACCGCTGTTGGCGCATGTTGGTCTAAATATTTTCTCATGAAGCCACGCGAAATTGGTATCAGGTAATGCAGCCAATTGCGTTCCTCCGGTGCTACCTCCGCGCTCTATTTCGTCGTAAGGATTCTTCAACTCCTCTGTCTTGCAAGCTTGAAATAAAATCAAGGTCAATACAAACAACGTCAGCGTTCGAGTTATATAATTTTTTGAATTCATCATTGTCAATCGTTTAATCGTGACATCGTTCCACTTGCGAGGTTCCAAGTATTAAACTGCGACGCAGGAACACCCAGCACTTCTGCAGCAGTGAGCATGGCATCTGTTACCTGACCGACGGGATTATTTTCAGATCCAATCACTGCGGGTGCGAATCCGGGCCCTACATAGAGTGAAAACACGCGTAGCGCATTTTGATCACTGTGATCATAAGCGTACCAATTGTTCTCATCGATAATTGCATTGGGCTCTAGATTGCGTCCACATTCAGGAACACAAATAAAAGTGGTGTTGCCTGCCATCTCAGGAATCTGAGTCTGTACATAATTCCACAACCAGCCTACTGCGTGATCAGCGCGATGCAGCGCTTGCAAGTAGCCGCTATAACTGCTATGGCATGTATCCACTGCACTGAGATTTACAACACTGAAACTTGGTTTGAACCAATTTAAAAGCTCAGCCGCAAAACCCACCGTAGCGGTATCTCCATTATCTGTAACAGGAGGCAATGACAATGTTCCATTTTGAACTTTGTCATACATGCTATCCATGAATAATTTGATGGATTGTTTTTCCTCAGGAGTGTTTCCAAGGGAATCAAGCACGCGACCATTATTCGCAAAATTATTATCTAAAAATACCTTCAACTGATACATCGGTGAAAGCTCATTTTCTGGATGATAGACTTTTGCATTACCCAAATACTCTTGACCTTGTGACCCAAACGTAATGAGCGGTGCGAAGAAATTACCACCGTACTTGATGCCGTACTCAGGATGGCTGCTATAATTGAGCAATGGCAATGAACCTCCAATTGAATTACCGACAAACCAAGTGTCGGTAGCGTTTAAATTCAAGTGCTTTCGGAGATATTCAAAAATGGTTGGATTGATGGGGCGCTCTTTCAAGCCTTGTCCAGAAAAATCAGAACCCTGAATAATGGAGTTTAATCCACCAAAGTGACCTGCGCTTAGCGCGCGCACTTCGGTATATAATTTTCCTTGAGTTGAAAGAGGTGTGGAGAGAATTGGCGGAATGGGATTGATGCCATTGTCTCCTGTTCCAAAAACAATTTTCGAATCAGGAGAAGCACCTGCCAACATGTTGTACATGATGTTTCCTGACTCTGTTTCTTGAGGCTGGCTGCCATCAACGTAGCGCATTCCCACACTTTCTTGGTGACGCACACCTCCAGCAAACATCACCAACACCACGTGATTGGCACTTCTGCTGCCAGTGCCTGCAAACAATCTGCCGCTAGGAAGGATATACGGCGCGACCAAAGCTCCTGCTGAGGTCAATGCTGTCTTCTTTATGAAATCTCTTCTGATCATGTGTGCAGGTTTAATAGTATAAATATTCGTTGCTTAAAGCGAAACTGAAATACACCAATTCTGGTGACATGTAAGGGTTATTTGAAATAAAATTTTTAACCCAAGTCTTTTCTCCTTCTGATGGAAGGCGCACGAAAAAACGCTTGTACGTCTCTTCAATGAAACCATCAAGATCAGCTATCATTTCCTCTTGACTTGGCAATTGAACCGTACTCGTATTAAACAAATTTGAAATGAGTACTTCTCGCGCCAATTCTTGATCTCCAATGCTCATGAAGCATTGATTCAACTCGAAAACGATATCAGTAGAAATTCCAGTTTGAAAAAGATTGGTGAAAAGAATTGAGACAAATTGTTCGTTCGATTTCATGCGCACTTTGTCGGCGCTGCTATCGTACAATTCAACTTCATTCAACTCAAAAACACC
>JBILSZ010000064.1:0-15667 GCA_044371755.1 Flavobacteriales bacterium | reverse complement strand
GGATTTGGAAAAATTTGAGGGAATTTTTTACGAATCGCCTGTCCAAGGAGTCGAAGCGCTACGAATTGTGGACCCTCTTGTTCGCCTTCATATACGAGTTCTACTTTGCCAGTTACAGCGGGTACAATAGCCATCAGGTCTCCAATGGTTGCCCATGTTTGTTTTTCTTTATTGATAATGGCCCTTCTTTCTGCGGCTGCCACAAGATTTTCATAAGCAGAAATGGTAAGGCGCGCCGAAACACCACTTTTTTGATCCACGTATTCGCTTTCGCGAGCCTCAAAAGCTACCAATTCGATGAGCTCACTTATCAAGGCGGGCACCGCAACGCGCTTGCGCTGATCATCATTCACTTTCGCTTCTTGTAGCGTAATGCTTTGCGAAAGTTCTATTGACTTCGGATAGTGCGTGAGAATCTGAGATTGAATGCGGTCTTTGAGAGGTGTGATAATACTGCCTCGGTTGGTGTAGTCTTCGGGGTTTGCAGTAAATACGAATTGAATATCGAGATTTAGGCGCAACTGAAATCCACGAATTTGAATATCTCCCTCTTGAAGAATATTAAATAGTGCCACCTGAATTCGAGGCTGTAAGTCGGGCAATTCATTGATAACAAAAATGCATCGATTGCTTCGAGGCACGAGGCCAAAGTGTATCACGCGCTCATCACTATAGCTCAATTTGAGATTGGCGGCTTTGATGGGATCTACATCTCCGATAAGGTCGGCCACGGTTACATCAGGTGTTGCCAATTTTTCAATGTATCTATCATCTCTGTGTATCCAAGCAATTGGTGTGAGATCACCATGTTCTTGTACTAAATCTTTTGCAAATCGGCTCACGGGTGAGAGCGGATCGTCATTGAGTTCAGAACCTTTAATAATAGGCATCCATTCATCAAGGAGGCGCGTGAGGCCTCGTGCCATGCGCGTTTTGGCTTGACCTCGAAGCCCCAACAAATTCATGCTGTGGCCACTGAGTATGGCTCGTTGAATATCAGGTATTACGGTCTCTTCATATCCTAAAATTCCAGGAAAAATGTCTTCTTCCTTGGTCATTTTTTCAATCAGATTGGTTCTTAGTTCTTCTTTGATGGACTTCGATTTATAACCTGATTTTTTGAGTTCACCTAAGGTGTTTATGTTGGGTTGATTCATGGTTCTATTTTCTTTTTCTGTTGCGCTCATAATCCACGAGTATTCCGTCACCTAGTCCTGTAAGTCCCGTGAATAGCGCCTTTCCGTTATTTGCTTGTGTGAAATCTTCTATGAATTGTTGAAGATATGGATCGTCTGTGAGCATGAAGGTGGTGATCGGAATGCCTGATTTGCGGCACATTCGAGCTAGGTTGAGGCATTTGCCAACGATGTATGGGTCGAGGCCAAATGAATTTTTATAATACTGCCCGCCTTCTTTTAAACATGATGGCTTACCGTCAGTAATCATAAAAATTTGTTTGTTGCCTGCTTTGCGACGACGCAAAATATCCATCGCCAACTCCAAACCTGCCACAGTGTTGGTGTGATAAGGGCCTACTTGGAGATATGGCAAATCTTTGACCTGCACTGGCCAAGCGTCATCCCCAAAAACAACAATATCCAACGTGTCTTTGGGATAGCGCTTCATGATAAGTTCCGATAACGCCATCGCAACTTTTTTCGCTGGAGTAATGCGGTCTTCCCCATACAATATCATCGAGTGGGAAATATCAATCATCAATACCGTGCTTGCCTGCGATAGATTTTCGGTTTCAAAAACTTCGAGGTCAGACTCGGTGAGTAAAAAATCCTCCGTTCCATTGTTGATTTGAGCGTTGCGCAATGATTCACTCATCAATATTTGTTCTGGCTTATCGCCAAAAACAAAAGGACGCGTCATTTCTGTAGGTTCGTCACCTCCTCCTGAATGACGTGTTTTGTGATTTCCACGATTGGTCTTTTTCATTTTACCAAAAAGCTGTTCGAGTGCTCTTTGGCGAATGGCCTGTTCGGACTTTCCAGTAAGGCTGTTGCCTCCGCCTTGACCGGGTTTATATTCTTCTTTTAAATATCCTCTTCTTTTTAACTCTTGCTCGAAATCGTCGCGCGAGTAGTTTTCGCTGAATAGGGGCTGTTGCTTGTCAATTTCTTCCATCCAGTCTAGCGCATCGGTAGGATTGCCGTTGGAATAGTTGAGCAATTCGATGAATAGCGGCAACAAGCGGTCAAAAGGTTTTCTTTTGTCTGCTTCGGGAATCCATTCTGTAAAGCGATAACCTATCATTTGGTTGATTTCGTTGGGGATGAAACGAAAGTAAGGCAAACCTTGAAGTGGTTTATTTTGTTCACATCATTTTTGTTTCATCATTCAGTGGGAGGTCTTATTTTCGTGGCATTATGGAAAAAAAAATATTGGTGCTCTTTGCTCATCCAAGGTTTGAGGATAGTGTGGTGAATACCACCTTGGTGCGCGCGGTGGAGAAACTACCGTTTGTCACCTTTCGAGATTTGTATGAACTCTATCCAGATTTTGATATTGATATTAAAAAAGAACAAGAACTGTTAAAGGAGCATGATATCATTGTTTGGCATCATCCTATCTATTGGTACAGTTGTCCTCCGCTGATGAAACAATGGATTGATTTGGTTTTAGAATATGGTTGGGCATATGGAAAGAATGGCGATCAGTTGAAGGGCAAATGGGTGTTCAACGCCGTTTCTGCTGGTGGTAGTAAAGATGTGTATGCACACGAGGGTAGAAATCGATATAGCATTCCAGAATTTTTGAGACCGTTTGAGCAAACTGCACGTCTTTGTCAGATGATTTATCTGCCGCCGTTTGTGGTGCACCACGCGAATATCGCAACACGTGAAGTGTGCTCGAGTTTTGGAGAGAATTACGCGAAAGTTTTAACGGCATTAAGTGCTGCAGGAGAAGACGTATCAGAATTTATGCAAAGAGAATATCTCAACATTCACCAATACGGGGAGGCCACATTATGAGCGCATCATTTTTACAAATGGCAATTGTCTTTCTCGCTGCAGCCTTGATCAGCGTGCCCATTGCGAAGAAATTAGGATTAGGAAGCGTTCTAGGATACTTATTGGGTGGAGTTCTGATTGGTCCGTTTGTTTTGAAGTTTGTGGGCGCTGAAGGTGAAGATATCATGCATGCCTCTGAGTTTGGTGTGGTGATGATGTTATTTTTAATTGGACTTGAATTGAATCCGCAATCGTTTTGGCGCATGCGCAAAGCCATACTGGGTATGGGATTGAGTCAGGTTATCTTTACGACTGTAGCCATCACTGCGATTTTCTTTTTTGGATTTGGTTATAATATCAATGCATCACTTGCTATTGGGTTGGCCTTTTCTCTGTCGAGTACCGCCATTATTCTTCAGACCTTAAAAGAAAAAAATTTAGATCCTACTCCGGCTGGCAGGGGTTCGTTTGCTGTTTTGTTGTTGCAAGATATTGCTGTGATTCCAATCCTCGCGGTGCTGCCACTTTTAGGGACTGTTGTAGACAGTGAAGGTTCAGACTCCGGATCAAAGCAGGTCTTACTTTCCTTGGCTGCGATAGCGAGTTTAATTGTAGTAGGTCGGTATTTGATTAATCCTTTTTTGAGATTAATTGCGAAAGCGCGCATGCGCGAATTGTTTACGGCTTCAGCCCTTTTCATTGTTGTCGGCGTAGCTTATCTCATGAGTCTTGTGGGAATTAGCGCAGCGCTCGGTACATTCATGGCAGGTGTGCTTTTGGCCAATAGTGAGTTTAGACATGAGTTAGAAAGTGATGTCGAACCATTCAAGGGATTATTGCTTGGATTATTTTTCACTGCTGTTGGAAGCACCATCAACTTTCATCTCATCGCTTCAGAAGCGGGGTTGATTTTCGGAATCGTTGGTATTGTGATAGTAGTAAAGGGAGTCATTTTATTTTTAATTGGAAAAACATTTAAGCTCTCATTCGATCAGAATGCACTTTTTACTGTATTGCTGGCACAGGTAGGAGAATTTGCGTTTGTATTATTGGCGGGTTCAAAATCATATGCCATTCTCGACGCGCACACAACGGAGATATGCATGGCAGTAACAACGATTACTATGGCCTTGGCTCCATTGATGATTTTTGCAAACGAACGATTGGTAATGCCTCTCATTGGAACACGCGAAGATGCCGAAGAAAAGGAAGCAGACGAGATAGACGAACACCACAAAGTGATCATTGCTGGCTTTGGACATTTTGGAAGTACTATTGGCCGCTTTTTGCGCGCGAATGGAGTGAGTGCGACGATTTTAGATCATGACAGCGATCGCGTGGATCTCCTGCGAAAGATGGGATTCAAAGTGTATTATGGCGACGCCACACGGCTCGATTTGCTCAAGTCTGCCGGTGCTGAAAAAGCACAAATGTTGATTTCGGCCTTGGATGATGAAGAACAATCGCACGCTTTGATCGACGTAGCACAAAAACATTTTCCACATTTAAAATTATACATCCGCACGCAGCATCGCTTTGCGAGCTACGGTGTGATGGCGAAAGGGATTGACAACACGTATCGCGAGGGCTTGCACAGCTCAGTGTTTATGGGCGCAGATGTGCTGCACGACTTGGGACACCGCAAATATACCGTCACGCGCAAGGCGCAGGAATTCATCAAATACGATGAAGGCGCTCTCTCAAAATTATCCCAAGAATGGAACAACAAGGAACAATACATCATCAATGTAAAAGCAGAGATTGAACTTCAAGAAAGACTGCTCAACGAGGATGTACGATTCTCAAACAATGTACACGACAATGCGTGGGACAAGGAGAGAATGAAGGGGTAGAAGAAGGAACAAGGGGGATTTGGGAACAAGGGTTGAAAAGAACCCCGAGGGGGCGCGGCAGGAACAAGGGATTTTGAGAACAAGGGAACATTCTGAATTGCGAATTAGTCCTTGCGAATTGTTCCTTGCGAATTATTCTGTCGTCTCTTTGTTGCGGTTGAAGAAGCGCCAGATGGCGGTGCCTGCGGCGGCGAGGCCGATGGCGATGACTTTCCAAAACTTCAAGAGGCCTGCGAAGAAACCAACTTTGGCTAATACTTTACCGGCTACTAGACCACCAACTGTCCAAGCAGCCACTTCGTCTACATCTGGGTTAAAATCCGAATAGCGATGTCCCTCATTGAATGTCACTGAGCTAATGACTTTATTGGCTGAATTTTTAACATCTTCTAATTGTGGCATCGATGCTACAGCATTCATCATAACGACTCCTTTGCGTCCAAGAATGCGAAGGTTATAATTCAACGTACTTTGTTCTGTTCCGCCGAATCTGTATTCCTTCGCCCAATGGAGTGTTTTTTTGTCTTTATCATAATATGGACTTGATGCCCAGCCTACGAGAACGATCGATTCAAAGCCCTGTGCAATTCGGGATTGACTTTCCACTTCGGTTTCCTTTTATAGTTCGGTCAACAATTCGTTGTAGTCGATTTTGTCAGCATCTTCATCGCTCACATAACCGAGTTCTTCAAAATTGATGATATATCCCCAGCTATTGTCAGAAAGTACGCCGGCTTCTTTAGGCACAAGCATTCCTAAAACGGTGCTATCAGCGGGATTGCCCCAAAGTTCTTCAAGAACGAATCTGCTGTCTTCCAAATTCAAGTAGCCAAAGCCGTCGGGCACAGTAATGCTAGCATTTGCACCTTCCAATTGGATATTTCCTGTTTGATAATCCAATGAACTTTCGACCTGTTCAATATACATCGACAAGCTATCTTCTGCGGTTTGTGCTAGGGAAGCAAGAGGAAAGAAAAATAATAGAAAGAATAATTTTCTCATAGTGGTAGTTTTTAGAAATTGAATGGAAGCAAAAATAATAAAAGAACAAGAACGAGAGATTGGAATTTGGAAGTTGGAGTTTGGAATTTGGAAGTTGGAGTTTGGAATTTGGAGAGGAGATTGGAGTTTGGAATTTGGAATTTGGAGCTTGGAATTGTCTAATTCGAGCATCCGACATTCAATTTCCAACATCCAACATCCAACATCCAATTTCTAAATTCCAATCTCTCCCTTGTTCCTTGTTCCCCTGTTCTTTGTTCTCGTTCTTGTTCTCGTTCTTGTTCTCGTTCTCACTCCCGTATATAGTCCAGCGGATTCACAGGTGAGCCTTGGAGCCAGAGTTCGAAGTGCAAGTGTGGGCCTTCGCTGTGATAGCCAGTGTCGCCGATGAAGGCTATGGACTCACCAGTTTTCACACGATCGCCTTGTTTTTTTAGGAGAACCGAATTGTGTTTGTAAACGGAGATCATTCCATTGGAATGCTGGATTTGGATCACGTTGCCGTCGTCGGAGGTGAAATTGGAGAGGATTACAATACCATCCAACACCGCGCGCACGGGGTCGTCTGCGGGTGCCACAAAGTCGATTCCATAATGACCTTCTTTGGGATTGAATTTATTAGACACACTGCCATTCACTGGACGAAATAGTATAAAGGATTTGGCTGTGTTTTCTTCCTCGGCCTCAACGTCTAGGTCGTATCGGTCTCCGGCGCTCAATTGCTGGCGCACAGCCTCGTCGATTTCGGAGACTTGATAGTTGAGTTGTACGTCGCTTATTTGTTTTGAACCAGTATCGAGAGCATTTTTCAATTCACCTCCACTTAGAATGACTTTTAAATCCTGCACGTACTTCTCATTCATGCGGGCTACATCCAATAATGAGTCGGCCTGGAGACGGGCGATACGCGCATCTTCGCGGTAGGAATAGTCGGTAAAGTCGGGAATAACATATGCTTTGAGGGGAGTGAAGGCTACCAGCAGATAGATCAGTGTACCAAATACGAGCAAAAGACCTCCGAACATGATGATAACGTTCATCGGAGTGAGTGAATAGCTGAATTTTTCTTCAAAAGTCTTTTCATTCAACACCGTAAGGCGGAATCGACTTTTGAGCTTTTTAATGAGCTTCTTTCGTTTATTTACGGGTTGTGCCTGCATCTCTAACGCTCTGTTCTGGCGTGCAAATTAACCATATCCATACGGAATGCTCAAGAAATTTGGAAAATCAGGCCAAAAATCAAATATTTTTGCGTTTTGGACGTTAATGGCGGGCTTTTTTTACCCGGCCAAATCCAGATAATATTTTTTGTGAAAACCAAGCATCTTAATACCATCCTATACAGTGTCGTCTTTTTGCTGGCTGTATCATGCAGCACCCAAAAGGACGGGTTTGCCTATCGGGTTTATCATAATACTACTACGCACTATAACGGTTATTTCAACGCGGATCAAAGTATTCAAAAAGGATATGGGAAGATACTTGCGGCAGAAAAGCCCGACTACGACAACATCCTTCCCATTTTTATCATAGGTACTAAGGAGACTGCTCAGGCTTCTTTTCCGGAAATGGAGCGAGCTATCGAGAAGAGCGAGAAAATGATCAATCGCCACACTATTAAGAAGGAAGCTAACAAGGATAAAAAGCGTCCTGAGTTCAACAAATGGATTGACGAGAACTACATGGTGATCGGACGCTCTAATTTTTACAAAAGAAATTATGTAAAATCGGAGCAGGTATTCAAATATGTGAATGGCAAATACCAAGACGAGAATACTCAAATAGCTAGTGCGACATGGCTGGCTCGAGCTTACACGGAAATGGGTGAATACTCTAAAGCGCTCGTAAGCTTGAATCGTTCCGAGCCGAAGGAAGAACACGATCCTCAACTGGTAGCGGAGTATTATATGGCGATGGCCGACATTTTATTGCGCCAAGAAAAGTATGCCGAGGCGGCCATGAAAATGGAAAACTCGCTCAAGTATATCAAAAAGAAAAAAGACAGAGCGAGACCACATTTTATTATTGCACAGATTTATCAGAAGATGAATAAAAGTGCTGAGGCACTGACGCATTATGAGTCTGTACTCAAAAGCAGACCGCCCTATGAGCTGGAGTTTTATTCTAAGATTAATAAAGCGCTTTCATATAGCCGCAGAGGTGGCAGCTCAGAGGACATCAAAAAGGAATTGATGAAGATGCTGCGCGATGAGAAGAATGAAAACTACAAGGATCAAATCTATTTTGCATTAGGCGATTTGGCTTTGGAAGAGCAGAATAGACCACAGGCGATTTATTATTTTGAAGAGTCTATCAAAAACAATCAAGGCAACAAGAAGCAACGCGCAAAGGCATTTTTGAAATTGGCAGATTTGTATTTCAATGAAAGGAAATACGAGGACGCGCAAATTAAGTACGATAGTACCGCGGCCTATATTGATGCTACTCACCCGCGCTATCGTGAAATCAAAGCGCGCGCGGAGAACTTGGCGGAGTTGGTTGGATATCTTAACACAATCAATCTGAACGACAGCATAAATAAGCTGTGTGATATGAGCGAGAAGGATTTGGAAAAATCGCTTCAAAAGGCGCAAAAGGATGCACAACGCAAAGCGGATGAACTGCGCAGAAGAGACGAAGAAGAGGCAGCAAAAGCTGCGGCAGGTCAGGCTTCTGGCATTAGTGGCACATTTTGGGCTTATAATGAAAACTTGAGAGAAAAGGGTCAGACTAATTTCAAAGACTATTGGGGAGAACGACCACTAAAAGACAATTGGCGTTTGCAATCAAAGGTAGCCACCATGTATAACGATCCCGATGAGTCAATCGTTGTGGTGGCGGAGGCTGGCAAGCCAGCGGCATTGCCTGAAGAACGGTACAAGGTGCCAACCTTAGAAGAATTGAGAGCTACGCTGCCATGCGGTGATGCAGAGAAAGTAAAACAGAGCAGGTCTAACCTCGCTGAGGCTTATTACAAATCAGGGGTGATTTATAAGGAAAAATTGGACGACGCAGACAATGCCACTGACATTTGGGAGGAACAAATTCTCAATATGGACGAAAGTGATTTTCATCCAATGACTTTGTATCAGCTTTATCGCACTTGGTTGTATAAGGAACAACTTGCTAACTATAAAGCCAATCCGTTTTGCGAAACGTGTAGTTCGGTTTATTGGGCTAATGAAGTAAAGAATCGCTATCCAGACAGCGAATGGTCGCGTTTAATTGATAATCCGGAGTACCTCGACCAGAGGGAAGTAAAGGACAAAGAGGAGACTGCGGCGTATGAAGAGGTGTATAAGATTTATGTACGGGGCAGCTATGTAGAAGCGATGGGGGCATGTAATAAAGTCATTCAGGAGGAGCCAGAAAATCACTTGATGTGTAAGTATAAGCTCCTTCGTGCTATTTGCATTGGCTATAGCGATGGCGTGGTGGGTGTACGAGACAATTTTATCAAAGAATTGAATGATATAAAGGCCAATTGTCCGAACACAGAAGAGGCGGCACAAGCTGCTGAGATTTTGAAGAGTTTGAATAAAGAATTGGCTCCACAAAACCCGCAGAATAACGATGGTGTAGCCCCTCCGGACCCTGGTGATGAAGCAGCAAAAGAGTCTGTGTTTAAGTTTGACAATAGTGGCGAACACTATATGGCCGTGGTAGTGCCCGTCAAAGATTTTAACATGAATAATTTCAAGGTAAAACTGACCGACTACAATACCTTGAATTTCTCCACATCGGGATATAAAGTGACCAACAATCTTTTGGATAAAGAAAGACATATTGTAATGGTAAAGCCATTCCAGGGGGCGGATGCAGCCAAAGATTACATGGGCTATTTCAGCACGGATGAAGGATTGAAGGCTTTGCTAGATGGGAAAGAAGTAGAAGTCTTTGTTATTTCAAAATCCAATTACATTGCTCTATTTAAGAGTAAAGATTTGGCGGGATATATTCAGTTTTATAACGAAAATTATTAATATCAATTCATATGGCTAGAGTACAAGAAGTAGCACCGGATATGAGCATCAATCGCATTGTGGAAGGCACTTCCATAGAAGGCGAAATTCGCTGCGAGTCTAATATTCGAATTGATGGGTCATTCATTGGTAATCTGACTACAAAAGGTCGTTTGGTGATAGGGCCTGCGGGGAGATTGGAGGGCACCATCTCTTGTCAGAATGCCGAGATTGAAGGATTGGTGAAAGGAAAAATCAATGTTCAGCAATTGTTGTCGTTGAAAGGAAGCGCGAAAGTAGAAGGAGATATTTTCACTGATAAGTTGAGCATTGAGCCTGGGGCCAGCTTTACCGGTGCGTGCAATATGGGTGCTAAGGTGAAGGACTTGAAAAAAGAGGAGCCCGTCTTGGCGATGGCTGCAAAATAAGCGTTGAAGTCCAATGCTTTTATAAAGTATTCGTCAATGGCCATTCAGATGGCCGTGACGATTTTAGCGTGTATTTTTCTGGGAAAATTTTTAGATGAAAGAAATGCCACAGGTAAACTTTGGACAGTGGTGTTTTCGATAGCGGGCGTGGGCCTTGCAATGTATAGTGTGATCAAAGACTTGATGAAACGATGATATCAAAAATGTTTTATGTATGGCTGTTCATAGCGGCCGCGGTGTTGCTGGTGGGCATGTTTTTACTTCAGCAGCCGCTTGACCTTCCGGTCGCTCTCTACTTTTCAGTGGTGGGTTTTGGAATATTGACGTTTTTACTCTACAGAAATATCTTGAAGGCGAATGAAAAAAGTCCTCGCCGATTTGTGACTGCTTTTATGGGAAGTGTATCTATAAAACTATTGCTCACCGCACTCGTGGTGGGGATTCTTATATATTTTGATAAACCACACAAGGCCCAATTGGCTATTGGGATGATGGTCATTTATGTAGCTTATACCTTTGTATTGGTGCGCAGTCTTACACATAAATTAACCAATAACACCGGAGAGTGATACTGGTGATTTTAGATTAACAATTAAGGCTATTTGTTAATTTAAAGTGATTTAGGTAACGTTGACTTAACATATGGGGCCGTAAATTCGCGGCGCTTCACGTTAATGAAACAAATTCTAATTCAATATACCATGATTCACAACTACATCGGTTCGCGATTCTCGCGATTTGTGTTGTACATTTTTTTGTTTTCTACTACGATTTTAACCTCAAATGAGGTTTTTGGTCAAACGTATTTTTCCATGTCTGGAGGTGATTATTCAGAAAACTTTTCTGATATCACAAACACCACAAACTGGCCCAATGGATTCAACGGACCGAGCAGCACTGAATGGAATGGATTGGCGATCGCTACGGGCACAGGCATCCCTACCCCATTGGTGCACACAATTTCTACGTTAACATTTACAACGGGAGCTACATCCGGTGTCCAGAGAGGAACAGGAACATTACTACTGTTTTCTTCAGGCGGCGACCCCGGTAATACATCTTCGGCAGCGATAGAGTTGAACTTGAACTTTTCGGGAAGAACCGCAGGTAATATAAGTTGCGATTTAGCTACTGTAAATAACGGTACTGGAAGCAGAGGTGGTACATTACGACTTTATGCTAGCACGAACGGATCGACCTTTTTTGAAATTAGTGGTGGTGGATTTCCATATATAATGACGAATAATGTTGTCAACAATGTTTCTGCTTCAGTAGCATTGCCAGCTTCGCTTAACAATCAGAGCACGGTAAAATTGAGATTTTATTACCACAACGGTCCGAACGGAGCATCGGGTTCAAGGCCAAAAGTCTCCATTGACAATATAGCAGTGACTTCAACTGCCTTTAGCGGTGGTGGTAACGACAACTTATCGGACATCACCAGTGACGCAGCATTCACACCTTCGGCAAATATTGACTACACACTCCATCAAGAAACAGACCTGACATCTAGTTCTTTGGAGATCGGACGTTTTGTTATCCGCGATGGTGGCGCATCTGCTGATGCTGATGCGGTAGCCACTATTTTATCGTCAATTACCTTCAATGTCAACAACGGAGCTAATGTAAGACGTGTTGCTATCTATGACGGGAGTACAGAGCTGGCCGAAACAGCTGGAGGAGCGATTGCGTCTTTTACAGGTTTGACTCTTTCGGCTCCTGATGGTGGAACGAAAGTGTTTTCACTAAGAGCATCTTTTAATAGTACCGTAACTGATAACAATCAGATTAGCTATGTGGTTAACAACGTATTGTCAGATGTAGCGGGTTCAGGTTTTGCTACAACTAATGCTGGAGCGGCGTCTACCAGCACAGCTGGAAATGATAATAGAATCGAAGTCACAGCAAGCGCAGTGATAATCACTACACAACCCGTTGGTACTGCCGTGAATACTGCAATGCCAAACGTGGTGGCTATTGCTTCTGACGCATTTAACAATCGTGATTTTGATTTTGCAGGTAACTTCACAGCGACCTCAACAGGAGCGCTTACAGGATCCCCGGTAATAGTAGCTACAACTAATGGTTTAGCTACCTTCACAGGACTTACTTTTACAGCGACAGGCATTGGTTTGACGCTTAGCATTAGTGCTGGAGCGTTTACAGCAGTCACGTCGAATGCTTTCAATATCGTGGGCCCTCCAATCATGGCTTGGGACTTTACAGGAGCCTCATCGCCTGCCACTTTCTCGGCAACGTCATTGGATGCAAATATTTCAGCCGTTGGTAGCAATGCAGATGTCACAAGAGGAGCCGGAGCTTCTTCTAGCTCGGGTAGCAACTCATTCCGTACACAAGGTTTTCAAAACAACGGAATCAATACTTCGAATACAGACTATTTTCAAGTTACGGTCGTGCCAAACAATGGCTTTAAAGTTTCCTTGTCAACAATAGATGCGAACCTAATAGGTACCGCAAGTTTTGCAGCTAGCCCTGGTGTAAGCAGTCAGTTTGCTTATAGCTTGGATGGAACAAACTTTACTTTAATTGGCAGTCCGAGTGTTACTGTTGGTCAACCAGTGTCACTACCTCAGGTTGATCTTTCGGGAATTTCGGCATTGCAAAATGTTTCAGGAACTATTACACTTCGATATTATGCAAGTGGCCAAACAAACACCGGTGGTTGGGGACTCAACTCTCCAAGTGCAGGCACCAACGGTCTAGCTATTGGTGGTGTAGTAGAAGCATTACAGTGTAACGATATTACCGCATGCAATTATAATGTTTCAGCTACATCAGCTTTGGATTGCGTGTACGCTACATTATATTATATCGATGCTGATGGTGATGGTTTCGCCTCAGGCACAGAAACTACTTGTACACCTGGATTAGGTTACACCACAAGTGTACTTCCTACTACAGACTGTGATGATACAAATAACACCATCAACCCTGGTGCTACCGAGGTGTCTTGTAACGGTGCGGATGACAATTGTGATACATTGATCGATGAGAACGACATCATTGGTTGTCAAGATGGCAACGCATCGAATTATAATGAGGATGCAACATGTGCTGGACCTTGCACTTATGATGGTTCTTGGGCGGCCGGTAATTTGGTGGCATTGCGCGGTGGTAATGGCGTCGATGCAATCGTATCGAACGTCAGTGGTGCTGTATTCTTGGAGCAAATGAATACTGCTGGTACAACGGTTTCTACACTTCCGCTTACTGTATCAGGTCCGACACAACTTACACAAACTACTTCATCGTCAGCAGAAGGTTTCATCTTTAGAACAAGCGCGCTTGACGGTATTGTAGTGGCAGGATATGAGGCACCTGCTGGTGTTACTAATATTAGCAGCGCTGCAACGGCTGCGACAAGAGTTGCGAATTTTGTAGACTTATCCTATAGCGTTTCACGTCTGTTTGAGAGTTCTACAATACATGCGGCTAACAATATTCGTTCTGCTGTAAAAAATGGTAACAATGTTTGGACGGCTGGAGCAAATCAGGGTATCAATTATGCTGGAAACGGCACACCAGCCATTGTTTCTAGCACTATTACCAGTAATCGTGTTTTAAGAGAGTTTGCTGGCAATTTGTACTTTACAACGGGGGGCGGAACAAGGGGATTGTACCGCGTTCAAAACGGATTAGTCACGACTGGTCCTAACACAGCAGAATTAGTCATCGGTACAGGAGGTTCTTCTAGCCCATATGATTTTGAATTTTCTCCAGATGGCAATACTGTTTATATCACCGACGATACCAATGGTGCTGCTGGAGGAGTATACAAGTATAGCTTCAATGGTACTTCTTGGAATCTTGTAGCGTCCTACAGCATTACAGGATTTGCTCAGGTGACTTCTATAGCAATTGATTTTTCTACTGCTATTCCTACGATCTATGCAGTTTCAAGAAATGCTACACAGACTACCATTGTTTCTTTCGCAGATAACAACGTTACAGGAGCAGTGACTGCCACAACCTTGAAGACTACTACAAGTGCCAATTCTGTTTACCGTTCTATTGAATTCGCACCTTGCAATGGTACCACTTGGTATCGTGATGCAGATGGTGATGGCTTCGGAAATCCCTCTTCTTCTTTTGTGGATTGTATTCAGCCATTTGGTTATGTGGCCAACAATACTGACTGTAATGATGCGGTAGCAACGATTTATCCGGGTGCTGTTGAGATTTGCAATGGAATTGATGAGGACTGTGATGTGACGATTGATGAAAGCTGTATCAACCCTCCAGCCAACGACAATCGCGCTAACGCTTCTGTTCGCGTGGCTTCTGGATTCCCAGCTTGTTCAAACATATTTGGTAATTTGGTGAGTGCTACCAATTCATCAGAAGCGTTGTCTTCTGAGCCGGTGGGCGCAGGTCAAGATGTATGGTACACATTTGTAGCTGCAACAAACGGTGCACGCATCCAAGCGACTACTACTTTGAATGACCTCGTGCTTGAGCTTCAAACTTCAGCAGGTGTATTGGTAGATACAGAAAACGCTAATGGCGTTGGTGGTACTGAAGTATTGGTTGTAAACAACCTTACTCCTGGTGCTACTTATTTCGTAGCTGTGCGTAACTTCAATACATTAGCAGCAAGTTCTTTCGCACTTTGCATCCAGAGCTTGGTAGCAAGTGATCCAGACAATGGAACTACTTTCTCTAATCTTTGTAATTCATTTAAGTGTGACTGGAACGGTGCTCAAATATTCAGCGCAACATTTGATGATGGAACGAATCAGTACACGGCAAGCTCATCTTCGACCAGCATTCCATTCTCTGCCTTTGGTGGCTTGCAGTACAATACGACGTATCAGGTTACGATTACTACTACCTTCATTCAAAATGATGGTACTGGATCTAATCCAACTACAGTAGTTGTTGTTTCTCCAGCTTACACGATTACAATTGCTCAACATCCATTGACCTCATTGAGATCAACAGATCGTTGTCCTACTACACGTCCAATCTCTGCGTTCATAAGCACAGATAGATTTGTATGTGGCGCTACGTCATGGGAATGGGAGTTTGTAGAGGTTAATCCACTCAACCCTTCAGAGGTGATTAGTTTGGAGCCAATCGTTGTGAGTTCTTCTAATTCATCACGCTTTATCCGTATCAATCAGGTACCGGGAGTAGAAGCGGGCGATCGCTACAGAGTGCGTGTACGTCCGGTATTCGCAAGCGGCCCAGGCACATTCACAACTGGTTATGAGGAGTTGTGTGTAGCTGGTGCAGCAAGCATGGAAGTTGAAGAAGGAACTGCAGTAGTTCGTGAGCGTTCATCATTTGAAGTTATTTCAGAAGAGATGAGTGTTTATCCAAATCCTAATCGTGGAGAAGTATTTACAGTACAAGCTGCGGGCATGGTGTCTGAGCAAGTATTCGTGCGTGTGTTGGATGTTATGGGTAAGGAAGTTTATAGCACTGGATACAGTGTAGAC
>JBILSZ010000063.1:0-15700 GCA_044371755.1 Flavobacteriales bacterium | reverse complement strand
ATTCCTTCTCACAGGTTGACTCTACTATTTCAAGAAAATATGGAGGCACAGGTCTTGGCTTAGCGATAAGCCGACAGATTATAAATTTAATGGGAGGGAAGATTAAGGTGGAAAGCAGCTATGGGGTGGGTTCCAAATTTATTATTCATCTTCAACGTGTAGAAATAGGACTAAGCGAGGACATAGAAAATCAAACCGCTTCTAATTGGGATGCTAGTTACTTTGAAAACGAGGTAATACTTATAGCCGAAGACAATAGTATAAATCAAAAGGTAATTCAATACATGCTTCAGAATTTGGGGCTCAAGTCTGAACTGGTTTCGAATGGTGCGGAAGTTTTGGAATATTTCAAATCCAATGATTCACGCGTGATATTAATGGATCTTCAAATGCCCGTTATGGATGGACTTGAAGCGACCAAACGACTTCGTGCTTCCAATCACAATCCTTATATCATCGCTATGACAGCCAATCACTCGGAAGAGGACAAACGTCTTTGTTTGGAGTCTGGAATGGATGATTTTGTTTCTAAACCTTTTGCTTTGGAGCAAGTAAAGACAGCTTTAATGCGCTGGAGAAGAGCATCTTAGTATAATTGATGTGTTTTGTGTATTTTTGTTATTACAAACACATCATGAAACTTAAATTTAGAGCGCTTCTAATATCATTTGTTCTGTCCATAACAATTTGTATTGGGCTGAGCATATTTTATTCGTACACGGTTTATTCTTCTTCCAAGGAACTAATTGCAACTGTAACGGTTGCAACGAAACAGAAATCTCAGGCCCACGAGATAGCTCAAAAAGTACTTTTTCTCTCAAGTATTTCTGAAGAGAGAGAGCTAACGGAAGAAGAGCTAAAGACACTAAAGGCAATTTTGTTTCGCTGGGATGCTGCTCAAAAGGCACTTGTAAATGGAGATGAGACTTATGGTACAACGAGGTCGGACTCTAAAGATATGGTTTCGGCCATTCAAAACACCTCTTCCTCTTTTATTTCCATCAGCGATGCTGTGAAAAGACTCTCAAAGAAGAATATAAATTGGAGTAGAGAAGATGTAGACCTCGTTAATACGAAAGTAAATGAATACACTTCTGGCATCAATGACGTCATCGTGCTGTCCAACAATGAGAGTGATTCAGCCATCACCAAGCAGCTAGTTTTTTTGCTGCTATTAGTCTTGGTGTCAATTGCGTCAGTATTGATAGGAAGCTTTTTGTTTTTGAGGCCACTTTTAAGAAAAGGTTTAGAGGCTGAAGGAGTAAAGGAAACTGCTTCTGAGGAGCTAGAATTGGTGCGAAAGGAAAAGTCAGAGTTTTTGACTCAACTCAGCAATGAGATAAAAACACCGCTCTCAGGAGTGATTGGAATGTCTGATTTATTAATGAAGACAAAGTTGGATGAGGAGCAGTTTCGATATGCAAAGAGTATCCGCTTGGGATCATCAAGACTTATGGATCTGATCAATGACATTATCGATCATACATTGATGGAGGCGGGTGAACTTGAGATTGAAAAAGATAGTTTTGAGTTTGTTGACTCAATGGAGCAGGTGATGGATTTGATGCGTCCATTGGCCATGGAGAAGGGGATAGAAGTCATTTTGGATATTGATCAGCGCATACCCTCGCGCCTCATCCAAGATGAAAGAAGATTACGTCAAGTTTTGATCAATATTATTGGAAACGCAGTAAAGTATACCGAGAGGGGTGAAGTGCTTATAAAGGTCGAACTGCTCAACGAAGAGGGAGGGTTTGTTCAGCTCAAAACTACCATTTCGGATACAGGAATTGGCATGGATGTTCATGCCCAAAGAAGGGTTTTCGCATCCTTTACCCATGCAAATCCTGAAGGTGATAAGTCAGGGGCGGGCTTAGGTTTATTTATTTCCAAAAAACTCATTGACAAAATGGGCGGTAGGATTTGGTTGGAAAGCACCCCAAATAAAGGAACAAAAGTATTTTTTACACTAGTAGCCGAGTCTGAGGGCTTACTACCAATGTCAAAAGTATCTGCTTTGAATGGCAAGAAAGTACTTGTGGTCGATGATAATAAAACCAGCCTCAAGATTTTAGTAAAACAATTGAGCTCCTACGGAATGCAAGCGATTCCTTTCAATAGTCCAGACTTAGTTGAGGACATGATTGGTAATCTCACACGATTCGACTTGGCATTGATTGATCTTGAAATGCCTAAAGTGAATGGTGTTTCTCTGGGTGAAAGAATAAGAGATAAATATCCGAACGCTGTGCTCCCTATGATTGTTATGAGTCAATCAGGTTCTATGATTTTTGAAAATAAATCTACCTTGTTTGATGCTTATATCACTAAACCAGTGAAGCAGTCAAAACTTCTTGAAACTGTTGTTTCTGTTATGGACATAAAGGTTCATAGTTATGATTCCATTGGAAAACACGAAGGCAGCTTTGGTCGTAAACATCTAAATATTTTAATTGCGCACGATAATGAATTAACACGAGCGGTGGCGGTAAAAAATTTGAGTCTACTTGGCCATAAATGTTCAGAGGCGCACACAGGAGATCAAATTATTGAACTAGCGGGAAAGATAAGCTATGATATGGTTCTGGTGGATACAGAGGTCGAGTCTTTGAGGGGTATGGATGCTGTCAGGAAATTGCGCCAGATTACGAGTGAGGAGCGAATGCCACTCATCGTTGGATTAGTTGAAAATGTTGATTCTAAGAAAAAGAATGAAGTAAAAGGCTTGGATACTATTTTAAATCGAAAATTAGAAACAGAAGACGTCCAAAAGACAATTGATGATTGGTTTATTAGTCCTCACGAATGATTAATGAATATTATTTTCATTCAACCATTTTCTGTACAGAGCTGCGTTGGCACTGTGTTGGCCAAAGTTCGTAGCGAAATTGTGAAGTCCTGTTCTCCCCGGTTGTGCGCACATAAAAATGTAATTGTGCTTTTCCGCGTCTAAAACAGCGTCTAAGAAATGGGGTTCTACCATGAATATAGGCCCTGGCGGCAGTCCTTTATTTTTATAAGTGTTATAGGGAGATGTGACCTTTAAATCATTGAAGTAAACTCTTTGCGCTCCTTTCAACTTCAATGCAAAAGTAACTGTAGGGTCTGCTTCCAAAGGCATTCCAATTTGAAGTCTATTCAAATATAATCCCGCAATTTTTGACGCTTCGTCTTTTTTAATCGTTTCACCCTTGACTATTGAGGCAAGTGTGTACACTTCACTGATTGATAACTTGAGTTTGTTCGCTTTGTCTAATTTTTCTTGAGACCAATAATTCGTAGAAATTTGAATCATGCGATCCATGAATTTTTCGGGCGAAATATTCCAGAAAAGTTCATAGGTATTGGGAAGTATCAAGCTCATTGCCTCTTCTTGCTTCAGTTTGTGTTCACTCAATATTTTTGGATCCTGCATAGCTTTGATGAATTCGGTTGAATCATGTTTCAACTGCTTGGATAGGCTCCCTGCTAGGTTATAGATATCTCTTACTCCATCTACCTTTACAAGGACGGGGTTTTGCAGCCCGGCGCGAAACATATTGATGAGTTGATTGGTCCGAATTCCATTGGTTATTTTATAACGTCCTGATTTAAATCGCTGAACGTTTTTTAACCGAATCAACAGCTCGAATGAAGATAGATCGGATATTATAGAGTCTTTTCCTAAAAGCACTATTGCTTGCTCAGGGGTGATGTCTTCATGTAAATAGACAACCTTTTCTTGAGATACAAAATTTCCTTGGTTGGAAAAGTATAATCGGCCAAGGAGTATCGATAAAACGAGCACTATCGCTGTAGTTATGATAAGGATAAACTTCTTTTTCATGGTTTTATAAGTTCCATTTTTACTGCTTTTTTATTTCGGAAATAACGAACCCCTGTTTTAGTAAAGTTGTTTTTTTCAAAAATTCTTAAACTAGCAATATTGTCCATATGTACCATGCAATAAAGCTTATCAATTGGTAGAGTTGCAAAGGTATATTCAATAAATGAAGTGAGGCTTTCACCAGCAAGACCTTTTCCTCTCATTGATTTGTCGCCAATGAGTATTCCTATACCAGCAGATTTTTTTATTGATGAATATTCAAATAAATCGAGGGCTCCAATAGGTGTGTCAAAGTCTTTTAGACATATCATCCATCGCATTTGCTTTTGCTCAAAAACGTTGGTGCTGGATTTTATAAAATCAATAATCTCACCCTTGGTAAACGGTCCCGGTGTGGAAGTCACTTCCCATAGATCCGGATCATTTTCCCATTCTAAGATGAAATTGACGTCTTTTACAGATACAGGTCGGAGGTAGATGTTTTTGCCAGGAATCATTTTAACTAGAACTGAATTGTAGCCAGCAAAACAAGTGTACATACTTCTTGAACATCTATGCCGAGCTTCTGAGCCCGAGCATAAAATTCGGGATTTTCCGTGCCAGGGTTAAAAATGATTCTCCGCGGATTGAGTGATAGAATATATTCCTGCCAATCCTGTTGAACGTTCGAATTGATGTACAATGTCACTGTATCTACACCTTCAAACTCAGGTCTGTCATTGATTATCTCGATTCCCGCAATACTGCCTTTTTTTACTCCAAGCGGAATGACAGGCAGATTTTGTCCCAATAGGGCATGAACAGCTTTAAAACTATAGCGTTCTGGGTTAGTAGATGCTCCAAGCACCAGCGTCGCTTTTGGTGGCGTTTTAATCATAGTGCAAATATGAGAGAAAAAATAGCGTCAATATGATTACTTTTGGAGCAAATCTCATTCAAAATGCTGCGTTATCTCAGTGCGTTCATTGTTGTCGCTTTTTTAATTTCTTCTTGTAATATCAATCGGGACTTAATGTTTAAAACAGACACTGAGTTTGTCTTCGATACGGTGCGAATTGATAGTGCTACCAAAGAGTTCACGCTAGCGCCTAATGATATTTTTTCTTTCGACGTATTAACGAGTGATGGTAATCTTATCATAGAGGCTTCTTCGGGAACACAGTCCATGATCTTGCCAGCTACGCGGAGTGTTTACAATCAATATCTCATTCGGCCAGATGGAAAAGTAACACTTCCTATTGTAGGCGAGGTTTTGGCAAGTGGATATACCACATCCGAATTTCAAAAGGTGTTAGGCGATCTCTATTCCCAGCAATTGGTAAACCCATACGTAGTCGTGCGAGTCATTAATAGAAGAGCCCTAGTTTATAATGGTCAGGGTAGCGAAGGTGTAATTGTAGGGCTACTCGATAATAATACACGCCTGATTGAAGTGCTCACTCTTGCTGGTGGACTCGCACCAAGAGCGGATGCAAGAAAAATTAAGATTATCAGAAAAGAAGAAGGTAAAGAAATGGTTTATTTGGTGGACCTTTCCACGATAGAAGGAATCAAAATGGCCGATATGGTTATTGAAAATGGAGATATCGTTTATGTCACACCGACTCCAGATTTGATGTTGGGTTTCACAGAGGAAATTCTCCCCACCGTCAGACTGTTGTCTTCTATCGTATTTCTCACAATAGTCTTGGAAAGATTTAATTAAGAAAGTGTGAAAATCACAAAAACTATTTTCAAAGACCTCTTGATCATTCAGCCGAATGTGATTGGCGACGATAGAGGTTATTTTTTTGAAGCCTTCAATGAAGCTCAATTCAGGGTGCAGACAGGACTGAATATTACATTTGTTCAGGATAATGAAAGTATGTCTTCTAAAGGTGTCTTGCGTGGGTTGCATTTTCAAACCCCGCCAAAGACACAGGCAAAATTGGTACGAGTAGCCAAAGGAGCTGTGATTGACGTGGTGGTCGACCTCAGAGTGACCCAACCCACGTTTGGTCAGCACTTCAAAATCGTACTCTCAGAGCAAAATAAAACGCAGCTTTTCGTTCCCGAAGGTTTTGCGCACGGTTTTGTAGTACTCGAAGAGAATTCCATTTTCTCCTATAAATGCACCAACTACTACAGCAGGGAACATGATCGCTCCATGTTGTGGAATGACCCCGCATTAGGAATTGATTGGGAAGTTGACCATCCAATGGTCAGTCAGAAGGATTCGGAAGCGAAGGGATTCGAACATTTCAAGGACATATTTTTTTAATTAAATAAGAATGTCTTTACAAAATAAACAGTGGATGAAATACGCTCTGATCGCCATCATTGGATGTGTGATCGGTGGTGGGGTGGTATCTCTTGTTGCTTTTGATAGCAACAAACGTGATGTCAAAGCTGACCGAGAGTACCTCCAACATGTCAGTGAAAATTACCGTATTTATGCCTTGCCTCTTCCAGAATCCGCAGACTTCTGCGGCGAATCCGCACCTTTGCAAAAGTGGGATGTAGCAGAAAAATTAGATCGCGAATTACTCGTGAATTCCTATTGGCATTCAAATACACTACTCGCCATAAAGCGCTCCGCACGATGGTTTCCCTTGATCGAAAAAGTTTTAAAAGAGGAAGGAGTTCCTGATGATTTCAAGTATTTGGCTTTAGTAGAAAGCAATTTCACAAATGCCACTTCTCCGGCTGGCGCTGTCGGTTATTGGCAGTTCCTCGCCGAAACAGCAACCGAATTTGGCTTAGAAGTAAATGACGAAGTGGATGAACGTTATCACGTAGAAAAAAGCACACGCGCTGCTTGTAAGTATTTCAAACAGGCTTACAATAAACTTGGCTCTTGGTCGCTAGCGGCGGCTTCATATAATATGGGTATGCTTGGTGTGCAAAAACAAATGGATCGCCAGAAGCAAAATAATTACTACGAGTTACTACTCAATGAAGAAACATCGCGTTATGTCTTTCGGATTTTATCCATGAAGGAAATTGTAAATAACACAGATAAGTACGGTTTTGTGATTCGCCCTTCTGATATCTATGCGCCTATCGATTCGAAAGAAGTAACCATCACCGGCGCTGTCGAAGATTTCGCTATTTGGTGTCAGGAATATGGAGTGAGTTATAAAGACTTTAAACTCCTCAATCCTTGGTTGCGTCAGGCTTATTTGAAAAACAAATCTGGTAAAACATACGTCGTTAAGATTCCAGATTGATATATTCGAAAGCTACGCTAGACAAGCGTTTAGTTATTGTATTTTCTACAATTTCTTCTAAAGTCATTGATCTGCCGAGTGGTGAGTCCAGCACTTCATCGAGTGTTTTTACCTTGCCCGCAGGAATGTTTTCTTCTTCAAATATTCTCATTATTTCAGCAGTCTCATATCTGGAAAAAGCCGCTGACAAAAGTTTGAATAGTTCTTCTCGATTTTTTACCCGCGCTGTATTTTCTTGAAATCGAATATCCGTAACAAGCGATTCGAGCTGCAAGACATTCACCAATGACTCAAACTGGCGATCGCTGCCAATCGCGAGTACGATTCTACCTCCGTCTTTGCAATGCATCACTTCGCCATAGGGTGCAATGTTGGGATGCAACGAACCTTGGGTCATCGGTACTTTTCCTGTCATTAGGTAGTTTGACGCTTGATTGGCCAAGGATGCAATGCCCGCTTTTTCTAAAGAACATTTTACCAATACTCCTTTACTTGTTTTTTCTCGCTCATACAGCGCACACAAAATCGCTTCCTTCAATTGATGCGCTGCGAGGATGTCCATCATAGCCACGGGCATTTTAAGCGGAGCGGCATTTTTCTCACCATTGATTGACATAAAACCAGTTTCTGCTTGCAACACTACATCATAAGCCACGCGAGATGGATTGGAAATGAAACCATAAATTTCACCAATGATCAATCTTGAATTCAAATTGAAAAGAGTTGCTGGATCCAATCCAAATTTCTTATCATCTCCTTCTTTGAAATTCATGATCACCACATCTTGAGTCGGAATCAAATCATACACAAACTGGCGCTCGGCAGGATTTGAGTAATCAAGCAGGTGAATGATTTTTTTATAATTAATCGAAGACCAATATGCACTCACAGAGGAGTCCTTGGATTCGCCCGATGTACGCCATGTGCGCGTTACATCTCCTCCTGTTTTTTTATTCTCCACTTTGATAACGGTAGCCCCAAGTTCTGCGAAAAAAGTAGCTACTGATGGTCCTGCTAATACGGATGATAAATCGAGTACCCGGAGGTCTTTGAAAATGGCTTTCATGCCTCAAAAGTAAATTATTCTTTCAAGGCTTTCTTAAAAGTTTCAAGGCATCTATTTCTTGCGAAGGTATGTTCTACGATGGGTTTGGGATAAGATGGCGTACCAAATTCTGGCACCCATCGCTTGATATATATTTTTTCAGGATCAAATTTTTCCGTTTGGCTGGTGGGGTTGAAGACTCTGAAGTAAGGCGCGGCATCGCAACCGCTGCCGGCAGCCCATTGCCAGCCACCCACATTACTTGCTAATTCAAAATCCAAAAGTTTCTTTGCAAAATAGCGTTCGCCCAATCGCCAGTCCAGTAGCAGATGTTTGGTAAGAAAACTGGCCACCACCATGCGCACGCGATTGTGCATAAAGCCCGTTTCGTTGAGTTCACGCATGCCTGCGTCTACAATGGGATAACCTGTTTTTCCGGCGCACCATTTTTCATATGCGTCTTTATCGTTTCTCCATTCGATGCGGTCGTAGATAGGCTTGAAGGCATTTTTTTCACTATGTGGAAAATGATGAATGATCATCTGATAAAAATCTCTCCATATCAATTCATTCAACCATTTTTCGCTGGTCTTCAAGGCAATCTCCGTGAGTTCGCGAATACTCACAGTTCCAAATCTAAGGTGAAGACTCAATCGTGTAGTGCCGCGCATCGATGGAATGTCGCGTGTTTTTTCATAACTCACAATGATGTCTCTGGCCACGGCCCGCGAGGGAAACTCTGTATCGGTTTTTTCAAATCCCATTTCTTCCAAACTAGGAATAGGAAAGGGCTGATTTTTTATCAGAGCATCAAAGTATTTCTCATTCGGATACGGCTTGTAATGATAGGGTTTCAAATGCGACTTCCACTTTCTGCTATAAGGTGTGAAAACGGTATAGGGTTTACCGTCGTCTTTTAATACTTCCTCTTTCTCAAAAATTACATGGTCTTTGGCTCCTTTGAAAGGAATATTTTTTTCTCCCAAAAAAGAAAATAGAAAACCATCGCGCTCCTTAGCATAAGACTCATAGTCACGATTGGTCCACACTTGGTGAATGTTGTATTCACTTGTGAGTTGCTCATACACTTCTTGAGGAGTGGAGTAAAACACTTGCAAACTCGATCCAAGCGCTTTTAACTCTTCGGCAAGCCGCGTCACTTCTTGGTGCAAGAAGTCGACTCGTCGATCACATTTGTCATCGAGTTTGTCCAATATATTTTTATCAAAAATAAATATGGGTTGCACGGGAGCCCCCGACTTTAGTGCATGATAGAAACCAGCATTGTCATGCAGACGCAAGTCGCGGCGAAACCAAAAAATCGTAGTAGCGTTCATGATTACGAAAGCGTATGTGCGAGAGCCTCGCGAATAGTAGGAAATTGAAATTTGAAACCTGTATCTTGAATTCGTTGTGCACTGATGAGTTGGCTATTGAGCAACATAGTACTCATTTCACCAAAGAATAGTTTTAAAAAGAAAGCAGGTATATTGGGTAAAAAATAAGGGCGCTTCAAGGTTTGAGCGAGAGTTTTTGAATACTCGTCGTTGGTCACATTTTGTGGTGCATTTCCATTGTACACTCCTTCCATTGGAAAGTCGAGTGCATGGATATACATATTCGAAAGGTCTTCCAATTGAATCCAACTCATCCATTGTTTGCCACTTCCCGTAGCACTACCAAGGCCGAGTTTGAAGAAGGGCAACATCTTAGCTACTGCTCCATCATTCGCGGCGAGCACTACACCCACGCGAATAATGACAGTCCTGATTGAATGCTCTTTAGCTTTCAGAGCCTCACGCTCCCAATCCACACACAAGTCTGCAAGAAATCCGTTACCCGGTTTGGCCGTTTCATCTTGAATGGATTCTGAAGGTGAATAATAACCGCTGGCACTGGTAGACACCATTACACGCGGTTTTGGAGACATATTGGCAATGAGCTTCATCAATTGTCGCGTAGTATTCATCCTACTTGAAACGATGAGTGCTTTATTTTTCTCTGTCCAACGATTGGCTACATTATAGCCCGCAAGATTGATAACAGCATCAACTGAATCAATAGCAGGCAATGCAATGGAGGTGTCATCAGGATTCCAAAAGATGTTTTGGATTTTTCCCGATTGACCTTCTTTATTTTTTCTAGTAGTGAGATTGATGACTTCATCCCCGCGAGCTATGAGTTTTTTGATAATGTTCGTGCCTACGAGGCCTGTGCCACCAGTGATTAAAACTTTCATGTCTTTAAAAACCAATAAATATGCTGCAAGTTCACCGATAAATATCGCATATTTGAATTATGAAGTCCATTTATCTAACTGTTATTTTTTACAGCATATTGAGCTTTGCGCATGCTCAAACGCCCTGTGAATTCGGTCAAGCCGCAGGTTATGCCTGCGAGAATATCGACTTTTGGGCGCATGTGCCGCCATCAGAAATTGGAGGCGCTAGCACCAATGAGGTTTGGGGGTGGACAGATCCGTTAGATGGAAAGGAATATGTGATTTTAGGTCGAAATAATGGTGTTTCATTTTTCACCATAGATGATCCTGCGAACCCGATTCAAATTGGTTTTTTACCTACTTTCAGCACGCCTTCGCTTTGGCGCACATTCAGAACCTACCAAAATTATCTCTTCATAGGCAGCGAGGCATCTGGTCATGGTTTGCAAATTTTTGATCTCACTCGTCTTCGAAATCCAGAGACGCTTCCAGCAACGTTCACCACCGATGCGCATTATTCCGGATTTTCAAGATGTCATACCTTGGTAATTCATGAAGAGTCGGGACTTTTGTTTGCTTGCGGAACAAACACCTATTCAGGAGGCTTGCATGTAGTGGACATATCCAATCCTCTTGCTCCCACCATCGCTGGTGGTTATAGTGATGATGGCTACACCCACGAAGCACAAGTAATGACGTATACTGGCCCAGATGCAGATTATCAAAATGACATTATTGTTATCTGTTATAATGGCAATGCTCCCGCAAGTCTTACCATTGTGAACGCCACAGACCCGAGCGATATTCAAACAGTTTCGATTACAAATTACTCGCCCTCGGCATACTGCCACCAAGGTTGGCTAACACCCGATGGCAGACATCTGTTGATGAATGATGAATTGGATGAATCAAATAATCTAACGGACTTTACAAGAACTCTAATTTGGAACGTCGAAGATTTGGATGATCCAATTTATGAAGGCGATTTTTTAGGACCAACTGAAGCAATCGATCACAACCTCTTTAACATCGGTAATTTGAGTTTTCAGAGCAATTACACTGCTGGATTGCGCCTGATAGATTATACGGATATTGATAACATGAATCTACAGGAGGTAGCTTTTTTTGATCACTTTCCGAGCAATGACAATGCAGTTTTTCAGGGCACTTGGATGCATTATCCATATTTCGAAAGTGGCATTATTCCCATTTCAGACTTGTATAACGGAATGTTTTTAGTAGAGGTGAATTTTTTGCATCTCAATCCATCCTTGGTTAATGTAAATCCATTCCAAAGTGCGGTTTATGAAGTGAGTGTTTCGGAAGGATTTGAAGGTCCCATTCAATTAGAAGTTTTGGGACTTCCGGACGGATTTCAGGCGAGCTTTTCATCGAATGATGTGACGGCTCCTTCCATTGTTCAGTTGGAAATTACTCCATCAGCAGATGCTGTTGGTTCATATACTTTCGAAGTGGTCGCCACGGGAACACATTTTAATTACAAGCGCAATGCCTCGATCAACATCGTCGTTGATGATTCGTTTTGTGCCGACGTAGACCAGAATGGGGTAGTGGCAGTAGGCGACTATCTTATAGTCACCGAAAATTATTTCTGTATGGGCGACTGCATTGGGGATATCAACGAAGATCAAATCGTAGACATCAATGATTTGATTTTGGTATTGAATGATTACGGTTCGCCTTGTGCGCCTTGATCTGGTTCGTTCGAACGGAGTTGTTGTTCATACATGCGTGCGTAAAGTCCTCCATTCATCACGAGCTGATCGTGTTTACCTTCTTCTACTATTTTGCCTCGTTCAAGTACGATAATGCGATCAGCATTTTTCACGCTTGATAATCTGTGCGCGATGATGATACTGGTCTTGCCGGCCATGATGCGATTGAGGGCTTGCAAAATATTTTCTTCTGTTTCGGTGTCGACAGCAGATAAGCAATCGTCAAAAATCAATACCGATGGATTCTTCGCAATTGCTCGAGCGATGGATACACGCTGCTTTTGACCACCACTGAGATTGATACCACGCTCTCCGAGCAATGTGTCAAAACCGCCAGGGAAGTCAGTGATGTTGTGATAGACATCAGCATCTTTGGTGGCTTGAATCATGGCTTCTTCGCTGAGGTTTTCGGTTCCGAAAGCCACGTTATTGCGGATGGTATCGCTGAATAGAAATACCTCTTGCGGCACGAATCCAATGGATTTTCGCAACGACGAAAGGTGATTTTCTTTGATGTTTTTTTGATCGACTATGATCACACCCTCAGTCGTATCAAAGAGACGTAGAATGAGTTGTGCGATAGTAGATTTACCGCTGCCAGTGCGGCCTACGATTGCGAGCTTTTCACCTTTGTGTACTTTGAATGAAATATCGTGAAGAGCGTTTACACCTGTTTCTGGATAGGTGAACGAAACATTCTTGAATTCAATTTCACCCGCTACCGAATGTTCATTCGGTTGGGTGTTTACAATTTCTGGTGCTGTTTTCAAAAATTCGTTGATACGCTCCTGACTGGCTTCGGCTTTTTGAACAAGACTTGTCACCCAACCCACACTCGCAAAGGGCCATGTAAGCTGGTTTACGTAAAAAACGAACTGCACAATCACACCGTATGAAAGTTCTCCCGCGATGACTTTATTGCTGCCGATATATATAGTGAGAATGGTACTAAGTCCTACGAGCAAAGCGATTACAGGCATGAAAAGGGAGTCTGTTTTGATGAGATCGAGTTGTTTTTTCTTATAGTCGTTACTTTCGTCTTCAAAGACACCTTCGTAATATTTTTCTCTGTTAAAAGCTTTGAGCACACGTATACCACTGATGGTTTCTTGCACCATCGTAGATAGTTTGGATTGTTGGCTTTGTACCTTTTCTGTTCGCTTGTTGATGACGGTGCTCACATAAAAAATAGCAATCATCATGAAGGGTAGCGGCGATAGAGTGTAGAGCGTCAGTTCGGCGTCTATTTTCCACATCACCATCACACACATCACCACGAGGATCACGAGGTTGATTGTGTACATCACAGCAGGACCTATGTACATGCGCACGCGCGAAACATCTTCGCTGATGCGGTTCATCAGATCGCCCGTTCTATTCTTTTTATAAAAAGACATATCGAGGCGCTGGTACTGATCGTAGATTTCATTTTTTAATTCATATTCGATGTAGCGCGACATCACGATGATGGTCTGGCGCTGAATGAATAGGAAAATGCCTTTGATGATATAAAAAATGATGTAACCAATCGAGAGCACAAAAGCGATATAGATGATCTCATCATAGAAATTATCTCCTGTGAGGGTAATCGTATTTTGATCGCTGCCGATGAGATAGTTGAAATCGCGAATGCTCTCGGGTGCGGAGAGAGTCGTGCTTTGTCCGCCATCAATAATCTTTTTCGCCTTGAGACTTTCTGCTAAGAAATCGATTCCGTCACCAATCAATTTTGGAGCGTAAACATTGAAAATATTTGCGAGGAGGATAAAAAGAAACCCCATGAACAACCGCCCGCGGTATTTCCAGAAGTATTTATTAAGGTGGGATAGATTACGCATATTTTGAGGGATCAAAAGTAGGTGGTATCTGTGCAATAAATTGATGAAGCGCCCGTTAATGCGGACGCCGCGCTGTTAATTTATTGTTAATGGTCCTTTGGGCGTTTATTGATTGAATAAAAAAAAACGAATCATGGATATCATTGCTGATGATCCCATCTTGCAAATGGGAATCGTATTGCGCTATACGTGGTCAAAATTTAAAATTCCAAGTAACGCTGGGGAGAATGGGGAATAAGCTCACTTGATAAGCTTTGATTTCTAAAGTGCCTTCCTGAATATTTCCATCATTTCCGAAATAGATGAAGTATGGATTCATGCGGTTGTACAAATTGTATACGCTAAAATTCCAGTTACTTTCAATATTTATTCTGCGCTTGATTTCGTTGCCATTCTCGTCGCGCTTCGCTGGTTTTTTCTTTGGATAAAGGGTGCACGAAACGTCTGCTCTATGATAAGGTGCCATGCGGAAACTATTGCGATCGCCATACACATCCACAATTCTATTTTCAAATACATAGCGCTCCACTGGAAGTGTTATGGCATTTCCAGTTCCATACACAAATACAAATCCGAATTCTAAGCGCTCGTTTAACTTATATGTAGAAACAACACTGATGTCGTGTCGGCGGTCCCAGCGTGCGGGAAACCATTTTCCAAAATTGATGTCATCAAAACGTCTTTCGGTCACACTCCACGTATATCCAACCCATCCAGACCAATCTCCCAATCTTTTTTTAGCAAATAATTCTAACCCATAGCTGCGGCCAACTCCAAAGACAAGTAAGTTATCGATATTATCATTTACAGTTTGTTCTGGCTGTGCACCTTCTCGATATTCGGAAACGTTGTCCATCGTTTTGTAATACACCTCCACGCTCGTTTCCAACATATCATTGAGGAAGTTTCTAAAATATCCGATACTTAACTGTTGTCCGAATTGAGGGCGCAGCACATCTGTGCTTGGCAGCCATACGTCTGTTGGCAATGAAGTAGGGCTCAAGCTCGTGAGGTGGATGTATTGATAATTGCGCATGTATCCTGCTTTGATACTGCTATTTTTATCTACTGTCCATCGAACGTTAGCGCGGGGTTCGAAGCCACCATAATCAGCTACTATTTCATTGCTTGCATAAAGCGTTTCTATCGGAGGTAGTGGTTGTGCAAACCCAGGGCTTGCTTGTGGTGTAAAGCGTTTGAACGGTCCCACATGTGCGAAATAGGAATATCGAAGTCCAACGTTTAATCTTATTTTTTCGGTGATGTCAAATTCATCGAGTACGTATCCCGCCACCTCATGGCTGAGCAAACGTGTTTTTTCACCGGTATCAAATTCTGTATCACCGCTGCGAGCGTAGACACTATTCGGAGTGAAGATGTGATATGTATAATCCACACCCCACTTGATGCTATGGCGATAGTTGGGATAATAATTCCACTGCACTTTTGCTCCCCAATCTTGAATACCGCTATTGAGGCTGAATTCAAATTGTTCTTGCGCGCCTTCGAAGGCGAATTTGTAATCAGTAAAGGTGAGAATGGTATTCATGAAAAGTTTATCGCTCATGATGCGATTCCAACGCACAGTAGCGGTCGCATTACCCCAAGGAATGCGGCTCGAGAAACCTGAATTTTCACTATTAAATCCGAATACATCACGACCGAAATAACCGCTTAAAAAGATTTGATCTTTTTTACTGATTTTATAATTCACCTTCGCATTGAGGTCGTAGAAATAATATGCAGAACCATTGAAATTGCTGTCTTCATTGATAAATGGACTTAGCAACAAATCGATGTATGTGCGACGACCGCTGATGATAAA
>JBILSZ010000011.1:0-47563 GCA_044371755.1 Flavobacteriales bacterium | reverse complement strand
CTGGTATTTATTCTGTAGCCCAAATGAATTCCTCCCCAGAATTGGAATTGTTTGTATTCAAACGAATTTCCATTTGTAAATGCAACATCGTTTGCGAAGGAATAAAACGGGGCAATAAAAGGTGTGAAATAAAAGCCGTTCAAATTTTCCCGTTGCTTTTTAAATGGCATAATTCTATAGCCAATCCTTAACCCAGCCAATAATTGGTCATTGTTGATTTTTTGTTTGTAGCTATTTTCTATTTCGTCTTTGGAGTATATCACAACAGGGCCTACGAACAATCCATTGTTGTTTTCTTTGAAAAAATAGTCAAGGTCAAATGCTACTCCAAGCATGTTTTGTTTGAAGTCCGTATTGCCATGTATAAATTCGGGCAATTCCGTTTTATACGGAACTAGACGAATGGCCCAATGCGGGATAGAATATCCGAAATTGAAGTTGTAGCCGTTAGTAAAAAACGAAGTAGGATCCGTTTCAATTTCAAAGGATTTTGTTTGTGCATTGGAGTTTTCAACTCCAAACAACAGAAGAAATCCTGTTAATACGATAATTATTTTTTTCATTTTTACAGTGTTTAAAATTCACACTGCAAATGTCAATACAATAGAAATCCTGTAAATTGATGTATGGTAAGAAATAGTCTTTTCAGGAAATTTCTTTCCTTATTCTGCTCAAACTCTCAGGTGTGATGCCTAAATAAGAGGCTATCATAAATTGGGGAACTCTTTGAATTAGTGAGGGTCTTTCTTTAATGAAGTATAAATAGCGGTGTTTAGCGTCATCCTTTACTAAAGAAACGCTGCGTTTTATCAAATTTATGGTGGAACGGTCAGCAATGACCTTTCCTAACTTCATAAAGCTGAATGATGAATTGAATAGTTTGTCTAAATCATCAAATGATATTTTAAGTGTCACTGTGTTTTCAAGTGTCTGAATAAAAAAGGCAGATTTGCTTTGAGACAAAAAACTTCCAAGATCAACTACAAAGTCATTTTCAGCTGCAAATTGTCGTATATGTTCTTTCCCTTCATTAAGTAAATATGATTTTGTAAGTCCCGAATTAATGAAATAAAGATTTTTACAAATCTGTCCTTCTGAAAGCAGGTTTTCGCCTTTTTGAAATGAAACAGGCTTAAAGTAATTAAGCGCACCATTTATTTCACTTTCGGGAATGTCAACCAGGTGGGTAAGAGTTTGCTTTAATTGTAATAGCCTTTGTTCCATTGTTATTTTGTATGTTCTTAAGCTTGCACCTAACTACTTCATAGCCGCACCTCCAGGTGCGGTTAGCTGCCTTAAAAGTACACCTTTTAATTAAATGTCCAATTAATCTATTTCGGGCTTAGTTATTCTTGTTAAGTGTTCTTTTGCTTTGAACAGTTTATGGGGTGGGAGTTTACTTTAAGGAACAAACGTAGTAGGTGTTTCATTTTTTCTAAACGTTTATAAGCGTTTATTAACGTTTAAGACTTTTTTAAAATATATAATTCGAAGAGGTGTCAATCCCGCCCGTGGCTGCTGCGCTAGGGATTGAAGCGGAAATCCTTTTTTGAGCGAAGCGAGAAAAAGATTGAAGCGGAAAGCCCGGGCCGTTAGGCAGCGCCATTTTAGAGACTAGATACTAACGACTAGTGACTAGAGAAGGAAATAGGAAATAGGAAATAGGAGTAGGAAGTAGGAATTGCGAATTGTCAATTGCGAATTATCTAGTCACTAGTCACTAGTCTCTACATTGATCCACCGCCGCATCCAGAGCACATCGTGCCAGCGGTCGAACTTGTAGCCTACCTTTTCATACAACGCGAAACTCTCAAAACCTTGCGATTGGTGAAAGGCGACACTCTTTTCATTGGGCTGGGTAATAACCGCAAATGCTTGCGCGAAGCCGCGCTGCTTCAACTCTTCAAACAAACGATTATAAAGCGCTCTGGCGATGCCTTTTTGTTGTGACGATGCATCAATATAAACACTGGTCTCGACGCAATACTGATACGCTTTGCGCTCGCGATATGACGATGCATACGCATAACCTATCACCCTGCCTTCTTCTTCGGCAACGTACCACGGATAGGTAGCGGTATAAGCCGCGATGCGTTCTTGCATCGCGGCGATAGTTGGCAATTCTAATTCGAAGGATACTGCACTCTCCAAAACATGCGGCGCGTATATCTCTAAGATGCGCGCAGCATCATGCAGAGCGACTTCTCTTATGATCATCTCCTCAAGACTTTTTCTACGTGGCGACCTGCGTTGGTTTCAACAACAATCAAATACGTTCCCACGGCATCAGGCAATTCCACTTGTGTGCGAATGGTATTGGTCTTTCTGGTCAATACCAATTTGCCTTTGATGTCATATACACTGATATTCTTGATGGTCTCTTTGCCTCCATTAATGGTGACTTGCCCATTGGGCGCTGGATTGGGACCGATGCTAAACTTATTGTAAAGCTCATTGGTGCCCACTACAATAGAACTCACTTCGTCGCTCACCATTTCAACAGGCGAAGGACCTTGCTCCCAATACATGTCTTCCATGGCATTGATAATGTCGTTGTCAATGGCAAACATTTCTTCTACCCAACGCGGTGGAACGGCTTGGAAGTGCAGTTTCGCACGCACCGTGATATTGCCGTCAACTCCAGTAACTGGAATGTGGAAACGAACGGCGTCTGTTCCCGTACCCTCTACTCCACCGATATGGTTGAAGTTTGGATCGAGCAAGGCGGCACCTACAATCTTGGTGGTATCATACGCACTGTGCATGGTACTAAATCCAAGAGGCACGAGGCGATTGTCCTTGAGCATAGTGGCTGCGCGTTCCAACACTGTTGTCGGATTGCCATTCACGTCACCCATCACCATTTCATAAATCTGTACTTGATCTTCTGCGGTAATCAAATCGTGGTGCGGTTCGTATGGAAGATCATTGCCATATACTTCAAACGGCTGTCCGGGCTGCGGTTTGCCGCTATGGAAAATGGTATTTCCGTCTTCGTCCAACATTTCGAATTCGAGATATACTCTTCGTGCGGGATAACCACTGGGCAATTTGTGACCAGCAAGATTGGTGATGTTCACGGTGTAGCGCGCAGTATCGCCATCTATTTCACCTTCTTCAATCTCGATGGTGGCTGTTTCGTTGTGCAATTGATCGAGCGTGCGTTGGATGACGGTATTGAAATTATCGGCAGAAGCGGTGACGCCCAATTCTTCCGCATTGTTTTTAAGAATATTCAACATGAATGTATTTCCTCCCACCAGCCAGTGTTGACCGAATGGCTGTCTACCTGGTAAGAAAGCATATCCAGACGCAATCACAATTGGCTCTTCTAGTCGAGGCATGTGACAGCCTTGGCATTCTTTGCGTTGTGGAGTATTGGAGTTGAATGAGGAATTGAGCCACTCATGATAGGTGGCTTGTTCTACAAATTTTTGTCCTGTAGGGTTACCGTCGAGATCAGCCGTATTGGTGAGTAGTGTGTGGCAACCTGCGCAGGTTTCTGATTTCGCAAATTTGTGACTACCTACTGGGGTAAATCCAACGAAACTTGTCATTGCAGCTTCGAATACGGGGAATGAAAGTTCCTCGCTTACGTAAGGACCCCAAATGGTATCGGTATGAAAGAAGAGATCGCCACTAAAATTTTGACCGATATTATCCATGCGCTGTTGGTGACAGGCCCCACAATTGACACCATCCAAGGCGATAGAATCTTGGTCGAGTTGTTCCATGCTATAATTTTCCTCGCCCATCATGAGGTGAGTGTATCTGCCAGCGGGTGCGTGGCAACTTGTACATTTATTGACTAACTCTTGAGCATTACCAGGATTGATAGTAGTTTCATGCGCCACCTTAGCTCTCCACAGTGGATCTTTGGCGCTGTTGGCCATCATGGAGGCCCTCCAGTCTTCTGTTGGACTCACATGCACACCTTCTTGGGTCATATTTGCAGTACCTACGGGATCGATGCCGTGGCAACCAGCACATTTGCCGCTTCCAGTGAAATAACCGTTATCTCCAGTGGGCAAACCCGTGATATTGGCGGCCATGCGCACCATTTCATCATCGGTGTGGTAGCGCATTGGGGCAGGATCGTTATGACTGTAAGCAGCGCTCAAAGCCACAACGCACAAGGTTCCTAGAGAGAGGAGTGAGAGTTTAGGATACTTGGTAAAAAAACGTTTCATAATGGTGTTTGCTCGGTTTCAAATTCCTTTGGGTTAACGAATATACATTTACTCCCATTAAACACCCGAACAAAGGGAAAAAAAGAGGGGAACAAGGAACAAGGGAGAAAAGAACAAGGAACAGGGAACAAGGGAACAAGGAACAGGGGAATAAGGGAACAGGGGAACAAGGGATCAGGGGAACAGGGAACAGGGGAACAGGGGAATAAGGGAACATTTTGGGAACAAGGAACAGGGGAACAAGGAACAGGGAACAGGGGAACAAGGGAACATTTTGGGAACAGGGGAATAAGGGAACAGGGGAACAGGGAACAGGGGAACAAGGGATCAGGGAACAGGGGAACAAGGAACAAGGAACAAGGAACAAGGGAACAAGGGAACAAGGGAACCGTGGATATTGCGAATTCCGAATTCCGAATTTCGAATTCCGAATTCCGAATTGCTTTACAACGTAAACGTCGCCATGAGCCAAGAGTTCCAGCCTCGCTCCTTGTATTCAAAATAGCCCATCTGATCGTTGCTCAAACCAAAACTCACATCGAAGGAATACATGTCTTTGATAAAAAACTCAACACCTAAGGCACTATAACCACCAATACCCACTCGTGTCGGTGCATTGTCTAAAGTTAGTGGTGCTTGGTTGGGATTCTGTGCCCCTAAAATCAAATCATAAGTGGTCTCCCCTATTCGAATCTGATTGCGCTCAAACTGAGTTCCCAACAAGCTGCCTCCAAACTGCCAATAGAAATTGGACATTTCATTGATCATAAAACCAGCCCTATATCCTAGTCCAATATTAAAACGTTGCTCCTGTCCAATTATATCAAATGTTCGCACGTCCTGCTGCGCATTGAGTTGCGCTCCTGTACCGATGAATCGAAGGGTAAACACATCAACCGTTCGCACGCGCATGGCGTTGATGTTAAAAACCAAAGCATGGTACTTGCCCCAATTATACTTCACCTGCATACCCACCATCAAAGCGGGGGTATATCGCATGTTTATAGGATAACTATCAAAAGGCACTTCGACACCAGTTGCCTGAAACTCATTTACAATTCGCTGATAATCCAAGGTGAAAAAATTTGGATCTAAACGCTCATCTATTGTGAAACACTGCACTCCGTCTGCTCTTCCTAAATCTCCAAATACGCAGGTGCCATTGTAAATATTCGCCGTCTTCTTAGAAGCAAAATAAGAACCCAAATTGATACCAAAACTGAAGCCTCGATATTTGTCCTCTTCCTCCTCTTCTTCTTCTTCATCATTGTCAGATACAGAAATCTTTTGCATCGGCATGGCATTATCAAATCCAAACTGAGCATTAACCCCGCTTATTGAACTAATAATCAGAGCTGCGACAAGTAGATATTTTTTTCTCATAGGTTCAAAAATACAAAACACTACTAATACATAAATCATAAATTATCTTTGTCGCATGCGTTTTGCCATTGCCGACATAGAAACAACGGGAAGTCATGCCTCGGCTTGCAGCATTATTGAAATCGGAATTTGTGTCGTCGAGGATGGAAAAGTAGTGAAAGAGTTTCAATCGCTCATTCAACCGCACCAATACTTGCCTCATTTCATAACTGCGCTCACTGGAATTACCGACCAAATGCTAGAGGGTATGCCCACATTCGAAGACGTGGCCAACGAGCTATTAGAAATTTTTAACGATAGCATTTTCGTGGCGCATAATGTAAATTTCGACTATAGTTTTTTCAAAGCAGAATTTGAAAGTCTCGGTTTCGCATTCAATCCACCGCGACTCTGCACTGTGAAACTAGCTCGCAAAGCATTCCCCGGTTATAAATCCTATGGTTTGGGAAATATCACCAAAACTCTGGAAATCGTAAACGAGGCGCCGCACAGGGCATTGGGCGATGCACGTGCAACAGCAGTATTGTTTACTAGGTCAATGGAGCAATTGGAGGAATCGGTTTGGCGAAAAATGCTTGCGCGAAACACTGCAGAGAATTTTTTACCAGCACATATCTCTAGAGAAGAATATGATAAGCTTCCAGAACGCACCGGAGTTTATTACTTTTTAAATGAACAGGGAAAACCTATTTACATCGGGAAGGCCAAGAACATTAAAAAACGCGTGCGCTCTCATTTCGCTGGGCCTTTAGAATCCGAAAAAACACAAAGTTTTATTCGAGAAATTCATCGTATTGACTTTAAAGAAACAGCTCAAGAATTAATCGCATTGCTCTGGGAAGATGCAGAAATTCGCAAACATTGGCCTCGTCATAATCGTGCACAAAAGTCGAGAGTGAAGAGATATAATATTTTTCAATACGAAGATCAAAAAGGCTATGTCCGTCTAGCTTCACGAGAAGGTGGTGCTGCGGCAGACGCAATTGTTTCTTTCACTTCTTCATATCAATGTCGCTCTTGGCTGATCGAGTTTGCGGAGCGTTTTCAAATAGATTTACGCCTTCTCAATATCGACACTGGATTTCATGAAAATGAAATTCCGTCAAAGGAAGAACACAATCATTCCATTCTTGAGGCGATAGACAACGTTATTCAAGAACGTAAAAATTATGTCCTTGTAAATTATGCTGTCGCCTCTTATGAACGTTCATTTATTCTCATAGAAAAAGGCGTCTTCAGGGGTTTTGGTATTATCCCTTACGACGCCTCTTTCAATTCTATTGAAGACTTTGAACCTTATCTCGAAAGATTGCCCATTACTGAGGTCAATCAATCTATTGCCCTGTCTTTATTGGAAAATCCACGTGGCTGGAAGATAATTGAAATTCCATCCTTCGACGCGTTTTCCATTCCTTCTTCAACATTTTGACTTGACCGAAATATTCCCAATGCTTGCTGAGGCTAGATTTTTATTAATAAAATTTTACTAAGTATACGACAAGGAAATAGTCAAAAATAAAAGCAGTATTAAAACGCTTCGCCGGTGTACAAATAAAATCCCCTCCCCTCTGGTGTGAATGCTATGTCAGCACGGATGAAAATATCCTTTTTAGGAAAAACAAGAAATCTTAGTCCTGCACCACCAGCTGGCATCCAACGCTTTTCAGCCAACATAGAAGGCTCTTCTGCAACACTGCCAATAGAAGTAAAGACTGTGGCTCCAAATCGCTTGCTCCATTTAAATGGCAACCAACGATATTCTGCCTGAAAAGCAGTATAATTTTTATCGCGAAATCTCCCTGTGTAATATCCTCTCATCAAACTCTCCCCCCCCACTAGCGCCAACTGATTGAAGGGTACATCTCCATTTTGGAAAATACCGACCGCCTGAAAAGCCAACACTTGCTTTTCTCTAATCTTTTTAAAATATCGCAAATCGGTAACAACACTATTGAATTGATAACGACTTCCAAAAGCTGGATCATAATGAAGATATCCCAATTCAGCAAAAACCCCATCACGAACATTCAAAGCATTCTTGCGACTATCATATACCAATCCCAAACCCAAACCTAAGTTGGTAGAACCATAGGCCCCTCTTAAATTGCCATGTGGATGCTCCGCTTCATCCGCAAACCGAACATTGTAAAGACGCTGATAATCTATCTCCAAACCAACAAAAAAATTCTTTGTGATTTTTCGAAGGATGCGCTCCTTTATCAAGGTATAATCAGCATCTAAAACTGTTTCATCTTCTTTTCTTGTATCAATGCCAACTCCATAATAATAAAGAGGAAAACGTTGAAAACGCAGTCTACCTAAAAAAAACCAATCATCATTATCACTATACAAGAAATGATCAAACCAAGCCCCATACTGCCTGTTGAGCGTGATAAATGAAAATAGCTGAACCTCACTTAAACGATTGCGCTTGTAATCGCCTTTTGCATAATATAAATAAAGTCCTGAAAAGCCCAGCTCAAGACTCGTTTCGGGAGAATATGCAATGACAGGATACAACAACACTTTTGGTTTCGCCAAATCCATGCTGTCATTTAAAAAACGGTAAGCATAATTCCAAAGCTTGGTACGAAAGCGAAGACTATCTGCTTGCTGTCCTTTGCTAACAGCAGCAGATAAGACCAAAAATGATAAGATCACTACACGCTTTATCAAACTCAATTTATTTTATAGATATAAATGGTCTCTAAGGAATTCTTGTCGTTTAGCGTATGCAACAGAACATCAAACCAACCCGCCTCTACTTTTGTTTCAAAGGTTAGATTTGGAAAAAACGCTTGCATCGCCTCAACACGCTCTTTCATTTTTTCCTCATTATAAAACAATATATAATTGGGCTTTGACTTGGGCTTGATTGTCCCATTTTGTTGCTTTTCCCAAGAATCCATCATGCGTATCTCACTAACATAATCAGTAGAGCTTCTAAAAACATAGTACCAATCCCAACTGCCAGAATAAAACTGTGGAACAAGGCTTCCACTTTCGCCCTGCCTGAAATCTTGAATAAAATTCCTACAATCCCCTTTATCATAAAGATACAGCATGGCTTCAACCCTCGCCCGCTTGCTATAGGTCGTAGCCAATACTAACATTCCAGCAATATTTAGTATCCAAAAAAACGCCCAACTCGTTTTAAGTAAAACTTTTCTGTTGCTCCAATATGCGCTTTGTTCTACAAAGCGATTCCAGCCGATTACTCCCAACATGATGAAAAATGGAAGTATTGGAAAAATAAAACGCTCTTGTCTATTAGGATAAATAATATGAAACAATACAAATATCAAGACAGGTAAAAAAATGAAAAATGACCTCTTCCACTCTTTGAAAAAACCAAAAGCAAGCATCAAGCTAACAGGTGGTAAAATGATGTATCCAATGAATGATAAATATGTTGCCCATGATCCAGGGTAATTGAGGGCGTTTTCAGCATTATATCCAAAATAACCCATCAAATGCTGGAAAGGTTGACCTCCCCATAATAACACATCATCTATCTGAGTCAAAAAGAATGAAGCGAAAGCTACCAGACCAAAGACAATGAAGTTTTTAATTTCCTTTTGTAATAAAAAAATCACACCCGTAAATGCGACTACCAAGACTGTTTGATAACGGAAACCCACGGCAAGCCCCATCACGAAAGCCGCCAATACAAGCCACTTTAGGCCAATGGAAATTTGATTGCCAAAATCAGGTTGCAAAGTCAAGGAAGCATTACCAAAAGGTAATCGTGTATGAATAATTTTGAATGCATTATTCTTCAATAGTATCCAAACTCCTGCGAGCAACGGCGGCATCGAAACAAACTCAACCAAATTGCGCACTGAGTAATTGGGCATCACAGTAATCAATGATAAAAGTAACCCAACTTGAAATGCATTCTTTTTATTAGAAATTCTCTCCGTTATTTTATAAGAAAAATAAATTGTTAGTAACGAATATAATGCATGAATAAAACGAATGACATACATCTGATGATCTGGATTTTCAATACCCAGAAAATTAAGCCCTTTAAAAAACACAAAAAGAAAACCTAGATAAAAAAAACTAATTGGCTCAGGAGAATCGCGATCATTGCCGATTCCAGGCGCCCACTCATTAAAATTAAATCCGTCTGCCCAACTTGCACTCGGCTCCACGGTTAAAAAGTGGTCGTCGTGCATCATATATCCCTTCGCAAAAAAAACCGCAATCAACCTCACCGCAAAAGCAAGAATTAAAAGAAACAATAATGGCTTTTTTTCTATAAATAATTTCATACTATTTACACTTGTAAAACTCCAGTGGAATAAGATCTTTCTGCTGGTGCGTTGTTAGCCGCTTCAATGCCCATGCTTATCCACTTTCGTGTATCAATTGGGTCAATGATCGCATCCAACCATAGTCTTGCTGCACCATAATAAGGCGAGGTTTGCGCATCATATCGCGCTTTGATTTTATTATAAAGTTCTTCTTCCCTTTCCTTCGTAATCTCTTCTCCTTTTGCCTTCATAGAAGCTACTTCAATTTGTAGTAATACCTTCGCCGCTTGTGCCCCTCCCATTACTGCTACTTGCGCAGTAGGCCATCCCACTATCAATCTTGGATCGTATGCTTTTCCGCACATGGCATAATTGCCCGCCCCATAACTATTTCCTGTGATAATTGTAAATTTAGGAACCACACTGTTGGCCTGTGCATTCACCATCTTGGCTCCATCTTTTATAATACCTCCATGTTCAGATCGCGAGCCAACCATAAATCCAGTAACGTCTTGTAAAAATACAAGTGGAATATTCTTTTGATTGCAATTCATGATAAAACGTGCAGCCTTATCAGCGCTATCACTGAATATCACTCCGCCCAATTGCATTCCGTCCTTCTTGCTTTTTACTATCAATCGTTGGTTTGCAACAATTCCAACAGCCCATCCATCAATTCGAGTATAGGCACAAACTATCGTCTTTCCATACTCCTCTTTATATTCCATCCATTCACCACCATCTACGATACAAGAAAGGATGTCACGAACATCATAGGGTTTTGTGCGGTCCTCAGGCAGAATGCCGTATACATCTCGAGCGCTTCGCTTGGGCTCAACCGATTTCACTCGATCAAACCCCGCCTGTTTTTGTGGTTTGCCAAACTTATCAATGATGTTTCGAATTCTATCTAAAGCATCTTTATCATCCTTAGCCTTGTAATCCGTAACACCAGATATCTCGCAATGCGTGGTAGCTCCTCCCAATGTTTCGTTATCGATATCCTCGCCAATCGCAGCTTTTACCAAATAAGATCCCGCTAAGAAAATAGTGCCTGTCTTATCGACAATCAATGCTTCATCAGACATGATTGGCAAATAAGCACCACCTGCTACGCAAGATCCCATAACCGCAGCAATCTGCGGAATGCCCATGCTACTCATGATGGCATTGTTGCGAAAAATTCTCCCAAAATGTTCTTTATCTGGAAAAATCTCATCTTGCATGGGTAAGTAAACACCCGCACTATCTACTAAATAAATAATCGGAATGCGATTTTCCATCGCTATTTCTTGAGCTCTTAGGTTCTTCTTTCCTGTAATCGGAAACCAAGCACCCGCTTTCACAGTGGCATCATTTGCTACTACCAAACAGAGTCTGCCTTGAATATACCCCATCACTACCACGACTCCAGCCGCAGGACAACCGCCATGTTCAGCGTACATCTCATCACCGGCAAACGCACCAATCTCTATTCTTTGAGCTCCTTTATCTAGCAAATAATCCACGCGCTCCCGTGCAGTCAACTTGCCTCGCTCGTGTTCTTTATCAATTTTTGACTTGCCTCCACCTAGGTGAATTTTTTCCAAGCGCCGATTCAACTGTGAGACCAGTTGCATCATCTTATCTTCGTTCTTGTTGAATTCTAATTCTTTTGTAGTTGCCATTTTCATTGAATGGATGTGTGCGCGAATTTAAAGACTCCTTACCCTTATTTTCGCCTAATGAAATATTACTTCTTAGCGATTTGTCATTTTTTGGCCTCTTGTAGTGAAAAAAACTCCGGCCAATTGTCACTAATTGAGGGTAAATCAATCAAACCTAAATATGCCGAAGGCTTTGAAATAGTTGAATTTCTTGATAAAAAACAAATTATACTTTTCGATCTTGAAAATCCGGGAGACACTCTTGAAGTTATCGAAATCAGCCACCCATCTCAAAAAATCGCATGCCTTTCTACCACACACCTTTCATATTTTGACCGACTTCAAAAATTGAATGCAATCAAAGGTGTGGCATTCGCCGAACTAGTGCGCAACACTAATGCCCGTAAGGCTATTGATAATAAAGAACTGGTCAACTTAAGTTCCGCAGACGACGTAGATTTAGAATTACTTATTTCAATTAGTCCGGAGTGGTTTTTTGTATACCCATACGGGCATGGGAGTTATGAAAAATATACATCTAAGGGAATTCGCTGTTTTCCTATATCTGAATATCTCGAAAAACACCCTCTGGGTCGCGTAGAGTGGATAAAAGTTTTTGCAGCAGTGTGCGGGGCAGATTCACTCGCCGAGCAGACTTTTCAAGCCATAGAAAAAGAATACTTACAACTCAAGGAAGAAAACACTTCTCAATTTGCTTCCGAAAGACCATGTGTTTTTACGGGTAGTCAAGAAGGCGGTGTTTGGTATGCCCCACCTGGTAATAGCTTTCAAGCTATACTCATCAACGACGCAGGTGGAAGCTACATTCTTTCCGACTCTATTTCAAATAAAAACCTCGCCTTGCCCTTTGAATCTCTCATGAATCTTGCCTTCGAATGTGATTTTTGGGGAAGGGTAGAATATTCCACGAATGCACTGACTTATGATGCCATCGCAAATGAAGACGCTCGTTTTAAAAAACTAAAAGCATTTCAAAACAACCATATTTTTTATTGCAATACAAATGTTCGAGACTACTTCGGTGACGCCATTCTCGAACCGCATCTCATACTGCGAGATCTAACAGAGATTTTTCATCCCTCGAAGGCAGACTATAATTTTCATTATTTTGAACCAGTCATCGACTAAGGTCGAATTCTAAATACAAGCCCCATTGAAAAATCTAGGCCTCTAACTTGCAGCGTACCTTCATAGTTGGCGAAAAAGGGATTATTGTCTATGATGTAGTCTTCCAAATCAAAGTTGTGAGAATCGTATCCCAAACTCACATTAAAACCAATCGGGCTATTTCCAAAAAATTTGGAATATCCAAGATTCAATTTAATTCCTCTTCCGCGATAAGTAGCCACGGCTTCTGAAACAATTCCCGCATTTGTATCCCGCTCTCTCAATTCTAAGTCCGAACGGTGAAGCCCCAACCCCAAAAACAATCTCGACTTTTCACGACTCATAAGATTGAATTCTCCCGAGATGCCTACTACAACAAATGAGTTGCTCTTACCCCGATTGTCTTCTTCTGGATCATAAATGTATGATCCCAATTTCAAATCAATGCCCGCAGTGATTCTATTGGTAAAATCGTACCTCAAGTCCAAATTGAAATGCTGAGTTGCTGCACCACTTGTATCCGAATCGCTCACCTCAAATCCGAAAGCCGTGAACTTCGTTTCTGATAATGTAGCATACCCAGCAAGCCCGTAACTCGCTCTAACTTGAAACTCTTTCTCTCTTTGTGAAAAGGCACAAGTACTGATAAACAAAGTGATGACTAGTAGTGCGATATTTTTCATAGTGACCAAATGTAACAAAAAAGATAAAAAAAGAGGCTGTCCATCGGACAGCCTCGGTTAATATTTGGTGATTTTAAGCTTAGTTCAATATCACATGAACTTGCTTCATTTTTTTTGAAGTTCGCACGCTCAACGCTTTCGAATAATCCAAAATGTTGCGGAGGCAAGCTTCACTAGGCTCCACTTCTCTATCGTGGGTAGCCGTTGGTAGGACATCTTCTACCATTTTTCTTTCGTTTTGAGTAAAATCTACTAAATCTTGAAGTGTAAAATGGGACATAGGCGGGTTTTGTTTTATGACCAGCTAACGTCCCATTTCTAACTTTATTATAACGTCTTCATATTTTTTTATGAAAGCGTCATTTCGATCTGATGCTTTTCGATAAGCTTACGCAAATTGATCAATGCATAACGCATCCGACCGAGCGCGGTATTGATGCTGATATTCAATGAATCTGATATTTCTTTGAAACTCATATCATAATAAAGACGCATCATTACTATTTCCTTCTGCTCTGCTGGGAGTTGATTCAAAAGCTTCTTAGCATCCGAAAGGACTTGCTTATTGATATTGACTTGCTCTGAATTCTTTTCGCCACTGCCGATATAGTCAAATGGATCGTAGTCATCATTTGCACGACTCATTGGCATTTTCTTTTTCACTCGGAAGTAGTCGATACACAAGTTATGCGCAATACGCATAATCCAGGCGCTGAATTTTCCCTCTTCATTGTACTGTCCGTCTTTCAAAGCTTGAATCGCTTTCATAAACGTGTCTTGAAAAATGTCCTCTGCGGCAGCTCTGTCTTTGACATACATCGTTATCTTACCGAAAACTCGGCTCTTGTAACGCTTCAATAATTCTTGGAAACATTCCTCGTGCCCACGAATGTAGGCTTCTACCAACTGACGATCTGTGTGTTCACTAAGACGCATAACGACCTCCTCTTTTTAATGAGTTCTACTTGATTTTGATTAGAACAAAGAGTAAAGTCTGTCTATAGGCGCAATTGTGTCTTAGTAGGATTTGTTTCGTAACGCAACTAATCCTGGGTTATTGTATGTACCGAAAATATTTTTCGGTTATGACAAAAATACGATTTTTTTTCAAAATACCCTACCCTACCATAAATATTTGATTCAAATCACTTATTATCAATAATTTACAACTAATGAACAACCGATAAATATTCTGGTTTCTCTTTCGACATTTGTGCCCCCGCCCTATTAGAAGCGACCCATATGAAGAAAAAAATCATCAATACAGAAGATCCCAAGCAAAATATCATCATCAAAGGCGCGAGAGTGCACAATCTGAAGAATGTATCGGTGACCATACCAAGAAATAAACTTACAGTTATTACTGGTTTGAGCGGCAGTGGCAAGTCGAGCCTGGCGTTTGACACCTTATTCGCCGAAGGACAACGCCGTTATGTAGAAAGTCTATCAAGTTATGCTCGACAGTTCTTAGGTAGATTGGATAAACCCGAAGTAGATAGTATCATTGGGATATCTCCTGCAGTGGCTATTGAACAAAAAGTGACAAGTAGAACCTCGAGGTCTACCGTTGGCACTACTACAGAGATTTATGATTATATGAAACTGCTCTACGCTCGTGTAGGACGGACATTTTCACCAATTAGTGGGAAGGAAGTCGTACGACATCGCGTGGAAGACGTAATCAACTTTATATTTTCACAAAAAGAAGAAGAACGTCTGTATATCCTGTCGAAGCTCGACATGAGTAAGGAAAAAGACCCTCTCAAAAAATTCGATATTCTCCAGCAGCAAGGCTTCACCAGAATCAAATGGAACGATGATGTGGTGAAGCTAGAAGAAATTAAGGACAAACCAAAACCGAAAGATCAACTCTACATTCTTATTGACCGCGCCACGGCCACGAATGATGATGAAAACCGCGGTCGTCTTTCAGATTCTATTAGTGCCGCCTTTTTTGAAGGCCATGGCGAATGCTATATTGAATTGGTAGATCAAAAGAAAATCCACGCCTTTTCAAACCGCTTCGAATTAGACGGCATCACATTCGAAGAGCCTTCGCTCAATCTTTTTAGTTTCAACAACCCAATCGGAGCCTGCAAAACCTGCGAGGGATTTGGAAGTATTATTGGAATTGATGAAAACCTTGTGATTCCCAATAAATCCAAATCCATCTACGATGACGCAATCGCGCCATGGAAGGGCGAAAAGATGAGCGAATGGAAAGACCAATTCATCATGGCAGCACGCAAAGTGGACTTCCCAATTCACAAGCCCTATAGTGAATTGAATCAAAAGCAAATTGATCAACTATGGAATGGCACTACACACGCCTCTGGTATTCATGAGTTTTTCAAATTTTTAGAAAGCGAATCTTATAAAATTCAATATCGTGTCATGCTGAGCCGCTATCGTGGTAAAACAAAATGTCCCGATTGCAAAGGAACAAGGCTTAGAAAAGATGCGAATTACGTCAAGATAAATGACAAGGGCATTAGTGATTTGGTGAATATGCCTGTGGGTGAATGTTTTGGTTTTTTTCAAAGCATCAAACTCACTCCGCATGAGGAGAAAGTGGCCCAACGTATTTTGACAGAAATAAAAAATAGACTGAAATACCTCATCGAAGTTGGACTTGAATATTTGACGCTCAATAGACTTTCAAATACACTTTCAGGAGGCGAATCGCAACGCATCAATCTCGCCACTAGTTTAGGAAGTAGTCTTGTAGGATCGATGTATATACTTGATGAGCCAAGTATAGGTTTGCATCCAAGAGATACACAGCGCCTTATCACTGTGCTCAAAGCATTGCGTGAACAAGGCAATACAGTGATAGTAGTAGAACATGATGAAGAAATCATGCGCAACTCCGATATGATGGTGGATATGGGACCAGAAGCAGGTACTAACGGTGGAAATGTTGTATTCACAGGAGATATTGAAAATCTGATTAAAAAAGGAAATACGCTAACGGCTGATTATCTCAATGGGAAAAGAGAAATAAAAATCTCTAAAAAACACAAACCAGGAAAAGATAAAATAATCATTAAGGGAGCAAGAGAAAACAACCTTAAGAATATCGATGTCGAAATTCCACTGCATTGTTTCACCGTGATTAGCGGCGTTAGCGGCTCAGGAAAATCAAGCCTTGTGCGCGATATTTTGTATCCCGCCTTGAAAAAAGAACTCGGTGGTTTCGGCGACGCACCGGGAGCATTTGATGGCCTTGAAGGCAGCATTAAAACATTGAAGTCCGTCGAATTTGTTGATCAAAATCCTATTGGAAAAAGTAGTCGATCAAATCCTGTGACATACGTGAAGGCTTGGGATGAGGTGCGCACGCTCTATGCATCGCAAAGCTTGGCAAAACAACGAGGATACAAACCCACTCACTTCAGTTTCAATGTTGATGGTGGCCGCTGTGAAGCGTGCGAAGGAGAAGGATATCAAACCATCGAGATGCAGTTTATGGCCGATATCAAGCTGGTATGTGAGTCGTGCAAAGGCAAGCGATTTAAAGAAGAAGTTCTGGAAGTTCAGTATAAAGAAAAAAGCGTTAGCGATGTCTTGGATATGACAGTGGATGATGCAATTCTTCTTTTTGAAGAAGAGAAGGATAAGACAATCAACAAAAACTTGCTTTCGAAACTTTATCCTCTTCAAAGGGTAGGACTAGGATACATTGGACTCGGACAAAGCTCAAGCAGCCTTAGTGGTGGTGAAGCGCAGCGTATCAAGCTTGCTACTTTTCTGACCCTAGGGGCTTCCCAAAATCACACCTTATTTATATTCGACGAACCAACTACAGGGCTTCATTTCCATGACGTTCAAAAACTGATGGAGAGTTTCTGTGCGCTTTTGGATAATGGTCATAGTATAATAGCTGTTGAGCACAATCCCGATGTGATGAAAAGTGCTGATTGGCTGATAGATCTTGGACCCGAGGGAGGTGAAAAAGGAGGAAACCTCGTTTATGCAGGAGAACCTCTGGGGATTAAAAAGGTTAAATCGTCACACACCGCAAAATTTATATAAGCATGGAAAAAATCAAAAAGTCTGAAGAAGAGTGGAAAAAAGAACTCACTCCAGAGCAATATCGCATTCTCAGAGAAAAGGGAACCGAACGCGCATTTACAGGAGAATATTGGGATACTCATGAAGATGGTATCTATCTCTGCGCAGGATGCGGGCAAGAATTGTTTGACAGCCAAACAAAGTTCGATAGCGGCACGGGATGGCCTAGCTATTATGCAGCTTTAGATGAACAAAGTGTTGAAGAGCAGAGAGATATGAGCTTTGGGATGATACGCACTGAGGTGCATTGCGCTAAATGTGGAGGTCACCTTGGGCATTTATTTAATGACGGCCCAAACCCTACAGGTATGCGCTACTGTATCAACAGCGGTTCATTGAAATTTCAAAAGAAATAAATTACTTCTTCTTAGTCTTGGTATCGAAGGTCACCGTGTGCTGTTGAAAAACGGCACCAGCTTTATCTCGGCCCATAACATTAAATGTTCCGCTGATGTCACCTTCTGTGGTGAATTGAGCCACAAGCACTCGCTTATCGGCACCTGCGTAACCTAGTTTAGATCCAGGCAAGCAATACCAAGCACCATCAGTTGTAGAAATGGCTCCCCCTTTATCAAACTGTTCAGTATTCAAAAGAGTTTCGGTGTTGTTATCATAATTATCCTCAGCACCTATGGTGATAAACGAATCATAACGAACTTCCGGTCTTTCTTTCGCCAACTTTCTTCCAATTTGTTTTGAAGTGGTACCGCCTAATGGGGACTGAAAGAATGGTTTGGTACTTTTAATTTCCATAGGGTGTGCTGGTTCACCGTAGATCATGTGCACCTGATCACTATCATTAGCAAGAACGATATAGATGCGATACGTGCGACCAGCTACAGCACCACCATTATCAACCTGTTCCACTTCTACGCGCTGAAACTGAGCGCAGACCGATGAAACAGCAAATAACAAGACAAATAGGGGAAGGTACTTTTTCATTAGTTTACCACTTTGCTTCTTTCAAGACGACGCGGACCTAAGCTCGAATTGCGGAATTTGCCCTTCTTTTTAGGCATATAATATCCTAACAAAATCTCATGTGTATGAGGGCTCAATACACGAGCTCCTGTAGTGGTAATGTCATAACTATAACCCAAAGTGAAGTCTTTCCAAATTCCACCAAGCATGATAGCCACTGCGTCGTTAGTGCGATAAGTGATGCCTCCCCATGCAGCTCCAGCATAACTAACACGCACATTTATATCCAACTGTGCAGGTGTTTGTTCTGTGAAGCGCATAAAACCACTTCCCTGCACATCCCATGTATCATTCACATAGTAGCGATAACTACCCATCAATTGGTAGTGGCGAATGTTTCTATTATCCGAAGGGCTGCCGTCACTATTGAGTCGAAGGCGACTCTGCATAAGTTGCGGAATTGAAAATCCAGCATAATATTTTTCACCATGAATAAGCATCCCGAATGTGGCATCTACATTAAAATGCGACTCTGCCTGAAAATCATTGAGAGCGACATCTGTTTGATCAACGACAATTAGTTTGGAATTGTCAAAGCGATATTGGGCGCCATTTAAGCTCAATCCAAAGCTTACCTGATCTGCATTGTTCAAATCCACATTATAAGCGCCCGTTAGTTCAAAGCCAGACTCAGAGATTGCACCACCCATATCATCACTATAGATAATCGCTCCCCCGCCTAGTCCATTTCTGAATGCTGTGTGTGCACTCGCCACAATAGTGGTAGGTGCACCTTCAAAGCCCGCCCATTGATTTCGATAACTCACAAAAATAGGAGAATATCGCTGGGTTCCCGCAACAGCAGGATTGACCATGAAGGTATTAATTGGAAACTGCGTTCTTCTTGATATTTGCTGTGCACCTGCATAATTTACTAATACAGTCACAAAAAGTGCAATGATGAAAATTCTTGATTTCATAGTAGCGTGTGTATTAGTATTTAATAGTGAGAGTGCCTATGATTGGATCTTTCGACTTGTCGTACTCAATAATGAAATAGTAATCTGCCACGGGCAATAACTGACCTCTATATTGTCCGTCCCATGGAGCAGCATAGCCCGTAGACTGAAACACCTGCTGACCCCATCTGTTGAATACTTCGATATTCGCATCAGGGAAAAACTCCAGGCCTCCCAAGATCCACGTATCGTTCGCTCCATCTCCATTTGGTGTGATGGCATTAGTAATAAAGAAGCAACCAATAGTTGGTTCAACAAACACTGAGGTCGTTAGGGTACATCCAATATCGTCGGTTACACGCACTGTGTAGGTATCATTTGAAAGCAAGCCGATAGCAGTAGGGGTGATTTGCATTTCTGAATCAAACCACTGATAGGAGATTGGCAGATTGCCATTTTGCACACCGACAGTAGCCGTTCCATCTTGCGTATTCCAACAACTTTCTGGTGAAGAAAATGTCGTGAGCACCATATCTGTAATAATGTCTGGAACAACTTCAATTTCGAGTTCTTCAACGCATCCCACACCATCTTCGAGGATGATGTTGAGGGTCAACTCACCCAAATCATTAATAGTGTAAAGATTATTTCCTTCATCGGTCACGTCAAGACTTGCCGGAAGGAAGTCAACGCTAAGAAGACCTGTTCCACCTTGCACGACTACTGCTGCTTCACCATCGGTCATTCCGGTACAAGTAGGAGCGTCGAGATCAACTAAAATTTCAAGCGGAGCTGGCTCATTGATGGTCACTGATTGAGTACTTTCACAATCATTGAGGTCGCGTATCACCAAGTCATACGTTCCAGCGCAAATGTTGCCAATGATTCCGCTAGAGGCTGCCTCCACACCATCTGGGAGGAGTTGGAAGGTATAAGGAGTAGTTCCTCCTGAAACTTGATATAGTATTGTGCCATCACATTCTCCGCCGCATGTCACGTTGATAGCTTCCGTAATGGTATACTGAAGCAGAGGTGGTTCTGTGATAATTACATCATCACTTGCTTCACAACCGTTTTCATCGAGAACAGTGAAAGTGAAAGTGCCGGGAGCCAGATCTGCCACGGTCTGGGGAAGAGGAAGATTGGTAGGCTGCAATGTGAGAGCACCTGTGCCGCCCGTGGCTGTAATGGCTGCCTCACCGTTTGCGAATCCAAAACAAGTGACATTAGTTGGTGCAATAGTCAAAACGATTGCTTGAGGAGAAGCTACAACCACATTGGTCGCCTCAACTTCACACCCCGTCTGATCTGTCACTGTCACTGTGTAGCTTCCGGCGCAAACACCACTGAAGTTTGCACTAGTACCAGAGCAAGGGGCATCGCATGCAATCCCGCCAGAGCCGCTAAAGGCATAGCCGCCTTCACCGCCAGCAACGTTCGTTACAGCAATCGATCCATCGCAAGATCCGTTACATAAGGTAGCGGTGGCAGCAGTGTTGAATACGATTTGTGTGGGTTGTCCAATAACAATATTTCCCGTGAGCGAACAACCATTCGCATCAACAATATCGTAAGAATAATTACCTGCGCAAAGTGCATTTGCAACTTGCTCAACATTCCCTGCGTTCAAAACATTTTCGTCGAAAGGACCTACACCTCCTGTGATATCGAAGATGACAGTTCCATCACAAAAACCAAAACATGATGCGTCTGATGTGGTTGGTGTCACCACAACAGCGTCTGGTTCAAATATGCTAAAGTTAAAGGTGTCGCCGCATCCATTGGCATCGGCGATTGTAAGCACATAATCGCCCCCATCAAGATCTGTGAAATTAACATTGAGCGCACCTGTTGCGGATTGTACCCCTATTTCATCCAAACCCAATGTAAGGGTTGCGGTGATCAAGCCTGTGCCGCCATTTACAGGCCCAGTGATGGTACCATCATCATAATCGAAACAAGCAATATCAGTTGACGTAAGGTTATATGTAATGTTTGGTGGGCAAGGTATATCAATGGTTTCAGTGGCAGTGCACCCGTTATCATCAGTAGCAAGAATCACATAATTCCCGCAAGCAAGATTCGATAGGACTGTCCCACACGCATTGTTGCCCTGACCATTAACTGAAAAGTCAAGAACTCCAGTTCCGCCTGTACATACTACTTCAATTTCACCGGTAGTTTCACCAAAACAGTTTACACCATTGAGAAGCGTGGCATCAAAATCAATAGGCTCTGGATCTACAATTGTAAATACAACTGACGTGTCTCTACAGCCCGTTCCCTCTAGCATCGTGTAATAATAATCGCCACCTTCTAACTCAGCGAGCGTAAAGCCGTTATCACTATTGGTAAATTCTTGAACAAGAGTACCTGCGCCTGGAGTATTACCGCTGTAAAGAGAATAGGTGACAGTGCTAAATCCACCGTCGTCTACAACAACTAAAGATTCATCTCCTGGACATGCAGGGCTGGTGACAAGAGGTTCAGTGTCAAGCGGGAAATCAATACAGGGATGAGGCACCTGCATGCAAATATCATTTACGGTGACTGCATTATCGTTGGGGTCTCTATAACTTATCGATAAGCATCCATCAAATCCACCACAAGAAGTAAATTGAGCTACTTTGATTCTCAAATCATCGCCGACATAAGTGGCGCTACATGTTGGATCAAACAATGGAATGGAGAATAGAGCGTGCGAATCCCAAAAAAAGCTCCCTCCGTCAAACGGATCTCCGTTGGTAGGACCTTCAAATTCATCAAGCCATGTAGGACAGTTACCAATGTCTGAAATAACCTCACAATTAAAATCAGAACTACATTCCATTCCTAAAGCCATGTATGAATCCCACTCATCAGCCGCAAAACCAGGAAGACCAAATTCATAAAGACAGTTATTGGTATGCCCGAATGCTGTTTCGGTTTCACTTTGAAAAAGGCCACAAGGAAAGTTGAAATAGGTCACTTGTACTGGATCGAAAATACAATCTGGGGCCGGATCCTCTTCCCCGAAAATCGCCAAAAGGTAATTGTCTGGGTTTTCAAATCTTAAATAAACTTCGTATGTCACGTATCCTGTTAGATCCACTCCATCATAAGAATCGTAGTGTATGGTATACTCTACTTCATAAGCAGGATTGGCCAGCTGAGCTGTCGATGAAAACGCAGAGGTCAACAAAAGTAGGATCAGAATACTGTACTTGTAGAATTGCTTCATGTTTTGGCTTTTGGCTATATTTTAACAAGTCGACCAAAGAGGGTCGAATGTTGCTTGCGAGTTTTAGTCGCGGTGCGAATTTAATAATAAAACCTCCGAAAAAAAAGCCCGCATTTGCTCACGAAACAACGGAAATGTATTCAGATTGCTGTGCTTGCCACCAACCAATGTTGTAAACCTTATCTCTTTGGTTTCCTGCGCTTTACGATATAACCTGAGTGCGCTATCATATTTAACAATGATATCTTTGGTGCCATGAAAGACCTGAATCGGGCAATCTACATGAGGCAAATGGAGATCATTTCTGAACTTATACCTCAATAAATAGCGAACAGGAAGAAAGGGTAAATAAGATTTTGCGACATCAAGCAAATTGAAAAATGGAGTTTCAAGGATAAGAGCGCTTGCTTTACGTCGACTTGCGAGACGACAGGCAAAACCTGTTCCCAGTGATCTTCCGTAGATGATTTTCGTCTCGTATTGACAATGTTCAGTTATCCAGTCAAAACAAAATTCAGCATCCCTGTGCATTCGAGCTTCGCTCCGTGGCCCTTGACTTCGACCATAGCCGCGGTAGTCCATCACAAGAACATCGAAGCCATAACCACTCATCTCCTCAGCCATAAATTGCCATCGCTGGAGACTTCCTGTATTTCCATGAAGATAAAATATCACACCCTTTGGATTCTCAACTTTCAGCAACAACGCGTGAATGCGCCCCCGGTGTGGCGTTTCGAAATAATACTCCTTAACCTTCGTCGATAGTTTATTATTGAAACCTTCCAAACTGAATGTAGGAACGAAAATGAAGCGTTCTTGGAAAAGAAAATAAACTACGCATATTCCCAGATAAATCAGCATCATCAGGGATAATATGCGAAGCATGAATTCCATACTAGTAGCTCATAAGTCGATTCAAAGCATCCCCAAGTTTTGAAGAAGCCAAAAAGTTTTTCTCAAGGTTGGCATTAAAGGGAACGGGCGTATCGAGAGATGCACAACGAATAACAGGAGCATCTAGTTTGTCAAAACACTCTTCTGTAATACGAGCAGCTATTTCACCACCTATACCACCAGTAAGACAGTCCTCGTGCAATACGAGCACACGTCCCGTTTTTGAAACTGAGCGATAAACGGTCTCCATATCAAGCGGTGCCAAGGTACGCAAGTCAATTAATTCGATGTCGGTAAGACCATTGTCGTCCAGGTGTTTTAGCGCCCAATGAACACCCAATCCATAGGTGACGATTGTCGCTTTTGATCCGCTTCGTAGCGTATTGGCAACCCCGAAAGGAATGGTATAAAATCCACTTGGCACCTCGCCTTCTATACTGCGATAAAGGGCCTTGTGTTCAAAAAACATAACAGGATTGGGATCTTCAAATGCCTGACACAACAAGCCTTTTGCATCTGCCGGGAACGCAGGGTATGCTATCTTCAATCCTGGAGTGTGAAAAAACCAAGCCTCATTGCTTTGACTGTGAAATGGGCCAGCTGCAACACCCGCGCCTGTTGGCATGCGGACCACAACATCGGCATTCTCCTCCCAACGATAGTGAAGCTTAGCTAAATTATTCACGATCTGATTGAATCCGCACGTTACAAAATCGGCAAATTGCATTTCCACCATTGCTTTCCAACCCTTGATGCTCAAACCAAGTCCTGCGCCGATTATAGCGGATTCGCAGAGAGGGGTATTGCGCACACGATCTGCTCCAAATTCTTCAACAAAATTCTCTGTCACCTTAAATACACCGCCGTACTTCGCAATGTCCTGTCCCATCAAAACTAGCTTGGGATGGCGCCTCATGCTCTCTTTCAAGCCATCACTAATGGCGTCAATCAATCTTTTAGTTTCTCTTGAATCAGATTCTGGTTTAATCTCGGTATTCGAGAATGACTTGAAAACATCGTTCACCTCAATCGCCGTGCTTGGGGTAATATCCGGAGTTTCGTATGCGATCTTCAGTGCATCATTGATTTCACGCTTCAACGCATCACGAGTTTCCAAGACCATATCTGGTGTGATAATTTTTTGATCCAACAACCAAAGTTCGAAATTATCAACCGGATCCTTTTTCTCCCATTCATCAATCAAACCTTCAGGGTAATATTTGGTGCCACTCGCCTCTTCGTGACCTCTCAAACGAAAAGTCATAAACTCCATTAAAATCGGACGAGGATTCTTTCGAATGCTATCTGCGGCAGTCTTTACAGCAAGATATACATCAATAATATTATTGCCATCCACTTGAATTGCATCCTGACTAGGCATGCCATAGCCAATGGCTTTATCAATAAATTGCTTACATTTAAACTGTTCCCTACTCGGTGTGGACAAGCCCCAAGCATTGTTTTCAATACCGATAATAACAGGCAAATCCCAAACTGTAGCAACATTCAATGCTTCGTGAAAATCACCTTCGCTTGCTCCGCCATCACCACTGAAAACTATAGTCGCTTTTTGCTCTTTTGCCAGCTTATTTGCCAAAGCGATACCATCGGCGATACCTAATTGTGGGCCTAAATGAGAAATCATTCCCACTAAATGATGCTCTTTCGTCCCAAAATGAAACGACCGATCACGCCCTTTTGTAAAACCCGATTCCTTGCCTTGAAATTGTAAAAATAATTTCTCCAAAGGCAAATTTCTACCAGTGAAAATCCCTAGATTTCTGTGCATCGGAAGGATAAATTCATCCTCATTCATTGCTAGCGCCACGCCTACGGAGATGGCCTCTTGACCATAGCTACTGAACCACTTGCTGATTTTACCAAGACGCAGTTGACTCAACATTTTCTCCTCTATTAATCGAGGTTTCAATATTGACTTGTAAAGATGAATCAACTCTGGGTCGCTAAGACCATTTCGCTTGAATTTGATGACTGGTTTTGTGAGCGTTGACATTTTTTAAAAATATTGGTTGCGAAAGTAGCTTTCATTTAAACAAAAACATCGACAAAATAATTTATATTTGCAAACAAATAAAAAGTTCTATGGCATCAAAAATCCTCAAGGACATTAAGTCCGAGATTTCTAAGTTGGAATCTCAAATCAGAACCCTTGTAGACGCTGCAAACCTTATCGCAGAAGCATCACAAGGCAGAGGCAGAAAAACTAAAATCTCTTCAAGCGTAGACTCTTTACTAAACCAATTGGGTAAGAAAGGCAAGCTATCCTCTGGTAGACGCGGTCGCCCTGTAGGAAGCAAAAACAAGCCTGGTGCGAAAAAACCAGGTCCAAAATCTTCCTCAAAAGCGATAGCTGCGCCCGCACCTAAAAAAGCCGCTGGAAAGAAAAGAGGAAGACCCTCTAAAAAAGCCACATCAGGAGCTAACTAATCTTTTCCATAATTTAAAATGCACCCTTCACGTAAGTGAAGGGTCTTTTTTTTAGAACTAATCTTTGGTTGAATAGACCTTCATTATGTCTCAAATAATTCAAATCACCGCACTGCCTTCGAAAGTAGCCTCCGACCAAGGTATTCTCGATGCCATAAAAAATGCGGGGCATTCCATTTCCTCCATCAATTCATTTAGAGTTCTGCGCAGGTCTATTGATGCACGTCAACGTCAGGTGAAGTTTATTTTGAAAGTTGAGCTTTTCGCTCAAGGCGAGCCTATCCCACCTTTCATCGAAGAAAAAAAATATCCAATCGCAGATCAAACACATTCTGTCATTGTTATTGGTGCGGGACCCGCAGGACTTTTTGCGGCTCTAAGGCTAATTGAAAATGGAGTTCGCCCTATTGTTTTGGAACGTGGACTAGACGTGCGCTCGAGACGGCGCGACTTAGCTGCAATCAACAAAGAACACATTGTCAATCCAGAATCAAATTACTGTTTTGGTGAAGGTGGTGCAGGCACATATTCTGATGGAAAATTATACACGAGAAGCACCAAACGCGGAGATGTTCAATCCATACTATCTACGTTGGTTCAATTTGGCGCAGACCCAATCATACTGACAGATGCGCACCCTCACATTGGAACCAACAAACTTCCAGGAATAATAGCGGCAATGCGCGAAAAAATAATTGCGTGTGGTGGAGAAGTTCGCTTTGGCTCTAAGGTCACAGATTTAATAATTCAGGATAGCGCATTCAAGGGTGTTGTTATTAACGACTCAGCCGAACTCCTTGCCGACAATTGTATCCTTGCTACCGGTCACAGCGCACGTGATATTTTTTCCTTGCTCGAAAAAAAACAAATCAAGATTGAATTCAAACCATTTGCACTGGGCGTTAGAGCGGAGCACCCGCAGCAAGTGATAGATAAGATACAATATCATTGTGATGACAGAGGTGACTTTCTGCCTCCCGCTTCGTACAGTTTGGTAGAACAGGTTAAAGAAAAAGGAGTCTATTCATTCTGTATGTGTCCTGGCGGCATCATTGCGCCGTGTGCCACTGATAAGGAAGAAGTGGTCACCAATGGCTGGTCGCCAAGCAAACGCAACAATCCGTGGGCTAATTCGGGAATCGTTGTTACAGTAGAATGGAACGACATACCTGAGTTTCATAAATTCGGAGCTTTGGCTGGTCTTGAATTTCAAAAAAGCGTTGAACACGCTTGTTGGGAAGCTGCGGGAAAAACACAAGCAGCGCCAGCGCAAAAAATAAATGACTTTATTAATCAAAAAAAATCTTTAGACCTTCCCTCTTGCTCCTACCAACCAGGGCTTGTCAGCGTAGATCTAAATAAAATTCTTCCTAATTTCATATCGTCCGCACTGCGTGAAGGATTCAAGGCATTTGGAAAAAAAATGAATGGATATTTGAGCGCTGATGCGATTATTGTTGCTCCTGAATCTCGCACTTCAAGTCCTGTGCGCATTCCTCGAGACAAGGATTCGCTCGAACATGAAGAGATCAAAGGCCTTTATCCATGTGGAGAAGGTGCAGGGTATGCGGGAGGAATCGTAAGTGCAGCTATTGACGGCGAAAAAATCGCAACTAGTATTTGTGAAAAAATTAAATCAATCAGCTAATTCTGAAAGTTTTTTACCAATTAAATTGCCGATAGCAATTCCCATCCCACCCATTCTTACTCCAACAAAGACATTCTCGTTATACCTTTCTACTATTGGCACTTTTGTCTCCCCAACACCTAAAATTCCAGACCATCGATAATCAATGGTAATTTTTTCTGATGTAATATAATTTACAATAAAATCCTCTATTTTCTCTTGTATAAACGAAGTAATTCCAAACTCACTAGTCGTCTCATTCTCCTTGTCTGTATTTCTGAATCCTCCAATGAGTAGACGATCATCGATTGGTCGAAAATAGATGTATCCCTCATCTACATGATAAGTGCTCTCGAGAATTGGGTGACGCAATTTACTTGTCACCAGTACCTGATTTCGCACAGCGGTTACTTCTAGAGAAGGCAATAATTTTTTCGCAAAACCATTGATGCATACGAAAACCCGCCGTGGCTCGATTTCTATACCCTCAATGTTTACAACCACCTTGTCGCCATTCAAATGGATCTCCTCAACATTCAACCCATTGAAAAACTCCACTCCCAGACCATTGCATCTTTCTTTCAAACTTCTCATCATTTTACCGGTGTGGATGCTGCCTTCGAGTTGATTGTAGATGCCCCCGATAAACTTATTGCGTCCGCTAAATTCGGGCATTTGCTCTACCCTGCTATAAGCCTTGGCGCCGATTGCCTCCATCGCAATATGATTATATACCTCCAAATTGTACAAGCACCTTTCAAATAACTCATGATCGGAGTCTCTGAAAAGTTCAAAACCTCCACAAGGCTTATATCCAATGGCATCATCCCCCAAAAGAGATCTTAGGGCTTTAAGCCCTTCAAATCGAAAACGAATCAACGAAATAACATCGGCTTCAGACATCTTCACAAGATCACTTGCGATTTCTGAAGGGCTCCCAAAGCAAGCAAACCCGGCATTTTTGGTGCTTGCTCCCGCAGAAAAGGCGTCCCTTTCTACGACGACTACCCTCCGAGCAGGGAACTTCATTTTAAGATAAACAGCAGTGCTCAGTCCCACGATGCCGCCTCCAACAACGAGATCATCAATGTTTTTAAAGTAGGACTCTAACTCCCAGTAACTAATATTCCTCATTTTGGCGAACTTAATTACAATATTTTACGTATTTTTACGTCGCAAGGAATATTTTGAAACCATGAGGCTTTCGTTCAAACATATATTGTTGTCTTTTTTCACCCTAATCTCTTCATTTCTAGTAGCTCAGGAAGAAGTTTTAATTCGTGGGCAAGTAAAAGATCAGGAGACGATGAAAAAACTCGATAACGTGACGGTGACCGTTTTTAAAAACGGAACCCAGTTTGACGTAATCGAAACCGGGGGAAGTGGAAAGTATGAGATTAGACTGCCATTAGGTTTCACTTACGACATCAAATTTTCCAAAGATGCATTCGTACAAAAAATTGTACGCATTGATACCCGAAACATTCCCGAAGAAGACCGCGCTGGGGGATTTCAACTCGATTTACCGGGCGTTCTGTTCAAATATGTAGAAAGCTTTAATACCGATATTCTCAAAGAGCCCGTAGGAAAAATATTTTTTTCGTCACAAGAGAACTCCCTCGAGTTTGACATTCCTTATGCGGAAAAAATGAAGGATAAAATCACCGCTGAATTCAAGCGATTGGAGGCTCTCAATGCCGGCAAAGACAAAATGCAAGCCGACTTCGACAAATTGATACGCGAAGGAGACGACAAGATGATCGCGAAGAAGTATAAAGACGCGATGGACAAGTTTACTGAAGCTTTAAAAATTTTCCCACAGGATGCTACGGCTAAGCAGAAATATGACGCTGCTAAAAAAGCATACGATGATGAGCAAGCCGCTCTTGCAGCAAATGCCAAGTATGATGCTTTGTTGAAAGAAGGTGATGAGGCGATAAAAGCAAAAAAATGGGATGATGCAAAAAAGAAATTCACAGAGGCCAAAAACTTGAGGCCTTCTGAAAAACTTCCCAAAGAAAAGCTTTATGAAATAGACCAGTTGATGGCCAATGAGGGCAAGCAAGCAGAATACGACGCCATCATAGCAGATGCAGATAAGAAGTTTGGAAGTCAGGATTATGCTGTCTGTATCGAACGATACAAAGCAGCTTCTGCATTATTTCCTACCATAGCTTATCCAAAAGATCAAATCACCAAGGCGCAAGCAGCGCTCGACAACATGCTTGCTGACGAAGCGAAAAAGAAACAGCTCGACGCTCGATTTAATGATTTAATGGGCCTTGGATTAAAAAATAAAAACGAGGCCAAATACGAAACGGCCATTGCAAACTATAAAGAAGCATCCGCTCTGAAACCAGATGTTCAGGAACCTAAAGATAAAATCAAAGAAATCGAAGAACTGATTGCTCAAATGGAACGTGATCGCCAACGTTCTGAGGCTGACGCATTGGCCAATAAGGACAGGGAAGAGCGCGAGAAACTATTCAATGACCTAGTTCAACAAGCGGATAAACTTTATACGGCTAAAAGCTGGCTTGAATCAAAAGCAAAGTATCAAGAAGCCTTGGCTATAAAAGACGCTCAGTATCCACGTGCAAGAATTACCTCAATCGATGAAATCTTAGCGGCAGAAGCTGCCAAGAAAAACAATGATACACTTGCTGAGGCCAATCGTTTGAAAGAAGAAGAACGAAAAAGAAAAGAAGCGGAATTGAAAGCGAAAATGGATGAAGAGGCTCGATTAGCTGAAGAAGCTCGATTGAGAAGAATGCAAGAGGAAGAAGATGAGCGTAAACGTAGAGAGGAAGAGCTTGCGCGCAATCAAAAAACATCCAACTTTAGCAATCAGGCCAACCGCGACGCGGAAGATGAAGTTGAAGCCTACTATCGTGAAGCAAGGGCATTGGAAGATAGCGCCAAATACGCACAAATGCGTGCAGTGGCAGAAGCCAATCAAAAATTTATTGATTCTCGCAACCAACGTTCTGATGATAAAATAAAAGAACAAAAAGAAAATATTGCCGAAACAAAAGAAGGACTGCTAGCTATGAACAACAGGGGTAGTGCTTACACAGCCCGCAGTACAGCAGAAACCGAGCGCAAGAAAAAAGAAAATCAAGATACCAATAATGATTATCAGGGCAGGGCTGACTCCAGAATAGAAAGAAGTAATGAAAGCGCTCAACAACAAAAGGAAGCACAAGAATCCATTGTTCAAAACGATAGGAACCGATTGGCTTTAATGAATGAATTAGAGCAGAAGCGCAAGGAATATGAATTCAACAACAAGGGTTACGAAACAAAATCAGGAACCCTTCGCACCGATGCCTCTATGAAAGTTGATAAAGAAAAACTCAACCAAGTGGAAATGGCCATGGAAGGTGAAGCTGTGCGAAAGCAAAATGAAATTAACGCTGACGAAAAGAAACAACAATCTGAAGCGAAGATGAGTGATACACGCACAGCAGCAGATGTTCGTCTCGAAATGTCGCGTACGCAAATTGATGAGAAGAAACAGCAATCAGAATCGATGAGCAGCGCTGAAAGAAACAATACCAGCGATGCTATGGCGGAAATCACCGAAAAAAAGCAACAAGCAGAAATGCTGCAAGTGAAAAAAGAAAATAAAGCTGCCGAAGATCGTTATCAAACAAGAAAGGAATTATTTAATGTAAATAATGGGGCAACTCCCACCGACAGACCCACTCCTGGCTCTGAGAATATTCCTGATGGTGTGACGGAGAAATCTTACAAGTTGAACAACCAAATCATCACCGAGCGCACCGTAAAGGAAAACGGAAAAGTAAATGTCTACCTCAAGTCGGTTTCTAAAACAAGTATCTACTACTTCAAGAATGGTAAGCCTATTACCAAACAAATGTGGATTCAGGAAACCCTTGAAACCGCTGAGTAATGCAGAAGAGATTTATTATTCTTAATGGCCCGAACCTCAATCTCCTTGGCAAGAGAGAAAAAGACATTTACGGCGATCAAGATTTTGAAAAATTCTTTGTAGCGCTTCGAGCAAACTATGATGAAATCAAACTCGAATATTTTCAAAGCAATGTAGAAGGTGAGCTAATCAACAAGCTGCACGAGGTTGGTTTTGCATACGATGGGATTATAATAAATCCCGGCGGATACTCCCACACTAGTGTTGCCTTGCGTGATGCCATTGCTGCGATCCAGTCACCCGTTGTAGAAGTACATATTTCCAATATTCATTCGAGGGAAGAATTTAGGCATACAAGCCTCACTGCCGCTGTATGCGTCGGGGTGATCACGGGCTTTGGACTTTGGTCTTATGAAATGGCGCTACAGTTCTTCTTAGACCGCAGCTGAGCTCTGATCTACTCTTTGCCGTACTCGCGCAATCCACTTTCAATCACTTTCACCAACAATTCAGCATCCTTTAAATCCAGTTGCTTTCCGAAACGAATTTTAGTGCCTGAGTAACTGAATCCCACGCGCTCACCACCGATAATCCAAAAACTGTCATCTAGGAAAGCTAAAAAATTTCCAGGATCCCGTTTGATTATACCCAGTTTGAAAACATTTCGAATCATAAATGTTTCGGGCAGCCCTCTCTTCCAGTATGCGTTGATGATTTCCAATTTCCCTTTGCTAATTCTAATAATTTCTCTTCCGCCTTTCCTCCACATAAATACCTTGATAATCTTCACGAAAAAATAGAGCCAAAGAGAAGAGCAGATTATGAAAAAAACGCGATCACTCATCACCGTTGTCTGAATCGCATACTTAATGAAAACCACTCCACAAAAGGTCCAAGCGAGCAACCAACCTATAAGCAATGCTTCTTGCCAACGTTCGATTTGTTGGGTAATCGTTACTACTATATCTTCTTTTGATTTTAGAACGCTTATGCGCTTTCCTATAAACTTTGGGGCCGACTGATTCATACTGTCTGCAAAACGGAATTATACAAGTTTTCGTAAAGAGGTAAAATTTTCTCGATACCAAATTCAAGTGCACGCTCACGCGCCTTAAATCCAAATTTGGTGAGCCTAGCCTCATCGCTGAGAAGGTATTTACCATTCTTCGCCATGTCTTCTACATCACCCACGTTGCTCATCATTCCTGTGACGCCGTGTCGGTTTACTTCTGGAAGTCCACCTGTGTTGGTAGAAATGACAGGAACACCGCAGGCCATGGCTTCTAATGCCGCCAGTCCAAAACTTTCGGATTCACTAGGTAAAAGAAAAAGATCAGCAACAGCCAACGCCTCGGTAGGATTTTTCACATTACCTAAAAAGATGACCTCATCACACATACCTTTTTCTCTGCAAAGGGCTTCTGCTTTTGAGCGATCTGGTCCATCTCCAACAAGTATAAGCTTGCAATCTATGTCTTCCTTAATTCGTGCAAATATTTCGATTACATCGAGAATGCGCTTCACGGGACGAAAATTGGAGATGTGTACCAATATTTTCTCACCATTGGGTGCATATTCTTGTCGAATCATTTCTCGGTTGGGAAATTCGAATTTCTCTGTATTTATGAAATTAGGAATGACCTCGATTTCTCTGTTAATCCCGAAGAGCTTGTAGGTATCTAGTCTCAAGCTTTGTGATACCGCTGTCACTGCATCACTTTTATTGATCGCAAAAGAGATGACGGGTTCGAAAGATGCATCCTTTCCTAAAAGCGTAATGTCAGTGCCGTGAAGCGTGGTAATAACTGGAATATTGATACCTTCATCTGCTAATACTTGTTTAGCAGTAATCGCTGCTGAAGCGTGAGGAATAGCATAATGAACATGCAGTAAATCCAATTTCTCGTACTTCACTACATCCACCATTTTACTTGCCAATACCAGTTCATAAGGCGGATACAGAAATAGGGGATAATCACTCACGTTTACTTCATGATATCGAATATTCTTGCGAATCGCCCCTAATCGAACCGGCTGGCTGTATGTGATAAAATGAATTTCATGTCCTTTATCGGCCAATGCCTTTCCCAACTCTGTTGCCACTACCCCACTACCTCCATAGGTTGGATAACCAACAATTCCGATTTTTAATATCTGTGCCATTCCTGTTAAATAGGCAACGAAGGTCGGAAGTTCACGCCAACAATAAAAGAAAACCTTTTTATTTAGTTGGAACCGTAACCTAAAACACGGTATGCCTCGTGCTGGATTTTAGTGCGAATGTCCAGTGCTTGAATTTTTTTGTTTTCCGCATCGGGATTCACCCTGTTGCTTAGAAAAACATAAACAATACCCGTTTCAGGATCCGCCCAGCACATCGTGCCAGTGAATCCCGTATGTCCAAAACTTGATGAGGAAGCTTCAGGACATGTAGAACCGGTGTTACGTGTAAAAGAAGGTTTGTCAAAGCCCAAACCACGGCGATTACCCTGAAAGTAGCGAGTGTTGTATGCATTAATCGTTTGCTCGCTCAGATAGCGCTTACCTCCGTATACCCCACCATCCATGAGCATTTGCATAATTGCCGCTAAGTCTTGTGCATTTGAGAATAAGCCCGCATGTCCGGCGATACCGCCTTGCATAGCAGCCCCTTGATCATGGACAAAGCCATGAACGTGCTGCTGTCGGAATGTGCGGTCATTTTCTGTTGGTGCTATTACTTCTCTATTAAAACGTTCTGTTGGTCTATATCCAATTGTAGCCAGTGCCATGGGCTCATAAAACTCTTTATTCACAAAATCTTCTAATGATCTACCTGAAATTACCTCTACCAAATGCTGCACAAAGTAAAATGCCAAGTCGCTGTATTTATAGCTTTTATCTGCACCTATTGGAGTTTCTAAAATCTGATTAAAAATTTTCTTTTTGTAATCATCTCTTATGTAAAGCTCTTGAGCAACTTGCGTAGTGAAACCCGGCTCGCTGATTGGCCTGTAGATTTCCGGATCTGGCAGTCCGTTCTTCATCGTTTTAGTATAGAACGGAATCCATGCTGTGAAACCTGCGGTATGAGCTAACATATCCTTGATAACAACAGACGCGTAAGGGTTAGAAGCCGGAATAGAAAGATAATCTCCAAGTTTTTTATTGACGTCTAAGAGCCCTTTATCGGTCAACTTCATTGCTGCCAGAGTACCTGCTGCAACCTTCGTGATTGACGCAAGATCATAAATGGTATTCTGAGAAACTGGTTGATTTTCGTCCCAGTTTAAACTTCCAAATGCTTTGTCATAAAGAACGCTTCCATCTTTTGCTACCAACACACGACAACCAGGATAAGCACCTTCAATAATTCCCCTCAGAGCAATGGAGTCTATTCGGGAAAAGGATTTTTCTCCGAGAGAAAGGAGAGTTCCTTCACCATCACTCATCATATCCTCTTCGTAATCGGCTGCAGGACTTCCTTTTACATTCGTGACCTCTTGAACCATCACCAAGGTTGAACTTTTAGCACTTGGAATATTCCATTTCAATTTGCCCCCACCCTCTATTGAGCATCCTGAAAGACATAGATAATCAGCATTAGGAGACACAGGCAACTTGCCCTGTGCTCCGTTGACACCAGCCAATAATTCTGCACATGCCTTTCTCGTTTTAGAATCATCCTGATAAGCTACAACCAACGATTTGACGTAACTAAGATCACGCATGGCCGTGATTGCATATGGATTTGCAAGAATACACAGAGCGACATTCGTTTTTTCTGCAATTCCATTAATAATACGAGCACTTTCGTTGGTAACCCCAAAGTTCTTTGATGATTTATTCGTTGTGCCAACCATACAAGCCAGTACTAAATCATACTTACTCAGTTGATCAAACCATTTCATAGCACCGTCGTAGTCCGGGCTTTTTTCCATGCTATAAACATCACAGGGAAAATAATTGGTCAATGTAGATGCAAATTCGGTCGGACCAGTGGAGCCTATTTCTACCACTGCAATTTTCTTAAAGTCTCTTATTTGAAGGGGCAACAACTCGGCTTCATTTTTTACCACAGTAAGACTTGATTCAATCATTCTTTGCTGAAGTGTCTGTGCTTGAAGCGAATTTAAATCGTTATATAAATTGCGTGTATCGATAGGCTGGCAGTTGTTCAGGCCACACCATTCTTTAGATCTGAGGATGCGAAGACACTTTTCGTTGATCGAGGCCTCCGAAATCTCTCCCGATAAAATTGCTTCCTTGATTCTTTGTATAGCGAGAGGTATGTTCATTGAAAACAAAAGCACATCATTGCCTGCCTTCAACGCCTGCAAATCCATATCACCTGCCTTCCAGTATTTCGCCACACCCTGCATGTTGAGTGCATCGGTAAATATCAATCCTTCAAAGCCCAGGTCCTTTCGAAGCGTTCCTTCTACAATTGCTGGTGACAGAGTAGACGGTAAATTTCTAGTGGTATCGAGCGCGGGCACATACAAATGAGCAATCATACTTCCAGTGAGTCCTTTGGCAATTAGTTCGCGATAAGGATAAAACTCAAGACTATCAAGTCTTGCGCGCCCATGAGGAATAACGGGAAGATCTTTGTGACTATCGGTATCTGTATCACCATGACCTGGAAAGTGTTTGGCAACGGCCATCACATTATGATCCTGAAGCCCTTTCATATACATGAGTCCACGGCGTGTCACCAACTCGCGATCCTCCCCAAAGGCACGGTTTGAAATAACTGGATTCTTTGGATTATTGTTGATATCTAAAACGGGCGAAAACGACACCTGCACTCCGATTCGCTTGAGTTGTCTAGCCATTTCTACTCCAAATTCGTATGTGAGTTGGTCAGAGCTTGAAGCCCCAAGAGTCATTTGACGAGGAAATGAAATGGTTGAATCGAGTCGCATGCCTAAACCCCATTCAGCATCCATCGAAAGCAAAAGAGGAACTTTAGAAAGGCTTTGATATTGGTTGGTTAAATTGGCTTGACGCACAGGACTGCCCTGCATAAAAATCAAACCTCCGATGTTGTATTTCTCAATCAACCTCTTAATTCCAGCGTTGTCATAACTTTTATGATTTGGGTCTGACCAAGCAGCCACCATAAATAATTGACCAATTTTTTGATCCAGTGTCAATGTTTGAAACAACGAATCTGCCCATGGAGTGGGCGTTTCAAGAAATAAAGCCCTTTGGGCTTTTGCTCCTTGAAGAAAAATCGAAAGTATAACGGTTAGAAAAAATAGCCTGCTCATAATGCCTCCATGGTGTTTATACAAAACAAGGTCTTATACAACAACAATCGGGCTAAGGTTATTGCTTCTTAGCAACAATGAGATGTGAAAATCCTAAATACGCTCTGGCGTGGCCGTTTTTTTAAGCACATGACTCATTACAAATTGAAATTGTTCTTCAATTGTCAAATTTGTATTATCTATGACTACCGCATCAGGAGCCCTTTTCAGAGGATCATTTGCACGATTAGAATCATACTCATCACGACTATTCAAATTTGCAAGCACTTCTTCCAAAGAAGTTTCAACGCCCATAGATTTTAACTCATCAAAGCGACGTTGAGCCCTCACACGATTATCAGCAGTCATGAAAAACTTGAGTTCGGCATCCGGGAGCACAACAGTTCCAATATCGCGTCCATCCATCACCACACCGCGTGTTTCCGCCATTCTCTTTTGAAGTTTTACAAGCTTCGTGCGAACTGCTTTAACATCAGAAATTTTAGAAACGTGATTGCTCACTTGCAACGAGCGTATTTCCTTTTCAACATTCACACCATTGAGAAATGTCTCATTTTGACCTAACTCAAGATTATATTTAAAGTTGATCAAGACATGATCAAGAGCGCGCTCTAACCCCTCAGCATCCAACTTACCATTGGCTTGAATAAATCCATGTTGCAATCCAAAAAGTGCCATCGCTCTGTACATGGCCCCTGTGTCGATGTAGACATAGTTCAATTCTTTGGCAATTGCTTTGGCCATGGTGCTCTTCCCACATGAAGAATACCCGTCGATGGCAATATTGATTTTGCTTTTCACTGTAGTGGCTGGTATTAGAATTCATGCGAAAATAAGAAAACCTCTGCCAACATGCAACGTGCACTTCCACCTCCCGCCCTTTCTATTGTTGCAATATCAACTACCAATGGTTCTGCATACTTCGATAACTCAGGCATCCAGCCATTTAATGAGCTGAAAGCAGCGGTTGACATGATTAACGATTTTTTATCGTCAGAGCTTTGCAACTCTAGAATATTCCCTCCAAAACCATCCATCGCATCTTCTGAAATGTCAATGCAAACTCGATTTTCAGAGAGTTTTGAAAGCACATGCTCGCGCTCCTGTTCGTCATCAATTGCTGCCGAACAAATTATCGCCCATTCAGTGCCAATGGACATAACAACATTGGTGTGGTAGACAGGTCGCCTGCCGGCTTCGGTGCGCTGAAATGAATGAAAAAAACAAGGTTCAAAGCTCATTATATCACACCACTTTCTCACCAAAGACTCTGAAGTCCTCTCAGAAATAGATGCATAAGCCACCTTTCCCACCCGATCCAAAACCATGCTCCCAGTGCCTTCTAAAAATAACCCATCATTTTCGAAATGCTCTAGGGAAATTCTTGAGAGGTTGTCTCCAAATGAAACAATGATGTCTTCTCTTCGCTCCAATCGACGGTTGGCAGCGTACATAGGATATGTTACGATGACGTTATCGTGAAATGAAATCCAATTATTTGGAAATATGCTGTCTGGAGTATCTCTATCATCTAAATCTTCAACGACAATGACTTCAACGCCTCGCCCTCGTAAAGCAGACACGAATGCATCAAACTCTGTTAAGCATTGTTTATCAGCGGCTTCCTCACCAATCATCGCAAGCTGATAATAGTTATTCACCGCCGTTTGCTCATTCATTCTAAAATGACGAGGACGAACCATAAGTACTTTGTCTGTTATTTGTTTTAACATTTAAATTGTTTAATATCAATTCGTAGCGTAATATTGCCCTGAAACCTTTAACCCAAACGAGATATCACTTGACTGCACGAAGATACTTTTTCTTATTCATCATCCTTATCTCTTCGCTTTCATCTTGTGATAGCGGCCCCATTTTTTTAATGAAAAATGAAGGCACCATCATATATGATGTGAGCTTCCCGTACGAGCAAAATACGCTCATGCTAGAGCTATATCCCAAAGAGATGAGTTTTGACTTTAATAAACACTACATGCGTGCTTCTATTCGCTCTGCATGGGGAGTGATGACAACCGACCTTATTATTGATAATCAAAAAAGAGAATATTCACAGCTATTAAAATCGTTTTCCGATAAGTATTACATGACTTTAGATGAAAACAACATCGGTGATTGGTTAGCTTACAGTCCTCAAATTACAATCGAGAAGACAAACGATACGCTCACAATTGCTGGGTACTTGTGTGAAAAAAGCATTGCTCGCTTTAGTAATGATTCATTGCCTTCCATCGAGCTGTATCATACCAATGAGCTTCGCATTGACGAAAGCAATTGGTGGAATCAGTTCTCGCAAGTCGATGGTTTCTTGCTCGGGTATGAACTCGAACAATATGGAAAAAGAATGCAACTGCGCGCGAGGGAATTGCGCTTCCAGCCCGTGGCTCCAGAGCAATTCGTAATTCCCGCTGATTACATACCACTGGATGCAAGAGCCATGAAGAGTCAATTGGAAAAAGTCGTGGATGAATTCATGAGCAATTAATCTAGCTATACTTTTTTTGTTACATCAAGTCCACTGAGCTCAAGCTCAAAATCTGCCTTTTCGATGTCCTCGTTAGAAATTTTAGTAGGCTTAAACATAATGCCATTGAGACGACCGGTCACCTTTTTACCTGCGCCCAGCGTATATTCCTCTTCTGGAAAAGACTCGAGCATTACAGTATTTCTAAAGATTTCTACTCCTAGGGTATATTTTACCTCATAAGCATTCCTATTCTGCACGCGAACGCTAAGTACTTTGGAGCTTGACCGCTTATACCACTTTTCCTTTACCCAACGAGTTGAAAAAATGACTCCATCCACTTCTTTGAATACTTTATACTGAGCGCTACTTTCATTAGCACTCATTGCCATTAGTCCGGTAATGACTATCAATAAAAAAAATTGTCTCATTTCATCATTTTGATAAAGCGAAAGTATGCAACCTTTAGCAAGCGTCTACGTTTCAAAGCTTATATAAAATATAAAAAAATCAAAATGTGGCGAACAAACGTAGAGAACTTGCGAGCCACATTTTTTTTTGAACGTTTTTGAATATACCATGTACAGGGGTGAAATTTCGCTCCTATGGCTATTCATTCCAATCTCGATTACCTTGCCTCCGACGGCAGGCACTTCCAAATACTCGCACAGGTTACCTTTTTGTCATTCGGTGTTCTTATGCTCGGCTGGGACGCAGATTTTACAAATTATCTCGCCGTTCTTTTGGGTGCATTAGGAACTCAACTCTTATTCATTCAACAGCTCAAAATACCGCTAAGTAGCTTTAAAAGTGCCCTTATCACATCACTGGGACTTTGTTTGCTGCTCAAGACCAATAGTCCTTTCATTTTCTTTTTCGCAGCAATGCTCGCAATAGCACAGAAATTCGTTTTTCGATATCGTAATAAACACCTCTGGAATCCCGCCAATTTCGGAATAATTGTCGCTATTAGCTTAAGTGATAATGCTTGGGTATCTCCCGGTCAATGGGGAACTGAAGCACTGATAGTCTTGGCCGTATCCACTCTTGGATTTGCTGTTCTCACTAAAGTTAGACGGCTCGATACAGGATTGATATTTTTAGCAACCATAGCCATACTCGAATTTTCCAGAACCATCCTATATATGAATTGGAATTGGGAAGTATGGCTTCACAAAATGTCATCGGGCAGCATCTGGTTATTCGCCTTTTTCATGATTACCGACCCGATGACTACTCCCGATAATAAAAGAGCTCGAATCTTTTGGACAATTGGTGTAGCATGTATTTCATTCTATTTGACGAACTTTCATTTTATAAACTCCTCCGTTCAATGGGTACTTTTTTTGGCAACTCCACTTACCCCATTTATTGACCATTTAGTAAAATCAGAAAAATTCCAGTGGTCATCATCACAATTAGTCATACAATCAAAAAAAATGTTTCCAATGAAAACAATTATCAAATTTCTTATCCTTTGTATCGCAGTGATACAAACCGAACGTTCATTCGGCTTCTGCGGATTCTATGTCGCCAAAGCAGACGCGACTTTATTCAACAATAAAAGTGAAGTCATTCTGGTCAGAGATGGCAAGAAGACTGTCATTACTATGAGTAATGATTTTAGTGGAGATTTTAAAGATTTCGCTATGGTAGTGCCAGTTCCAGTGGTACTACGTAAAGACCAAATAAATGTAGTTCGTAGGGATGTTTTCGAATATCTCGATGCGTACTCTGCACCTCGCCTTGTCGAATATCATGACCAAAATCCTTGTTATATTCCCATGGCCATATGCAATGATATGAGTATGGAAATGCTGGGATCTGTTAATATGAGCGCCATGAAAAGGAGTGAAGCAACTTCAAACAAATACGTAAAAATTGAGGCTCGCTACCAAGTTGGAGAGTATGACATACTGCTTCTATCTGCTAGCCAGAGCACGGGTTTAAGAGACTGGTTGATAGCTAATGGATATAAAATACCTGCAACTGCCGATGCCGTGCTCGAACCGTATATCAAGAGCAATATGAAATTTTTTGTTGCGAAAGTCAATTTGAAGGAAATATCAAAAAGTAAATTCGAATATCTAAGCCCTATACAAATATCATTTGAGCACGAGAAATTCATGCTGCCGATACGTCTCGGGATGGCCAATAGCAAAGGAAGTCAAGACATGATTGTTTATGCATTTACAAAAACCGGTCGCATCGAGTGTACCAACTACAGAACAATCAAAATGCCTACAGATAAAAATATTCCTCTGTTCGTGAGAGATGAATTTGGAACATTTTATAAAAATTTATTTCAAAAAACATGGAAAAATGAAAACAGAAATGGCGTTTTTCTTGAATATGCGTGGGATGTAACTCCTAATTGGGGCATGAAATGCGATCCATGCGTTGGACCACCACCACTCAATCAAGAATTTGCAGATGCTGGTGTTTGGTGGGCGAATGCACTGAATGGAGAGCGTACTTTCTTTACCCGATTGCATGTACGCTATGAAAAAGAAAAATTTCCTTCTGATCTAAATTTCCAAGTCACTCCCAACAACGAGCATTATCAAGCGCGTTATGTGCTTACGAATCCAGCCACTGGCGAGTTCGACTGTGAAGAAGGACAGGTTTATATAGAAACACTTTTGGAAAGAAGAAAACTTGAAGTGGATGAATACGCTGCCTTAACGGGAAGAACAAGCCCAAAAAGCGGCGCATATATCAACGAATATTTGAAGTTTAAAAAACCTGGAGCAAAGAAGAATAATACAGTAACACCATTTATACCTACTTCTCAAATTCCATGGAAAAAAGTATTGATGGTTTTTGGCCTTTCTGTGGTAACAATCTTGATTATGGTCAAAAAGAAAAAAGTAGTGGTGGCATAAAAGGAAGCCCCCCCCGCCGCCGTACGGCGGGGGGGGGCACTCCTCCTACTGCTTCACAAAGCTAAATGTGCGCACCGAAGTGCCTCCATTAAGTCGAATAAAATACACCCCAGAGGCCATCGTCGACGACAACTCTATCGGATGATACATTGTTCCACTTAAAGAAACCTTCTCGGTATATACAGTTCTTCCGAATGAATCTAGCATAATCAATTCATCATAGGCCTCTTGCCCGAGATCACAGCGAATGGTAATCATATTGGTCACAGGATTCGGAAAAATCGATGCCTCCAAGTACTCCAACTTTCTATCCCGATAACTCGGATCGCCTCCACAAGAAACAAAAATCAAAGTGTTGGGATCCATGATAGTAGTACCGAAGTAAAAATTACTCGATTCAACTTCAATAGCATCAGGGTAACTAGATACAGGCACATTGTATGATACAGAATCCGGCGAAACACCAGCCAAAAATTGTGCTTGAATAGAAATGCTTCGCTCAGCTTCTTCTCTCCATTTATTCAGCGCTAGCTGCTCCAATGAATCAACGCTGCAAGCATTTAAATTTATAAAAACCTCCCTTGCCAAGTCAGGTTTATTAAGCGTTAAAAACAGTTGTCCCTTCAACAACTCCAATTCAAATTGACTTCTATAAGTCTCTTCGGTAAGAAGCGTGTCAGTGCACAAATTCAAAACATCTACATAGAGTTGTACAGGTGTTTCAAAACTAATGGCATTTGACGAGATAGATAAATCCCCTTCGAAAAACATGCCCTCGATACCATTTTTCATCATCGAAACTCCCCAATCCATCAATTGTCTTGTGTAAATGTCCACTCGATTTAATCCACTAGAAAGTATCTCGTGGAATAATGTCACAGCATGAAGATCATTTCCTGTAGAATCATATAACTCCAAGAAACTCGCCGCGAATGTCAGTGCACTGTCCAAAGCAATATTCTCAAAATGCTCGGTATTCAAGAGCGGTATATCCGATAAGTTTCTCTGAGTAGCTCCCTGTTCCTGCCATTGCTCGTTCAATTCACTTGCCTCAAGAGCGTTATTCTTTCTCGATGGTGGCTTAACTGTTGGTTTTTCAGTAGGACATGCATTGCTTGTGGCTGGGTTGGGATCAAAAAAACGAACATCGTACAAACCGTTGATATAGGACCCTGAATAACACCAAATACCAGTTTCCATTTCATCTACATAAGACACATGATAATCATTCTCAACAGTCCAAATATTATTCGTAGCCGAAATATCCAACACATCTCCTTCCACGGGAATCAAACTTGTGGTCCAAATATTACATGCATTAAAAGGCTCGAATGAATTGAATCCCTTGTCAAGTGCGTAGGTCAACATCTGGTTGGCTTCAATATTTACGTCATTATTTACAAAGTTGTTGTAACCAGCGCTGTTTACGGAACTTAAATTTAGGGCGCATGCCTCAACAAATATTCCGACGAAATTTTCGATATACTGAGAACATCTCGAAGAGAAAATTCCGCCAATTTTCCAAATACCGTTTCCATAATTCTCAATTGACGAATTGGAAACTAATACTTCTACAAGACTCTCATCGTGCACTGCTGTGCTAGGGCTACCGCTATCATCATTATAAAACTCAGAAAGGGAAATAGTACTGGTGTTTTCTAGCTTACGCGAGATCAATCCTCCATTGTGAAAATTGGAACGAGTCACACGATAACTGCCGCCGTGCAAATCTACCTTCGCTTGTTTGCCTTCAAAATTGCTGGAGGTAACACTCAGCGTACTGCCCATTCCTTTGTATCCTACTCTTGTAAAATTGGAGTAACCTAAAATTGTATGATTATTCCAACACTCTATGGCTCCGCCGATAGCGTTTGAACTATTATCAAATGCATGAACATTGCTCAATTCCAATCGCGGATTGCTCCAAACTCTACCGTTGTTATTCAAGTTAATACCAGCATGCGAAATGACAACCTTTCCTTGCCCCGGTATCCAAAAATCAGACTGATCCGTCACTTCGATCATCGTATAATCCTTTGACTTACCATCAATACGCAATGTAGAATTAGCGTACATGTGAACATCATGTGAACCTGCTCCCCTAAATCTAATCTTACCATTGACAGCCGATCCAGGCGCATGGATTTGTAGGGAAGAATAATCACTTATTTGAATGGTACTTTTAAAGACATCAAGTAATGCATTTGCACCGTTCAATTCAATAAAGCCGTTAGTAACAAAGATCTCCGAATCAAAACCAACTATTGTCTCATTGGGCTGATAGCCTTGTCTGAGATTGAGCGCACTATTATTGAGCTTTACTGTAGAATGATTGAGGTGTATCTGAGAATTACCATAAAAAAACGCATTCTGATTTTCAAATGTCAAAATGGAATTAATCATATCCAAACTCGATGCATGCGACCTGCACTCCGCGCTACCAAAGCGAATATGACTATTGGTAGCACTTACGTCTACCCCTTCATTCATAATCATATAACCTGGTGATAAGTCTAGAACTCCAGACTCCAAGTTCATCTTAGCTCCATTTTCCAACTTCAAAGAAACTCCAAGGCTGCTAAGGTTTTCAACCACTCCATCGAGTATTTCCAGCTTTGCATTTTCACCTTTTAAAGAAATACTGCAACCAGAACAGCTAGAGGTAAATTCCATTTCTCCTCCATTGATGAAGAGCTTTCCACCATCCTCAACTATTATTTGCAATCGCACATAGGGTGAGAATTTAGCACCACTTCGCACCTCCAGTCGTGCTCCATTTTTAATACAAATTCTTGAAACATTATCTTCTAAAATATCTCCCATTGGATAGAGTCCCGCTTCAAATTCAGATGATTCATCTAATATCAAAGCGCTCCCCTCATTAATGGTAAGTTCGTATCCAGCATAGAGTTTCATTTTGGAGCTGCCTTGAAACAACAATTCTGTATTGGTTCCTGCTGGACTACAAACCACAAAATCATTTTTCACCTCGAGTAAGCCCTGACCTACTACTGTAAAATCATGAGATAAATAACTCGGTGAATTAATTGAATAGTCATCATAATTCTGAAACTTTGGTGCTACAGTCAATGGTAAATTCAAGGTATTTGCCGGTGAAATTTCTTCTAAGCAATTACAACCACTATCACTTAAATAGGAGGGCAATTCTTCTTCCCAAGTGCAGTGATAAAGATTGTGATATACCATGTAATCAATCCCTGAAAACTCACCTCTAAAACTTTTATCTGGAATACCCAATGCTGCATCTGAAGGATGAAACAATCGGTTTGCCGCTCTCCAACCCGCAGTTGTATTTGGGGTGGGTAGGGAAATCGTTTGCGGGTCATCCCACGGTCCTTCGCAAGGGGCGGTATTCAAATAAAGATCTTCTATCGTTGACTTTGATAAATTAGCAATAGGTGTAGAACCCGGATATAAAACGCTTCTCAACATACCAATCCAATGCATACCGCTTTGATCAGCCAACCATTGAAAATATTGTGGATTCCATGCATTTGCTACCGCTGATAATTCACAAAAAATATGAACATTATCGTCATTGATTCGAGCACGTACTTGATTGCCAAGGTCACTATAAGGAAGGCAAAAATAACCCTCATCCAACCCCAAGAGATGTTGCAAAGCAAGTGGACCCCAATAAGCAACATTCTCCAAAATCAAATGATCGGCTATAAGTGTTCTCCAATTAATATTATCACAAAAGACACCCTCCACATCAAAGTCAAAACTTTCGATCAGATCCTCTAGTTCAGATCCGATTTGCATACAAGGTTGACCTCCCACTGAAAAATCTACCCACTGATTTTGGACATCTTCATAGAGATAGTACAATGGAGCATACTCTATTGTGGCTACTGTGACTGGTGCCTTTACTGCCAATCTTAACTCGGCCATTTCGGCTATTTGATTATGACAATTTAGACCAAAAAACAATCCTGGAAAATCAGCGTTATTTATGATATCCAAAATTTCTTGCGGATGCACCTGAATTGCCATTTTCATATCATGCACATCGTTGGTTTGCACTTTATGCACCCAGAGAGGATGGTCGAAATTGTATGCTATATTGATAAGAAAAGGCGCTTGAAAAGTGAGTTCGTAACCTGCCGGCCTAAAAATATCATTGGGATGATAAATGTTGAAGGTGTAGCAATTACTACCACAACCATTGGCTGGCTTGATAATGTAATCGATAATTTTTAATGCAATTGCCCGCGCCTCTGCTTTTAAGCTAAGTGCAGGATATTCTGCGCTCGGCTGAACCAACTCGGTACCCACCAATCGATAGACAGCCATCAAGCCCGTGAACATACTCGTGATTTGATCCAAGCTCATCACATTGCCCCCAGCATTTGGATTGACTTGCCCAGCATTCGGCCCCCACATTTCGATGGGATTTGTATCTGAATGTGTCAAAATAAAATCCGCATTCCGACCAAAAGTCTCGCTGTAGTCATTTTGATAATTTTGGTGATAGTTATATCCAACATCATCTCGACTATGAATGCCCACGCTAGGAAGATTGAAAAAAAGCTCAGTGTCCGAATTAAAATCTTCGCCGAAACGGTGGAAAGCTTTTAAAGCAAAGTAAATCTCACTTCTCGTGCTCTCCAATCGGCGCTGCGCAGCAGTGTAGTCGTTGCCATCCGTTGTGGAATTAAGCACTTGCTGCAAGAGTTCATATTCCGTAGCTAGGGTGAGCAAATAATGCCCTTGATAAATCGTGGCGTCTTGATAATAAATACGACTGGGTGGTAAACCCTCATCGTTCAATGTTGCTCCATCGTAAGCAAAGCCAATGGATCGTGCTGACATGACTACACTGTTCCCGTCATCAGCGCCCACTTTTACAAAATCCTTGACCAGTCTTTCTCGGTACCTCCAATACTTTTGAAGGTTCTCCTCCACGCTTTGTGCTCTTCCTGAAATCCACCCCACGCACAAAAGGGTCAATAAAATTTTTTTCATTTGAAAAGGTTTTAAGTTGAACTACATCTTGAGATGCGTTCTCCAAAACCTTATGATAGTAGTAGTGTCCTATTGCTCTACCTTATAATCCACGAGCATCCAAATCTCATTGCGCTCAATAAAATCAAAGCGCACTAGTCCCACATTTTTTTTCCACCAATAGCGAGACTCTGTCCAATCTGCACAAGGATGATAATTGATGTGTACCCTTACCAGATCATTATACTCTTTCCCCATAAACTCTAAACGATCACTAGTACTTTCAACTTGATTCAACACCCATGGTTTTCCAATCGGAACATGACCACCAAATTCTTGCCCCTCGAAATGGAAAAATGGCAAAACCAATGAAGTTCCACCCATTTCGCCAGACTCAGAACTCGCCATGATAATTCCCTTGCACTTGCAATGCTTTCCCGTATTGCATGATATTTCCGAATCCGAGCTATAACCCCATGTATATCCCCCATTTTTTCCTGATGTTCTCAAATAATTGGCAAACCCAAGCTCACCCCATCGATCAATAAAATAATAAGCTTGATCTACGAACATGGTTTTTGTTCTGCCAGAAACCAAATCTCGATAAACCCATGTGGAGCCTTGTTTGAAATATGCCCATTCTGCT
>JBILSZ010000062.1:0-15958 GCA_044371755.1 Flavobacteriales bacterium | reverse complement strand
GACAAGGCCGCATTTGCCCAAACATTGATACGCAAACTAGATAAACTTGAAAAAGTAGAAGTTGATGATCTTGATGGTAATAAGATACGCGTCTCGTTTCCTCCAGCGCCTCATTCTGGAAAAGTCATTTTCGAGGGCACAAAACTCGGAAAAGCTTATGGAGAAAATAGGCTCTTTTCTAACCTCGATATCATGATCAATCGCGGAGAAAAAATTGCCTTGGTAGGTAAAAATGGTGTCGGAAAATCGACTTTGATTCGAATGATCATGAAAACGGAAAAACACGAGGGTGAAATCTCTCCGGGTTATTCTGTTAGCGTAGGTTATTACGCACAAAATCAAAGCGATTCACTCGACGGGAATAAGACAGTCTTTGAAACGATAGATGATGAAGCGGTGGGTGATATTCGTAAGAATGTACGATCGCTTTTAGGCTCATTTCTTTTTAGTGGCGATGATGTAGATAAAAAAGTGAAGGTATTGAGTGGAGGAGAAAAAGCACGTTTGGCGTTCTGTAAACTTCTTCTTCAGCCGTATAATTTTTTGGTGCTGGATGAACCAACAAACCACTTGGACTTGGCTTCCAAAGAGGTGTTGAAACAGGCATTGCAGCGTTTTGATGGAACAATGTTGGTGGTGTCACACGACCGTGATTTTTTAAATGGTCTCACCAATATTGTATACGAAATCAAGCCCGATCGATTGAAGATTTGGCAAGGTGATGTATTAGATTTCTTGAAAGAAAAGAAGGCTGAAAGTATTGCTGCATTTGAGCGCGCGAAGGTTGAGAAAAAAGCTGTTCAAGAAGAATTAAAAGTGAAACCGAGTGAACATTCGGTGCCTGAAATGACGCGCGAACAACAAAAAGAAATAGAGAAGCAGCAAAAGAAATTGCAGAGCCAACAGCAAAAAATAGAGCAAGAGATTAGTAAAAAGGAAGAGGAGTTAAAAAAGTTAGAAGCAGAAGTAGCAGCATTAGACTACTCCGATGTTTCTCAGTCAGAAAAAGTATTGGAGGCCTACGCCAAAGCGAAGTCCGAGCTAGAGGGTCTATATGAAAAATGGATGGGTTAAGCCCATCCATTTTTTATTTTCACAATAAATATTATTCGATTAAGCGCCGTGGCAGTTCTTGTATTTTTTACCAGAACCACAAGGGCATGCATCATTTCTACCCACCTTAATCTCAGCTTTTACAGGCTCTGCTTTTGGGGTTGGAGTATTGGGCTGAGCATCAGGATTCATGCCACCTGCTTGTGAACGTGCCATCGTATTGATTCGTTCGTTGAGATTTTGCATTTCTGGTTTGCTAGTCTGCACACGTGGTTGTTCCTGGCGCTGCACTGGCGCTTGACGTACCTCTTGTGTTCCTTTAGGCAATTGGGCAGTGAGCAAGAAATTCGCAATCTCAGCATTGGTTTTGGAAACCATTTCTTTGAAGAGATTATAGCTCTCTAATTTGTAAATCAAAAGTGGATCTTTCTGTTCGTGTGAAGCGAATTGAACATTGCTACGCAAGTCATCCATGCTGCGTAAATGCTCTTTCCAATTTTGATCGATGATTCCAAGTGTGATTCCTTTTTCGAGTGCATCAATGATTTCGCGACCTTCACTTTTGTATGCTTTTTCAAGATTCACTGTCAGTTGCACACCCTTTCTTCCGTCTGTAAATGGAATAGCGATATTTTGAAATCCTTGGTTATTATTCTCATAAACTTGCTTGATCACTGGGAAAGCCTCACTGGCAAGTTCTGATACACGATGCTTGTATTGCTGTTCAACAGCATTGTAAACAATCATGGCAATATCATCTTCTTTCTTTTTCAAAAATTCTTCCTCACTTACAGGGGCAGGGATTCCAAAGAAACGCACCATGTTGAGATTGAATCCTTGGAAGTCTTTCGAGGGATGGAAAGAGGCAATGAGATTGGCTGCCATGTCGAAATACATGTTGTCAATATCGAGTTTTAAGCGCTCTCCATACAAAGCGTGTCTTCTTCTTTTATAGATAACCTCACGTTGCGAGTTCATCACGTCGTCGTACTCTAGCAAGCGTTTGCGGATACCGAAGTTGTTTTCTTCTACTTTCTTTTGTGCGCGCTCGATAGAAGAAGTGATCATACCGGCCTGGATCACTTCACCTTCTTTAATACCAAGTCTATCCATCATTTTCGCGATGCGATCGCTACCAAATAATCTCATCAAGTCATCTTCCAACGACACGTAGAATTGAGATGAACCGGGGTCACCTTGACGACCGGCGCGGCCTCGAAGCTGGCGGTCTACGCGGCGTGAGTCGTGGCGTTCTGTACCGATGATGGCAAGACCACCTGCGTCTTTTACGCCTTGTCCGAGTTTAATGTCGGTACCACGACCAGCCATGTTGGTGGCAATAGTAACAGTGCCAGCACGACCTGCGTTGGCTACAATTTCTGCTTCGCGTTGGTGAAGTTTTGCGTTGAGCACTTGATGTTCAATACCACGCATATTGAGCATTTTGCTGAGTAATTCGCTCACCTCAACAGTGGTGGTACCAACGAGCACAGGGCGCCCTGCATTTTTGAGTTGCTCTATCTCCTCGATTACGGCGTTATATTTTTCACGCTTGGTTTTATAAACCTTGTCGTCGTGGTCGCGGCGTTGTATGGGGCGGTTGGTGGGTATTACCATCACATCCAGTTTGTAGATACTCCATAGTTCACCAGCTTCTGTTTCTGCCGTACCAGTCATACCAGCGAGTTTGTGATACATACGGAAGAAGTTTTGAAGCGTGATGGTGGCGTAGGTTTGAGTAGCCGCCTCAACCTTCACATTTTCTTTTGCTTCAATAGCTTGGTGCAGTCCGTCGCTAAAGCGGCGACCGTCCATGATACGGCCCGTTTGCTCATCAACGATCATGACTTTATTATTCATCACCACATATTCGATGTCCTTCTCGAAGATCGTGTATGCTTTCAAAAGTTGATTGATCGTGTGAATGCGTTCGCTTTTTACGCTATAGTCGCGTTGTAATTCTTCAAGTTGTTTTGCTTTTTCGTCATTAGAAACATCCTTCGCTTCAATCTCGGCGATTTCTGTACCGAGGTCAGGCATTACAAAAAAGCGATCATCTTCCATGTTTTTGGTGATGAGCGAAATTCCTTTTTCGGTGAGTTCTACTTGATTATTTTTTTCATCGATTACAAAGAAGAGCTCAGCGTCTGCCTTGTGCATTTCTCGTTCTTTGTCTTGTAGGTAATATGCTTCTGTTTTGAGCAATTGTTGTTTCATTCCCTCCTCACTAAGAAATTTGATGAGGGCTTTATTTTTTGGCATACCGCGGTAGGCGCGGAACATAGCAAGTCCTCCTTCTGTGATATCTTCTTTCGAAGGTTCACCAGACTCGGGTTGTAATTTCTTTTTCGCTACAGTCAAAAACTCCGTAACGGCCTGTTTTTGGGCGTTTACGAGTAGTTGAACTTTTGGCTTGAGGTTGTCAAACTCTTGTTGGTCTCCTCTTGGAGTAGGACCACTGATGATAAGGGGAGTTCTGGCTTCGTCGATTAACACCGAGTCAACCTCATCGACGATGGCGAAGTGATGTTTGCGTTGAACGAGCATATCGGCATCAGAGGCCATGTTGTCTCGGAGGTAGTCGAAACCAAATTCGTTATTAGTACCGAAAGTAATATCCGCTTGATAAGCAGCTTTTCTGCCGGGGCTATTGGGTTGGTGTTTGTCGATACAGTCCACGCTGAGTCCATGGAATTCGTAGAGAGGTCCCATCCATTCGGAGTCGCGTCGAGAGAGGTAATCGTTTACAGTAACTACGTGTACTCCTTTTCCAGCAAGTGCGTTTAGAAATACAGCGAGTGTTGCTACGAGGGTTTTACCTTCACCCGTGCCCATTTCGGCTACCTTACCTTTGTGAATGGCTGTACCACCTATTAGCTGCACATCATAATGTACCATATCCCAAGTCACGAGATTGCCCGCGGCCATCCAATTATTTTTCCAAATGGTAGTATCGCCATTTACAGATACATAATCTCTTCCCTTAGCAGCGAGTGTGCGGTCGAAATCGGTAGCCTTAAGAGTGATTTCAGGATTATCTTTTAGACGTTTGGCCGTTTCTTTGAGCACCGCGAAAGCCTCGGGCAACATTTGATCGAGTAGTTTTTCGATTTCGGCGTCTATATCCTTGAGGAGCGCATCTACACGAGCGAAGATGGCCTCTTTTTGTTCGAGGTCATTGCTAGGTAAATTCTCAGCTTGGTCTTTAAGTTTAAGCACCTCTTCTTCAAGGGGAGCAATGCCTGCTTTGATGCGAGCTCTAATAGAGGTAGAGCGTTCTCTGAGTTCGTCGGTAGTAACGTTGATCAGCGTTGCCGATACGGCATGAACAGCTTTTATTATTGGCTGAATTTCTTTGAGGTCTGTCTCTGCTTTATCGCCGACGAACTTCTTGAGTATTTTATTGATGGCTCCGATCATAGCGGTAGGATCTTCTAATTAGTAAGAAATGCAAATTTAGGTCAGACGATTGTAGAAAATGATGCCAATGGTAGAAAAGTGACATTATGGCTATAAATAAAAGAACGCGCGCGTATATGACGAAAAAATGAAAACACCTTGAAAAGAAGTTATGGTATTATGCACATTTTTTCTACAAGTTTTGGGAAGGGTGAAAAATGAAGTTAACAGACTGATTGTGAATAGTCGGCTGGGAAATAAGCGTGCCATCTTTTTCGGTCAATTTGGCGAGGGCTGGTCTGGTCATCCTGTCATGTTTTTTTGAAAGGCGCGACGAATGCGGGCTTGCATCATTTTGGCTTCTGTCATGTTAAAAACTATGAAGTCTTGTTAATCGTTTTGGGTTGACTGATGAGTAGATTTTGCAAACCTTTGAGGTCATGAAACTTTAATTCTAAAGCCCTTGAGAAATCAAGGATTTTAGGAAGAAAACAAAGTTCTCCTGCAAAGTACTACAGTTTTACTAAAAGTTTAAAGAAGGCCGAGAGGCGAGAAAGCGATATGAGCAATATATTAGAAACACCAACAGTTGATACTATCCAAAGAAACACCCAGGGTGTGGTAGAGGAGCCAATTCTTAAGGACAATCCGGATAGATTCGTTCTTTTCCCGATAGCGCACCATGATATCTGGCAATATTATAAAAAGTCAGAAGCGAATTTCTGGACGGCTGAGGAGATTGACTTGGAGGCTGACTTAGTAGATTGGAATACCAAGCTCAACGACGACGAGCGTCACTTTGTGAAGCACGTGCTTGCTTTCTTCGCCGCGAGTGATGGAATCGTGAATGAGAATTTGGCTGAGAACTTTGTAAGAGAAGTCCAATACACGGAGGCAAAGTTTTTCTATGGCTTCCAAATCATGATGGAGAATATCCACAGTGAGACATACTCATTGTTGATTGATACATATATCAAGGACACTGCTGATAAGGCACATTTATTCAAGGCAATCGAAACCTTGGATTGTGTGGGTAAGAAAGCAGAATGGGCTTTGCGTTGGATCAAGAATGGTTCATTCGCTGAGCGCCTAGTAGCTTTTGCAGCAGTAGAAGGCATTTTCTTCAGTGGAAGTTTTTGTAGCATTTTCTGGTTGAAAAAGCGTGGCTTGATGCCAGGCTTGAGTTTCAGCAATGAGCTCATCAGCCGCGATGAAGGTCTGCACTGCGACTTCGCTTGCTTACTCTATAATTCGCATATCGTGAACAAGCTTCCAAAAGAGCGCATCCGTGATATTATCATGAATGCAGTGGAGATTGAAAAAGAATTTATCATCGATGCATTACCTGTGAAATTGATTGGGATGAACAGTGACTTGATGGCTCAATACATTGAGTACGTGGCAGACCGCTTGTTGGTGGAGCTTGGCAATGACAAGGTGTACAATAAGTCAAATCCTTTTGATTTCATGGAAATGATTTCACTTCAAGGAAAGACAAATTTCTTTGAAAAAAGAGTGGGTGACTACCAGAAGGCTGGTGTGATGGCCGAGAAGAGCAAACAATCCTTTAAGTTAGACGAAGACTTCTAACCAGAAAGGAATACTATACTACGCCGCGTGGTGTTTGTGATAACCTTAGCACGCGCGGTACCTAAACAACATTTTACAATTCAAATTTTTCACTTCAGCGTACGTTGGGGGAGGGAGGTTTGACTTAACCAAAACCTTGTATCTGAAAAGGGATAAGATACGAGAGGAGCATTTATCCCCCTAAAACCACCTATTTAGATTCACGGAGGATCGTTTTATGTACGTTATCAAACGCGACGGACACAAGGAAAGTGTCAAATTCGATAAGATCACCGCACGAGTGACCAAAATGTGCTATGGTCTCAATCCGATTGTAGATCCTGTTAAGATTGCCATGAAGGTAATCGAGGGCGTATACGACGGAGTTACAACTAGCGAGCTAGACAACCTAGCTGCTGAGATTGCTGCAACAAATGCAACAGCACACCCAGACTATGCACTCCTTGCGTCGCGCATTGCGGTGAGTAACTTACATAAGAACACAAAGAAATCGTTTAGCCAAACGATTCACGATTTGTATACCTACGTAGATCCAAAGACAGGACAAAGTGCAGGTCTCATCGCAGATGATGTGTACAAAGTAGTGCAGGATAATGCGCCACTTTTGGATAGCACTATTATCTACGATAGAGATTTTAGCTTCGATTATTTCGGATTCAAAACGCTTGAGCGTTCTTATCTCTTGAAGCTTTACGGAAAAGTGGCAGAGCGTCCGCAGCATTTGTTCATGCGTGTAGCTGTGGGAATTCACAAGAATAACCTCGAAGAGGCTGTAAGAACTTACAACATGATGAGCGAAGGCTGGTTTACACACGCCACACCAACGCTTTTCAATGCTGGTACGCCAAAGCCTCAAATGAGCTCTTGCTTCTTATTGCAAATGCAATCTGATAGCATTGATGGTATCTATAATACGCTTAAGCAAACAGCTTTGATTTCTCAAAGCGCTGGCGGTATTGGCTTGAGCATTCATAATGTGCGCGCAAAAGGTTCTTATATCAAGGGCACAAATGGTACTAGCAATGGTATCGTTCCTATGCTCAAGGTATTCAATGATACAGCGCGCTACGTAGATCAGGGTGGTGGAAAGAGAAAAGGTTCTTTTGCAATCTACCTCGAGCCATGGCACGCAGATGTATATGAGTTTTTGGATTTGAGAAAAAATCACGGTAAAGAAGAAGCCCGCGCTCGTGACTTGTTCTATGCTCTATGGATTCCAGATCTGTTCATGCAGCGCGTAAAAGACGACGGCATGTGGACGCTTATGTGTCCGAATGAGTGTCCAGGTCTTGCAGACTGCTATGGAGAAGAGTTTGAAAAACTTTACACTAAGTATGAGCAAGAGGGCAAAGGTCGCCAGACAGTGAAAGCTCAAGATTTGTGGTTCAAGATTTTGGAATCACAAATTGAGACAGGTACTCCTTACATGCTCTATAAAGACGCTGCTAACAGCAAGAGCAATCAAAAGAATTTGGGTACCATCAAGAGCTCTAACTTATGTACAGAGATCATGGAGTACACAGCTCCAGATGAGATTGCTGTATGTAACTTAGGTTCTATAGCACTACCAAAGTTTGTCAAAGATGGTCAGTTTGATCACAATAGACTTTTCGAGGTGGCTTATCAATTGACAGTGAATCTCAACGTGATCATCGATGGCAACTATTATCCAGTGCCTGAGACACGCAAGTCAAACATGCGTCACCGCCCGATTGGTATTGGTGTACAAGGTTTGGCAGATGCCTTCATCTTGATGCGCTATCCATTTGACAGCGCAGAGGCGAAGCAGTTGAACAAAGAAATTTTTGAAACGATTTATTATGCAGCATGCACGGCGTCTAAAGATCTCGCGATCAAGGACGGTGCGTATGAAACCTTCCCCGGGTCACCAGCATCACATGGAACACTTCAATTTGACATGTGGAATGTGAAGCCAACGAATCGTTGGGAGTGGGATGTGTTGAAAGAAGAAATTAAAATCCACGGTATGCGCAATTCATTGTTGTTGGCTCCAATGCCAACTGCATCTACAGCGCAGATTCTTGGAAATAACGAGTGTTTTGAGCCCTATACTAGTAACATCTATACAAGACGCGTACTGTCGGGTGAATACATCATCGTGAATAAGCATTTGCTCAAAGATCTTGTGAGTTTAGGAATGTGGAATGAGGATTTGAAAAACAAGTTGATAGCAGCCAACGGTTCGGTGCAAAACATTGCAGAAGTTCCAGATAATTTGAAAGCACTCTACAAAACAGCTTGGGAATTATCTCAAAAGGCAATCATTGAAATGTCTGCCGACAGAGGTGCATACATCTGTCAAAGCCAGTCATTGAACGTCTTTATGGAAAATCCAAACTTCGGAAAACTTACTTCTATGCACTTCTATGCATGGGAGAAAGGATTGAAGACTGGAATGTATTACCTCCGTACAAAGGCGGCTACAGACGCGATCAAGTTCACTGTAGACAAGAAGTATCAGGATGCAGCGTTGCCCGCGGAATCAACGGCAGCAGCTCCTGTAGCAATACCCACATTCGATCTTCAAACTCCTATCATGATGTCAGCGCAAGCGGGCATGACGGCAGAGGAGATCGCAAAGCAGCAGGCCACGATAGCGTGTTCGCTCGACAATCCTGATGGATGCGAAATGTGTAGCGGTTGATTTGATTTATTCCTGATAAAAAAAGGGGCGCTTGAAAAAGCGCCCCTTTTGTTTTTTATAAGGGAAAAAAATTAAAAGCCTGATTTGATATAAAACCAACCCGCTTGTTGCTGACGAACGATATGAATGATGCCCGCCTTCACAAATCCCACCGAAGGAATTATTTCAGCCGCGGTCACATTTCTTTCTTTCATTGAAAATTCACAGGCGCTGAACACCACACCTTTTGAAGTAAATTCGTTGATTTTTTTCGTTACAATACTTTTATCGCTGCGCAGCATATCCAGGCCAGGACCGTGGCACACCACTTCAATTTTTGTTTCGGGTTCAACACTAGTGATGTTGCCAAGTTGCTTCATGAGCGCTTTGTGCGACAACGAATCATTAGTGGTCAGTTGAAAAATAATCTTTAAAGGTTCGAGGCGCTGCTCGGTTTTCTTACCTTTTTTAGATTGCTTTTTTTCACCTTGTGCAAATGTGGATGCGGCCATTAAACTGAGCGCAACGAGGAATAAGATTTTTTTCATTGTTAGTAGTATTGATTTTATCTGAATTCATAAGGTACACCTGTTACCTGAGTAAGTAGTGTCTCTGGAGCATCCAGTGCCACTGCATTGTGTTCAGGAGTGGGCGTCACTGGAGAGTTGGAAGCGAGATAGTTTTTCATAGTTTGATGCAAGGTGTAAGAAGTATTCTTAGCGTTTTTCACCCCTTTGATTCTGCACAGCATATCCTCCGGATCGCCGTCTCTTTCGCAAGCGCATATCGTGTATATTCTGTCGAGTTGCAGCGGTTCATTGGCAACAAGCACACTTTGCACACGCTTTCCTTTTTCAGCAAAGGCATTGAAGGTGACTTTCATTCCGCTGAATTTGATTACCCAACCTCCAAAACGTTCAGAAGCATTTTTTGCAAAAACATTATTCAATTCTTTTTCAAGCCATTCATTGATTTGTTTGCCTGATACTTGCCCTGTGCGCACTACACTATCAACCGGAAGCATGTCAAAGACGAAGCCGCTGGTGATGGGAATATTTCCGGTAGCGTCAGGAGTGGTGCGTGGCGGGCAGAAACGGAAGCCGTTTGACAATACAATATCCACGTCTTTTACTTGCCAGCGAAGCGCATTCAAAATCATCGTGTCGATGGTATTTTCAATTACAAAATATCTGTAAAGTGGTATCGTGCTATAACCTATGACTTGATTGATTTCTGATGCAAAAGGAGCTTCAAGATTTTCGATGAGCGTAATCATTTTTTTGTCTGCCTTGAATTTGGAGGAAGTAATTTCGACCAGTTCATATTCATCTTTTATCACTTTACCTTTTTCAATAGTAAGATTAAGCTTGCCAACGAAAGAACCAAACGCTCCTGGTTCGACCACCTTAGCATATTTGCATTGAATCGGAATACGTACACGCTCGTGCGTGTCGCCGCCCAAAATATAATCTACTCCTTCACAATCGGGCATATTAGCAAGATGTATCTGTTGGGACAAACCGAGATGCGCAATGATGAGTACTGCGGCGCACTGTTCTTGATTGCGCAGCACATCCACATAATGCGCTAAATTTTCTTCAGGCTTGGTGTATACAATTCCTTTGCTATAATTGGGCGACTGGCGCACAGGAACGAGGTGATCGGTATATCCCAAAAAGCCAATTTTTACGCCGTTCACATTCCAGACGTGATATGGAGGAAAAACCAATTCACCTTTTTCACCATCTCCTTTATCGTGATACATGTTTGCACACACTTTTGGTCCTTTTAGAGCACCAAGTAATGTTTGCATATTTTTTTTATTGTAAATCACTTCCCAATTTCCAGGGAGATACAAGTCGTAGTTGAGTTCATCGAGTATTGGGACAAATGCCTTACCGGTGGTTTTCACACTCAACTCACTCCCTTGAAACATATCACCGGTATCAATGACAAAGGTGTTGGGATTTTTCTTTTTGAAATTTTTAAGGTACGTGGAAAGGTGAGCGTATCCTCCAGTTTTGCGATATACTTTTTGATTATTTTCCCAAAACAATTCATCGTGAGGATGCACTTGACAGTGCACGTCTGTAGTCTGAAGAATGGAGATTGAAAAATTCTCGGGCATTTTTTTTGAAGCATCTTCATCCATTGGATCCAATGAATTGGCTGCGATGCCTCGGAGTGGACTTGCTGCTACAAGGCCTGTTCCAGCGGTAATGCCGAGGGTTTTTATAAAATTTCTTCGATTTTGAGACATGTGCTTAATAGGGATTGATGAATAGAGATATTTAGTGAGGCAAATTGTCTTTGATAATGCCATATAAAAAAGTACCCAACATAGCAAAGGCAAACACAATTACAAATGGAATGTAGCCATATCCTATGTTTACTACCATTGGACCAGGGCAAGCACCGCTAAGCGCCCAGCCAAGGCCGAATATAATACCGCCTAAAAGATAGCGAGGATATGATTTGTCCTTTGGGTGAAAAAGAATTGGGTTTCCTGAAAGATCGCGCATTTTGAATTTTTTGATGAGCGCTACGCCTATCACTCCCATTACCACAGCGGTGCCAATGATACCGTACATGTGAAATGATTGGAAGTGAAACATCTCAAAGATGCGGTACCAGGAAAACGCTTCTGACTTGGCCATTACGATTCCGAAGACTACACCTAGGATAAGGAACTTTATGAATTTCATTTTGGAGAATTTAAAATTTTAATTTTAAAAAATGAGAGGAAAAATGAGGTAGGTCATTGCTAAACCACCAATGAAAAATCCAATCACAGCTACGAGCGAAGGTAGCTGTAAGTCACTGAGTCCACTGATAGCATGGCCTGAAGTGCATCCACCTGCATAGCGAGAGCCAAAGCCTACCATCAAGCCTCCGACTGCTAGAATGAGGAATCCTTTCAATGTAAAAACGGCGTCCCAATTGAAAATTTCTTCTGGTTGTGCACCTTGTGGCGCTTGAAAGCCGTATTCATTTAAGCTTTGTATAGATGCTTGTGAAATTTCGATCGGGGCACCCGTGCTCAAAAATTCTTTGGCAATGAATCCACCAATGATGGCGCCTAAGAGGAATACAATATTCCAGATTTGACTTTTCCAATTGAAGTCAAAAAATTTAACCTTTTTGCCCGCTCCCGCGATGGAGCAAAGCGTGCGGAGGTTAGACGAAAATCCAAACGATTGGCCAAAGAACATGAGCAAGAACATCACCGAGGCGATCACTATTCCTGCGAACCACCAGGGCCACGGCTGAGTAAGAAAATCTAAAATCATATAGAGTACAGATTAATCGAGGTGAAAAGAAATAATCGGTTTGAAAAGGTGATTGATTAATTTTTCGGTAGCGCTGGTGTGGAGAATACCACCCTTACCGTGAGTGCCTATACAGACGATGTCCATGTTTTGCATTTGATTAAAATGAATTACTCCATGTTCAACATCTGAGTCTTTGATGAGATGTGCTTCATAATCGTCGATTCCATTAAGCTTTGCAAAAGAGGCCACATTCGAATCGAATTGACTTTTTTCACTTTCTACATTTCCTGATGTGATTTGTAGTAGATGGAGTTTGCAACCAAACGCGGCTGTTAGTTTTCGCATCACAGACAGATCGAGTTTTTCGGGTTTACGAAAATCATGGACCAGGAGAATATTCTCTACCTTCAAATCACTGCGGTCGCACATGAGTGAGAGCACAGGTATAGAAGATTTTCTTGCAATGATTTGTGTTTCACTGCCCGATAATTTTTCTTTTAAACCCCATGCTCCTTTGGTTCCCATGACGATCAAATCGACCATCGATTCTTTAGCAAACTGCAAGATGCTGTCGGTGATTTTACCTAGGCGCAAGTGGATATGAATATCTCCTCCATAAATGGTTTTGAGATTTTCTAATTTGCGCATTGCGATATCCCTTTGCGTCTCAACATATTTCACGTCGATATCACCGCAAGTGGTGATTTTGCCAGATGCATCCATAGTTACCGTCTCAGGTACAGGCATCACGTGCAAGAAATGAACATGTACTGGAATTTTCTCTTCCAGCTTTTTCACCATAATAAATGCATATTCCGCCTGCACACTAAAGTCAGTCGGGATGACTACATTGAGTTGACTATTCATGATTCTAGAAACGTATTTTGAGCTTATTAGAGCGATCTTTTTGCAAGGTACCAATCAACCATCTCGAGGTTACTACTTTTTCTTTCAGCGAGAGCCTCAATCGTTTTAGGAGCGGGCACGATTACTTTATCTCCTTCTTTCCAGTTCAATGGCATGGCACATTTGTGTTCATCGGATGTTTGAAGCGCCACGAGTGCTCTTTTGATTTCTTCCATATTACGTCCCACGTTGAGCGGATAGTACATCAGAAGACGCACTTTACCGTTGGGGTCCATGATGAATACTGCGCGCACGGCAGCTGTTTCGCTTTCACCGGGCTGCAACATTCCGTAGAGCTTAGACACTTTCATGTCAAGGTCGGCTATGATGGGGAATTCGAAAAGAACATTAGTTTTTTCATGGACGGCATTTACCCACGCGATGTGCGAGTGAATGCTGTCGATGCTCAACCCAAGAAGTTTTGTGTTTTTTTTCTGAAAAAATTCTTTTTCCATTGCAAAGCCGCTCATTTCTGTGGTACACACAGGTGTGAAGTCTGCTGGGTGAGAAAAGAGGATGACCCAACTTCCTTTGTTGTATTCAGAGAACGTCATCGGTCCTGTAGTGGTGATGGCTTGAAAATCGGGTGCTTGATCGCCTATTCGAGGCATGCTGATAATTGCTTCCATGTTATATTTTTTCTCAAAAGTCAGCATTTGAAATGGGGATATTTGTAACATATGTTACACAAAGGTTAGTATCGTGTGCAGCGTTTTGTAATCTTTGGCGTCATACTATCAAACCAACCGATTAGTGCAGACCAACTGGGCAGAAATAGTTCAACGTTGCAAAAGCGGCGACCGCCACGCTCAATCCGAGGCGTACCGCATGTCGTGGAGGATTATTTATCCGTCCGTATATCTGGTGATGCGCAATCGGGAGGATGCAGAGGATGTGATGCAGGAGGCTTATATCAAGGGGTTTAGCAAATTGGCAGACTTGACTGCCCCTGAAAAATATGTGGCTTGGCAAAAAATGATTTGTGTGCGAGAAGCCATTTCACGCGTTAGAAGAAAGAAGAATTTTACCATTCTCTTTCCAGAGTTTAATGAAAATATCAAAGACCCGATAGAGGAGAAGGATGAGCGTTACGAAATACCAACAGAGCAATTGGCCAAACATATTGGCAAATTACCTCAAGGATATCAGATGATCATTCAACTTCATATTATGGAGAAAATGAGTCATCAGGAAATAGGAGATCAGCTCGGAATAGGCGCTTCTACCAGTAGAAGCCAATACAGCAGAGCATTGACCAAATTGAGAAAAGAAATAGGTGTAGAAAAATGAATAGAGAAGAAGACATCTTAAAAGCATTGGAGCAAATCGCGAGCGAGGCTCCCATTTCAGAAGGTCATGAAGATCGATTTGAACAAAGATTGCGCGAAGGCAAAAAGTCGAAAGTGATCACCTTCAATTTTAGAGTCACCGCCTTAGTGGGTGCGGCAGCGGCCATCGTCGTAGCATTTGGAGTGTATTTTTTTGCGCTGAAAAATTCTGGTGATGAGCAATTGACAAAAGTGGAATACCCACTAGAAGTCAAAAAGGCGAAGGAGTATTTTCAGGCAAACAACATCTTGGATACCAAAACTCTTGAGTTTAAAGACGAGAAAGTGACTGAGTTTTTGACGAAACTTCAAGAGCTCGAAACGGAGTATCACCGCCTAGATACACTTTATCAAATGAATGTACAGAATGAAAATATAATAAGAGGTATGATGGAGAATTTTCAATACCGGTTACAAATCATCCATCAACTGAAGTCGTACATAGAATTAAAGAATCAATCTAATAATAACACCAATGAAAGTTCCGCAACTTAATTTACTACTTGCAGCAGTAATACCTGTTTTTTTCAGTATCAGTGCGCGGTCGTCCGAGTATTACAAGGAGATTTCACGAAAGTTCAAGGTGAACAGCAATGTGACAATGAAACTAAACACCTCATTTGCCAGCACAACCATTACCACTTGGGACAGCGAGGAGGTTTACATCATGGTAAAAGTGAATGCAGATGTTCGTTCTGAGGCTAGGGCAGAGGAGATTTTCAATTCTGTAAAAATTACCGAAAGCCAAAGCAATCCGGAATTGAGCATTAATCCTGGATCAAGTAAAAAGGGGTGGAGTAATGAAAGCTATGACATAACTGTAGAAATTAAAATGCCCAAATCAGGAGGTGTCAATGCTAATGTTGATTTTGGAAACTTAAGTATTTCATCCATAGCAGGTATTTTGGATTTGCACTTGGATTACGGCAATTTAGTCGCCGCAGACCTCAAGCATTCTGCCAACGATATCGAAGTGGATTTTGGAAATACGAACGTGGCATACTTTGGAGGGGGAAAAATAACCTCTGAATACGGCAACGTTAAAGTGGAAAATGTCAATGGGAACTCTAATATTCAAAATGATTTTGGCAACACGAAAATTTTGAAAATTACCAAGCAATGTTCAAAGCTCGATATAGGTTGTGATTATGGTAATGTCGATTTGAGATTTGAAGATGGTGCAGGCGGACGCTTAGAAGCATTTGTTTCTTATGGAGACATTGACATCAATACGACATTGCGTGATAGAGACAGGCACGAAGGAATGTTCGACCAGCGTGTCACAGGCAACTTTGGCAGTGGTGATGCCGTGGTAAAAGTGAATGTAAGCTTTGGTAATATTGAAATAAAATAAAAACCGAACGATCATTCGATTTGGTCGCCACGCAAGCTACGAAAGCGCTTTCGGGCTTCGACTACAAACAAACTTCCCGGATATTCTGTTATCAATTTTTCGTAATAGGTCATCGCTTTAGTAGAGTCCATGAGAATTTTCTCATGGATTTCTGCTAATTCGAAAAGTGCATTATCCGCGGTGATATCTTTGAAGTGAAACTCAATCACTTTTGTATACAATTCAACAGCAAGAGGAATATTCCCTTGACGTTTTGCCATCTTCGCGCGCATCATTAAGATTTCATCAGTTAAGCTGTGCGCAGGATATTCTTTTGAAATAGAATCGAGAGTTTGTAATACTAGCTCGAATTTATTTTGATAAAAAAGTAAATCAGCTCGGGCATACATTTCCATCGGTGTGGTGATGGTGT
>JBILSZ010000061.1:0-15960 GCA_044371755.1 Flavobacteriales bacterium | reverse complement strand
TGGACGAACTCCCTGCGATGACCATCGGCGCCATCGCCGTGGATTGGCAAAACAATGTGATTTGGGTCGGCACGGGCGAAAACAATAGCAGCCGCTCCAGTTATTCCGGGGTCGGTATCTATTGTTCAGAAGACAACGGGGCGACATGGCAATACAAAGGATTACCCGAATCACATCATATTGGAAAAATAATTGTTCACCCGAATGATCGTTCGGTCGTTTACGTCGCTGCACTCGGGCATCTCTATTCTCCAAATAAAGAAAGAGGAATCTACAAAACCACAGATGGCGGTAATACATGGACACATCAATTATTTGTAGATGAAAATACAGGAGCCATCGACTTGGAGATGAATCCTAAAAATCCGGATGAACTCATTGCATCCATGTGGTACCGCACGCGCAGGGCTTGGAACTTCGAGGAATCAGGGGCTACCTCAGGTATCTATCACACGCAAAGCGGCGGAACAAAATGGGAAAAAATAAATACAGCTCCCTTCCCTACAAACGAGGGTACGGGCCGCATAGGTCTTGCTTTTCATGAAATCAATGGTGAAAAATTACTCTACGCCTCAGTAGATAATCAAAACAAAAGACCGCTCGAAGAAAAGGGAGAAGAGAAAGCAAAGTTGAGAAAAACAGATTTTATTAAAATGAAAAAAGAAGAATTTCTTGCACTCGACACAGCGTTGCTCAATCCATTTTTAAAAGAAAATTATTTTCCAGAAAAATTAAGCAGTGATAGTTTGAAGAAGCTCATCGCAGCAGATAAATACTCTCCCGCCGCGATTTACGATTATCTCTTTGACGCCAACGAAGACCTCTTCAATACACCCGTTATTGGCCTAGAAATTTACAAGTATAATTTTCAAGAAAAAAAATGGAGCAAAACACACGACAAAACAATCGACGACGTGGTGTATTCTTATGGATATTATTTTGGGTTAATGGAAATCCATCCTTCCAAACCACAACAACTTTACACCGCAGGAGTGCCGCTCATCACGAGTGATAATGGAGGAAAAACGTGGCGAGGCATCAACCCTGGCAATGTACACGTGGATCATCACGTGATTCGATTTCATGAAAAACATCCCGACTGGATATTGAATGGTAGTGATGGTGGTGTGCAAATTTCGTTTGACAATGGTGCCACCTTTGTCAACTGCAAAACTCCTGCTGTCGGACAATTTTATACCGTTCAAGTGGACAATGAAAAACCGTATAATGTTTATGGAGGATTGCAAGACAATGGTGTTTGGAAAGGGCCTGCTACCAACGTTCCCAGTCGTGATTGGATGTATGAAGGCGCTTATCCATTCAAAAGCATTATGGGTGGCGACGGCATGCAAGTGCAAGTAGATCCGCGCAATCACAACATAGTTTATACCGGTTATCAATTTGGAAATTATGCACGCCTCGATTTGAGCAATGGCGATTATCAAGAGATACATCCTGAACATGCATTCGGTGAGCGCCCGTTGCGCTACAATTGGCAAACACCGATTTTGATATCACCTCATCAACCCGATATTTTTTACATCTGTAGCAATAAAGTACACCGCAGTACCAACGCGGGCAATACATTCCAAACCATCAGTGGTGATTTGACGGCAGGCTCAAAAGAAGGCGACGTGCCCTTTGGCACGCTCACGGCCATCGACGAATCAGCGCTACAACTCGGATGGATTGTTGTTGGCGCGGATGATGGCACCGTATCCATTACCACAGATGCAGGCACTTCATGGAAAAACATCTCCACAACATTGCCGAAAAAATATGTGAGCAGAATTATTTTTTCTCAGCATAAAAAAGAAAGAATCTATCTTTCGCTTAACGGCTATCGCGAAGATGATATGACGCCCTATCTCTTCGTGACCGAAGATCTCGGAAAGACTTGGAAGAATATTACCACAGGCCTACCGTTCGAACCCATCAACGTGATTCGCGAAGATGATACCAATGAAAACATTCTTTACATCGGCACCGACAACAGTCTCTATGTGAGTTTAAACAGGGGCATTCAGTGGCAGGAATTGGGAAACTTACCGAATGTTGCTGTACATGATTTGGTGATACAAAAGCGAGAACAAGAGCTCGTCATTGCCACTCACGGACGCTCACTTTGGATAGCAGATTTGAAACCAGTGCGCGCCAATCAAAGTCAAGATTTTTCAATTTTATTTAAAAATAAATACCGCTATCATGATCTTGAGAATACCTCACCCCATTGGTACGAACCGCGCCAAACGGGCGTTAACTTATTGTACAAATCACAAAATGTCCGCACCATTGAATTCAAAGATTCCGAAGGAAAAGTAGTTGCCACCTGCGAACTCCCAAGCAGTGACAATCAATGGAAGGAATTCATCATCGAACAAAATCAAACCTTCCACCTCCCCAAAGGCAAACTCACCGTAGAGGGGAATGAGATTGAGGTGAAGTGAGGACGGGAACAAGGAACAAGGAACAAGAACAAAGAACAAGAACAAAGAACAAGGGAATTTTGGGAACAGGGGAACAAGGGAGGAAAGAACAAGAGAACGAGAGATTGGAAGTTGGAAGTTGGAGTTTGGAATTTAGAATTGCGAATTATGAATTGTGAATTCCGAATTGCGAATTCCGAATTGTTAATTAAGAACATTACACATGAAGAATCTGGAACAATTGATTGGTCGGATACATCCCATGCCGCAGGATGCGAAAGATGCGTTTGTATCAAAGTTTAAAGATGCGCAGCACATCAAGAAAAAAGACTTCCTCATCAAAGAAGGCGATATGGTTGATGGCTTATACTATGTGGCAACGGGCGTATTGCGCGCCTATTATGAAAAAGATGGCGAAGAAGTAACTTTCAATTTCTATTTTGGCCCAACAATCTTCACTGATTTCATTTCTGTTTATGAAAAAACTCCTTCTAAGATGAACGTTGTGGCACTGGAAGAATGTGAGGTCTATTATGCCAACATGAAAGAAATGGAAAGCCTTGCGGAAAAAAATGTTGATATCACGCAATTGTTTTTAAAGTTCTTCCAGATTCTATACCTCTACAATCACAAGCGACAACTCTCTATGATATACAACACTCCCGAAGAGCGCTATCTTGAATTGTTGGAACTGCGTCCCAAAGTTTTTCAGCAAATGCCTTTGAAATATATCGCCACGTATCTCGGCGTGAAACCAGAAACGCTCAGTAGGCTAAGAGCACAAATGTATCGTCCAAAGGATTAATTGACATTTGTCAAGTGATTTTGAATTGCAGCAGAGCGTGCTTTGCAGAGCAATTAAAAATCATAAATCATGAAACGCATTACCATCTCATTACAAATTCTAATATTTGTAATCATTTTTTTTCAATCGAAAGAATCGCAAGCTCAAAATGACTCCCTCACACAAACGGTAAGAGGAAAAATTTACGATGACATTACTAAAACACCCGTTTTCAATGTTAGCGTAGTTGTTTTGAACACCAATCCAATTCTCGGTGCTATGAGTGACGAGGATGGAAATTTCAAAATAGGTAAAGTTCCTGTTGGTCGCCAGACACTGAAGTTTTCTGTTGTCGGTTATGAGCCAACTTTGCTTCCTGATATTATTGTTGGTTCGGGTAAAGAGATTGTACTAGAAATCGCAATGACCGAGTCGATCAATAAACTCAATGAAGTAGAGATTGTCTATGATCGATCGAAAGATCCTACCGTCACCAACAATGAGATGTCCACGGTAAGCGCCCGTTCATTCAACCCAGATGACACGCGTAAATATGCAGGCGCACTTGGTGATCCGAGCAGGATGGCAGCCAACTTTGCAGGTGTTGTTGCAGGCAATGATAGCAGAAACGATATCATCGTAAGAGGAAACACTCCGAATGCTACATTATGGCAAATGGAAGGACTCAATATCCCCAACCCCAATCACTACGGCGGCAGCTACAATACAGGCGGACCTGTGAGTATGCTCAACTTCAACAATCTTGGAAAATCCGATTTCTTTACTGGTGCCTTCCCTAGCAATTATGGTAACGCCACAGGTGGTGTATTTGATATCCGACTGCGAGAAGGAAATAATGAGAAACATGAATTTCTAGGAATGATTGGATTCAACGGATTCGAAGTTGGAGCAGAAGGTCCACTTTCGAAACGTTCAAAATCATCCTATATCATCAATTATCGATACTCCACACTTGGCCTGCTTCAGGACATAGGAGTGGATTTAGGAACGGGCGCTTCCACACCGCAGTATCAAGATGTCAATTTCAAGCTTACTAGTCCAGTTGGAAAGAAAGGAAAATTCACCGCCTTTGGATTCGGCGGATTCAGCAGCATCGATATCCTTGGAGCGGATGTAGATACCACGCGCACCAACTATTTTGGTTCTATCAATCAGGATGTGCGACCTCGCTATCAAACAGGAGTAATGGGTGTTTCTTATGATCAAACCTTCGGAGAAAAAACTTGGGCCAAAATCACTTTGGGTGCGAGCAATCAACAAGAGAGCTATGAAGTAGATAGTCTTGACTTGGAAAATGGCAGTAAGTATAGACTCGCTCAAGGCAAGTTTTCTGACAGTAAATATTCTGTAGTGCTCAACGGAACGCACAAATTCAATGCGAAGAACGCCCTTTCGTTTGGAGCCAACACTGACTATATCGTTTTTGATTATATCAACCGCGACTTCTTCAACCGCGGCACTGTTGATAGCGCAAGAGTAGACCAAGCCAGCAATTATACCCTATCACAAGGTTATGTACAACTCAAACATAGATTCAACGAGAGGCTATCGCTGATTGCGGGCGTTCATGCTATGCATGCTTCTACCAACAATCAACTGGTGCTAGAGCCACGTGCAGGACTTAAATACCGTGTCGGTGAAAAATCTAGTATCAACATGGGTTATGGCCTGCACCACCAATTGCTTCCTACCTACAACCTCTTTGTAAGAAATACTCAAGGAATTGAAACCAATAAAGAACTTGACTTTTCGCGATCACATCATATCGTGACAGGATTTGAAACCATGTTCAACAGCTCAGTAAAGTTCAAAGTGGAGGGATACTATCAAATGTTGGATAAAGTTCCCGTTACAGCTTTTGCATCCAGTTTCTCTGCTGTGAATATTGGAGCAGACAATAACCCAAGCGATCAAGCAGACTTGGTAAACGGAGGCACGGGCACCAACTATGGTTTAGAACTCACATTAGAACGCTACTTCAGCAAAGGATATTATTTTTTAATGACAGGATCTGTTTTTGAAAGCACCTATGAAGGAAGTGATGGCATTGAACGCAATACAGCTTTTAATACCAATTACGCAGCCAATGTGCTTGCAGGTAAAGAGTTTCAATTGAAGAAAAAAGGCAGCGTGTTGTATGCGAATTTAAAACTGACTACACTCGGAGGACGCTTCTTCACTCCTATCAACAAAGAATTGTCACAAGCCGCAGAAGAAGCCATTTTCGACAATACACAAGCATTTTCAGAAAGACAAGACGGCTACTTCAGAGCCGATATAAAAATTGGTTATCGAAGAGAAAACAAACGCAGCACCTTCGAAGTCGGAGTAGATTTTCAGAACATCACTGGCAATGAAAATATTTTCCAGCAAGGATATAATGTGCAAAACAACACCATCAGTGAAGAGTATCAGCAAGGGTTTTTCCCAGTGCCAATGATACGTTTCACTTTCTAACTTTCATCTGAGGTTTAGGGTGATTGTTTAATTGCAAGAGGGCGTGATCATTCACGCCCTTTTTTGCGCGCTCAAGAATATGGAACGAGAGATTGGAGTTTGGAATTTTGAATTGCGAATTGCGAATTGCGAATTACGATTATATCATCCTATTACCCCATTATCCTATTACCCTATTACCCTATTACCCTATTACCCTATTACCCTATTATCCTATTATCTTATTAACTTATTACCCTATTATCTTATTAACTTCGCCACCGGTATCGGCAGCATCTTGTGCTGGTTTGCGCGATTCATGCGCCAATAGATTTTCAAGACTTCTTTTTGTCGTTCAGTATAATTACTTGTTTCGAGATTTGGCAACGAGTTGTTGTTTTTCTCGACTTCTGCCATCGCCCATTCTAATTCAGGATAGCTCGCTCCTATTTGATCTTCATCGCTGCGATCGTCGCCCCACAGACCGTCGGTGGGTTTGGCGTCGATGATACTCTGGGATACGCCAAGATGCGCAGCAAGCTCCCATACTTCTGTTTTCAATAAATCAGCAATGGGCGAAAGATCGACGCCACCATCGCCATATTTGGTATAAAAACCCACACCAAAATCTTCGACTTTATTACCAGTACCGGCAACCAATAATTTGTGAATACCTGCGAAATAATACAAGGTCATCATTCGCATGCGTGAACGCGTATTCGCGAGCGATAAATGCAAAAGATGTTCGTTTTCTATTGCCGGAACTGCCGACATAAAACTGTCAAAGACAGGAGTCAATTCAACTCTAGCTTGTTTGACATTTGAGAATTTATTCTCCAGCCAGTTCATGTGTTCTTGCGCTCTGCTCACTTGACTGGCGGCTTGATAGATGGGCATTTCCAAAAGAAGCACATCTTTACCTGTGAGTGCACATAGTGTGCTGGTGAGAGCGGAGTCAATACCTCCGCTCACGCCCACCACAAATCCATTCATACGAGAAGACTCCGCATAAGAGCGGAGCCATTCAACGATAAAATCTATTTTTTCTTGATTGCTCATTAAAACTTGATACCAACGTTGAGCGAAACGAGATTAGACATGGCTTTGAGCTTTGTTGTTCTCGGCTTTTGATTTTCGAAAACAACTTCGTCTGCATCGTCGGTCTGGACATGATCGCCTCTTAGAGTATTGGTGAATCCATTATTGTAAGTCACACCAGCCACAATAGCAGTGTTTCCGCTAAGAGAATATTCAATACCAGCACCTATAAGAAGACCTACACGGAACATTTGAATATCATCTTTAATATCCTCATCAGGTCTTTCAATTGAAGGGAGGTCCGTCTTAATCCAACCAGTAGACACATCGTTGCTGAACTTTGCTAATTCATAATCGATAATATCGTCAGCCTTGGAGCGAATATTAAAACCTGCAATAAGACCAAACTGACCCCAATAAGTGATGTATCCAATTTCATTTGTTCTTAATTTCAATGAGAGAGGAATCTCCACATATCTGAGGTCGTACGTTCTGGTTTTCTGCCAAACTAAATCTTGACCATTGACACGTCCTGTCTCCTTGTAAGTGAGTTCTCCACCAAAACGCGTAATTTCCAAACCAGTGCCGATGGCGTAGTTCTCGGTGAATTGTCTATCGAAGCTAAGTCCAAAACCAAGTCTAAAAACATTACCTTCGTTTGTGATGTACTTTGAATCGGGCTTCAACCAAGCGATTCCAGGACTAACTCTTGGGGCGATTTTAAACTTTTGAAAATCTTGTGCAACAGAAAATAATGTTGACAAAATAGCGATGGTAAAAAGTGTAATTTTTTTCATAAGGGTAATATTACTGCGTTAAACTTGCATGTCGCTTTGCAGCACCGCAAAGCTAACAAACCTTTTTATAATATGTGTAAAGTCAGGTATTTATTGATATTCACAATGGCGTTGGGAATTCTCACCTTCTCGTCTTGTGAAAACAATCCGCTCAAAAAAGTGGATGTCTCCGAATCCAAGCTGGAAGTGAAATTCAGTCGCCTCGATAAGGATATTTGGGCGATCGATTTTCAAAATCCCGTGGCCGCCAGCCAACAACTATACCAAAAGTATGGCAGCTTCTATTGTGACTATATGGAGCTCATTCTCCAAGCTGCGCCATGCCGCCCTGATAGCAATATTCTCGCGCTCGAGGGCTTCGTCAATCATCCCAATATGACGGATTTGCAAAATCGTATTCAACAAAAATTTGCTGATTCAAACCTCGAGTCCTTCAACGGAGAATTTACCGAGGCCATCCGTCGTTGGAATCATTACTTCCCTGATAGCATTGCTCCTGAAGTTGTTTATATGAATTCAGGCCTCAACTTCAGCGCTTTTTCTACCGACTCAGTCATCAGCGTTGGCCTGGATTTCTTCCTCGGCCCGAATGACAGCCTTGTAAAGCTATTCCCGCCTGATGTTTTCCCACAATATTTCAAAGATGATATGCGCGAAGACTATCTCGTGGTAAACGCCATGAAGGACTTCTGTTGGGCGCAATGCAACAAGCAAGACCATACGACTTCCAAATCAGATTTGCTCAGCATCATCGTGCATCAAGGCAAGGTAATGTATATGCTCGACGCCATGTTGCCCGAGGCAGCAGACTCTACAAAGATGAATTGGAGTGCATCTCAAATGGAGTGGGCGCAAGCCAATGAAGTGCGCGTGTGGAAAGAATTGGCCAATCAACAGGTATTGTTTGGCACTGAACACAACAAAAACAAAAAGTGGATTGATTTCGCTCCATTCACCCGTGTAGAGGCCATTCCGCAGGATTCTCCGCCTCAATTGGGCATTTGGATGGGATGGAATATGGTAAGAGCGTACATGAAAGCAAATCCTGACGTTACTTTGCACCAATTATTAGCCGAAAAAGACGCCAAGAAATTCTTGAACGTTTATAAGCCCAAGTAACATGAAGAAGACAGAAATTCATTTTGACATAGAGCTAGATGAAAACAACGTTCCAGAAAAAATCATGTGGAACGCCAAGGACGCCAACAAGACAGCTGAAGCTAAAGCAATGATTCTCTCAGTGTGGGATAAGGACGAACGCAACACATTGCGTATAGACTTATGGAATAAAGAAATGGAAGTCGATGAGATGAAACGCTTTGTGCATCAAACCATTCTTACCCTCGCAGATAGTTTCGAAAAAGCTACGGGTGAAAAGAAAATGGCCGATACCATGCGCGACTTTTGTGAGTATTATGCAGAAAAACTTGAAATTAAATAATGATGCAGATTACTTCCGCCGAATTTGTAACCTCCAGTGTTTCGATTGATAAATGTCCACCACAGAAATATCCAGAAGTGGCTTTTATCGGCAGAAGTAACGTGGGCAAAAGCAGTCTCATCAATAGACTCACGAATAAAAAAGGTCTTGCCAAAACATCGGGCAAGCCCGGAAAGACGCAGACGATCAATCATTTTGTGATCAATGAAAATTTCAAGAGTCCATGGTATTTGGTGGATTTGCCGGGCTATGGTTATGCGAAGGTGGCCAAGACGGCTCGCAAGGCATGGAGCCTATTCATCGAAGAGTATCTGACCAAAAGAGAAAACTTGTGCTGTGTTTTTGTGCTCATTGATTCGCGCCTAGAGCCACAGAAACTAGATTTAGAGTTTATCACACAGCTCGGAGAATGGGGCCTTCCATTCGCGGTATTATTCACGAAAGCGGATAAAATGAAGCCCGGAGGTTTGCAAACTAATGTTCAGTTGTTTGAAAAAGCCTTGCTTGAAATTTTCCACGAGCTCCCCAACATCCTCATCACCAGCGCCGACAACGGACTCGGCAAAGACGAGCTCACGCGTTTCATCTTCGAAGAAGCCATCACCCCGGAAGCCTAGCGGCGAGAACGAGAGATTGGAAATTGGAGATTGGAATTTGGAATTTGGAGATTGGAAATTGGAAATTGGAATTTAGAGATTGGAATTAAATCACCTTCCAAACTAACCCACTAACCTATTATCTTATTATCTTATTACCCTATTATCCTATTACCCTATTATCCTATTTACCCTATTATCTTATTAACTTATTATCTTATTATCTTATTACCAAGCCATTCCGACAGAATTCTATTAAACGTCTCTGGGTGTTCCATCATGGGGGCGTGGCCGCATTCGTCGATCCAGAAGAGTGAAGAATTTGGAAATAACTGATGAAATTCTTCGGCTACTTCAGGCGGCGTGATGGTATCATTTTTTCCCCAGATCAAACACACAGGCATCATCATCTTGGGAATATCCTTCGCCATGTTGTGACGGATCGCACTCTTAGCAAGTGCGAGGATACGCAACACACGATTGCGGTCGTTGACCACTTCAAAACATTCATTCACCAACTCGTCTGTCGCGTGTTTTGGATCGTAAAAAGTCACTGCTACTTTTTGACGAATAAATTCTTTGTCCTCGCGACGTGGAAATGAGCTACCGAAAGCATTTTCATAAAGACCGCTACTAGCGGTAAGAATCAACTGCGCCACCTTTTCAGGATATTCTCTTGAATACACAAGTGCCACGTGACCACCAAGTGAGTTGCCGAGCAAGCTCACCTTATCGTATTGTTTATGTTTTATAAAATCTCTAAGGAAGTGCGCCAGACTTTTCACGCCGGTCGTCAAGACAGGCATGGTATAGAGCGGCAACATAGGAATCACCACCGTATGTGTTTTAGAAAAATGTTCTACCACCTCACGAAAGTTGCTCAACGCGCCAAATAGGCCATGTAAGAGGATAAGTGGCTTCCCTTGACCCTCTTCAATATACCTAAACTGCCCCTCTTCTTTTAATTGATAATCCATAGTGTTGGTTCTTGTCCGAGGGCGAAGATAGAGAAAAAGTTACACAGCGACGGAGCGACGGAGGGACGGAGGGACAGAGCGACGGAAGGACGGAGGGACGGAGGGACGGAAGGACGGAGGGACGGAGGGACGGAAGGACGCAGGGACGGAGGGACGGAGGGACGGAGGGACGGAGGGACGGAGGGACAGAGCGACGGAAGGACGCAGGGACGCGACGGTGCGTCAATCGCATCCTTCCTTTAAATTAGCTTTGGCAGTTAGAACGATTGATCTTACAATTTTTTTTGATTCTGAAAGTGTTTCTAGGAGCTCAGCGGATACCTTAACATTACACGTTAAGCCTACGAGCTCTATCCAATAAGCAGTTTCGGACAACTCCTTTTCTGCAATCTTCATTTTATGAATGAAGTCTTTTTTTGACTCCGCGAATTTTGCTTCGACAATATTTGCTCCAACAGAAGTGCCACTTCTTGAAAGCTGCTTAGCTAACACAAAATGTTTCTGTGCTGCTAATTCTTCGGATAATCTCAAGCATTTAACAGCAAGCTCGAGCGATTTCTTTTCGGATGGCGTTTTCATTCTTCAAAGAAAAGCTCTTACAAATCAAAAGGTTATTTGATATTGATATATAGTATTCAAGTTTATTCTATAAGTTTTTCGAATAACTCCGCCCTCAGTCCCTCCGTACCTCAGTCCCTCCGTCCCTCCGTCCCTCCGTCCCTCCGTCCCTCCGTAACTCCGTACCTCTGTACCTCCGTCCCTCCGTAACTTAATTCCCATTTTTTCCCACCTCTTCAAACCCTTATCATTTCTCACTATTTTTCAATAATTTACCCCTGAAAATCTCATTTTTTACCTCTGTTTTAAAACCTCATTTTATCAACAAAATCGAGAAAAATGTCGTTTGGTGGGTAATAGTGGGAAAATTGGCTTATTTTCGTGCCCAAGTAGCGAAATACCTAGGCATGCTAAACCTTCTCGGCGAACACATATGTAAAGTGGATAATAAGGGCAGATTGCTCTTCCCGTCCAAGTTGCGTAAGCAGCTCGAGGAAGTATTGCACCACGGTTTGGTGATCAATCGAGACATCTATTCAAGATGCCTCGTGCTCTACCCCAAGCCAGAATGGGATCGCATACAACAAGACTTCGGAAGACTCAACCGATACAACAAAGTCCACCTCGAATTCATGCGTCGCTTCCTCAATGGAGCCACCACACTCGAATTGGACAATGCCGGTCGTCTGTCCTTGCCTTCATCGCTTTTGAGCTATGCAGACATCGACCTCAAGAAGAATAACGAACTCGTGATCATAGGCGCACTCGAAAAGATGGAGATATGGAGCGCTGAAAACCACACCAAACTCATTGACGAAAATCAACTCGACTTCGCCGCTATAGCAGACCAAGTGCAGCGCGATCTCGGTGCGATGAATAATAACTAATCCGATACCAAGTGACCACTTACCACCAACCAGTGCTGTTGCAAGAATCGGTAAACGGATTGAACATTAAACCCGACGGGGTTTACGTGGATGTGACTTTCGGTGGTGGAGGTCATTCCCGCGAAATATTGAAAAGACTGGGACCAAACGGAACACTGATCGCCTTCGATCAAGACCCCGATGCACAAGCCAATATCATCCAAGATCCACGATTCAAATTCGTAGATCAAAACTTCAAATTCATGAAGAATTGGGTGAGGCTCTCCGGTTTCAAACAGGTAGATGGAATCCTCGCCGACCTCGGCGTAAGCAGCCACCAGTTTGACTCCGAGCAGAGAGGTTTTTCAATCCGATTTGATGCGGCCCTCGATATGCGTATGGATCAACAACGCAAAAAGACAGCGGCCGATATCATCAACGAATACGATGAAAAACAATTGACCAAGGTGCTCCGCCATTATGGTGAAGTGGAAAATGCTTTCAAAGTAGCACGCACCATCATCGCTCGCAGGCCACTCTACACCAGCGGCGAATTGATGCATGCCATTGAACCCTTTTGTCAAAAAGGCAAAGAGCACAAATTCCACGCACAGGTTTTTCAAGCCCTGCGCATCGAGGTAAACGAAGAGCTGGAAGTTCTCAAAGACTTCCTCCAACAAGCAAACGACATCTTAAAACAAGATGGAAGGCTATCAGTAATCTCTTACCATTCGCTCGAAGACCGATTGGTGAAAGACTACATGAAGACAGGAAACTTCGACGGTGAACCGCAAAAAGATTTTTTCGGAAACCTCCTCCGCCCTTTGGCCCCACTGCAATCAAAACCAATCATCCCTTCACAAGAAGAGATAGAGAAGAATACCCGCGCCAGAAGCGCAAAACTCAGAGTGGCAACCAAGCTCTGAGAAGACTAAATAAATAAATGAAAACCTGAGGTGCTACATCGCTTCAGTGAGACCTAACAGTATGAACACGTTCAGAGTATCTGAAACACCCCAAGAGCCTATTGTGACTCCGCAGGAGTCGCCTGTGACACCTCCCCGTAAATCGGGCAAGGTGGCTCGCTCGGTGCGTACCGTGCTCAGCGGCGAATTCCTCACACGTGAAGGTCTCATCAATCACTTGCCATTCATCGGTTTTCTCACTGTGCTCTTCGTACTTCACATTGCATTGATGTATTACTTCGATAATACACATCGCCAGATTGGAAAAGAACAAGCACGCTTGAAAGAACTTCAAAGCGAATACAATACAACCCTTTCTACACTCGAGATGAAAAAGCAACAAAGCCACGTTGCTAAAGATATCGAGTCGCTAGGTCTCAAGGAGCTTCACACTCCTCCACAATTCATCGATGTCGAACCCGGTTTTTTTGAGGAGGAAGAATGACGCAAGAACAACTCTCTAAAGAAACCTCCAAAAAAGCATACGCCGTTGCCCTCACGCTCGGCATCATCGCTTTAATCATCTTGGGTAAAATCATTGCGCTCCAAGCATTCCCTGATGAGGAGGTGATGAAGCTCGGTGAGAGTAAAGCCTATCGCATCAGTGATATCAAGCCATCGCGCGGTCAAATTTTTTCGGCTGATGGAAGCCTGCTCGCAACAAGCGTTCCTGTATATGAAATACGCTGGGACAGTAAGGCGAAATATGATAAAGTCGAATTCAAAGCGAAGCTCGATTCACTTGCGCGCGGCCTTGCAAATGCACTAGGCGAACGTTCATTCGGTCAGTATAAAGAGATGTTTACACGCGCCAAAAAACGCGGCGATCGTTACTTAAAAATTGCAGACAACGTTGATTACAACAAACTGCAAGAGATTAAAAAAATCCCCTTCATAAACAAAGGAAGATACAAGAGTGGATTCATCATCATTGAAAAGAGCAAGCGTAAAAAACCATTCGGAAGCCTCGCTGCAAGGACCATTGGACTCAATCGCGAAGAAAATCAAGTTGGATTGGAACTCGCCTATGATGAATTGCTATCTGGAAAACCCGGAAAGCAAATTCAAGAAAAAATGGCGGGTGGGGAATGGAGACCAATGAACGATGAATTCATCGAACAACCTGAACCCGGTTTGGATATCGTAGCCACTATTGATGTGCACTTGCAAGACGTGGCACACAATGCTCTCATGCGCCAACTCAACGCCAGTCAAGCAGACTGGGGCTGCGCCGTACTCATGGAAGTCAACACAGGCTATGTACGTGCAATTGCCAATCTCACATTCAATGAGAAAACTGGCACGTATGAAGAATTGGTGAACAATGCTATTGCACAAAGCATTGAGCCTGGTTCTACTTTCAAACTTCCATCCATGATGGCGATGCTCGATGAAGGTAAGATACAACTCGGCGATAGCGTAGCTACAGGAAATGGTATCATGAAGATCTACAAGCAAGATCTTAAAGACTCCAATTGGGACAAGGGTGGAAATGGCACTATCAGTGCCGAACAAGTGTTCGAAAAATCATCGAACGTCGGTACAGCAATGCTCGCGCAGAAAGCCTTCGAAAGCAAGCCTCAGCTCTTACTCGATAAGTTGAATGATTTTGGTTTGGGTGAAAAATTAGGGATTGAAATATCCGGAGAGAGAACACCAAAGCTTTATAAGAAAACTAAAGAAAAAGGCTGGTCAGGACTTAGCCTGACGCAGATTTCGATAGGATACGAAACGCAATACACGCCCCTGCAAATTTTATCTTTCTACAACGCCGTAGCCAACAATGGCGATATGGTTCGCCCACTCTTTGTGCAAGAAATCAAGCGCAATGGCCGCACAATTGAAAAGAAGAAGCCTGTCATCTTGAGAGAAGATATCTGCAAAAAAGAAACTCTTCTCGCTTGTAAGAAAATGATGGAAGGTGTAATGGAAAAAGGAGGAACAGCAGATGATGTATTTGTGAACTCTCCTTACAAGGTAGCAGGAAAGACAGGTACAGCTCGCATCAATGATGGTGGTGGCTATACCGATCGCGCCTATCGTGGTTCATTCGTAGGTTATTTTCCAGCTGAGAATCCACGCTATTCATGCATCGTGGTGATTCACAATCCAAAAAGTGGACTCTACTATGGAAGCGCAGTAGCTGCTCCAGTCTTCAAGGAACTCGCAGATAAAATCTATGCGACAGAACTCGAATTCCACGAGGCTCCTGCTGCACTTGATTCTCTAGCACTTGCGAATATCAAAGTGCCTGTTTCGAAAAATGGTTCTGCTAAAGAATTAAAGACCGTTTACAAAGCACTGAATATTCCATTCGAAGAACAAACCAACAGTGAATACATCGCAACAAAGTCTGAAGGCAAGAAAGTGGTATTGCAACCCATGAATGTGAAAGATGGAATCGTACCAAACGTAGTAGGAATGGGCCTTCAAGACGCATTATTCCTATTAGAAAAACAAGGTATGCGCGTGCAAGTGATCGGAAAAGGAACAGTAAAACGTCAATCAGTGCAGCATGGCGCTAGCGTAAAGAATTTCAAATACATCACCATAGAATTATCGTGAAGCTACTAAAAGACATATTATACAAATCGCGCATCACAGAAGTGAGAGGCTCTACCAATATCGCGGTGGAAAGCATCACCATGGATTCAAGAGCTGTGAAGTCTTTCTGTCTTTTCGTCGCCGTGAAAGGCGTCAACACTGATGGTCACACATACATTGAAAACGCCATCAAAGCGGGAGCAGTTGCCATCGTTTGCGAAGCGATTCCAGCAGAAGTAAATGACGCCATTACCTATGTGCAAGTATCGAATTCTGCTGAAGCACTCGGTTACATTGCTGCGAACTTTTACGACAATCCAAGTGAGAAGTTAAAAGTAGTAGCTGTAACAGGCACGAATGGAAAAACTACCACTGCGACACTACTCTACCGCATCGTTCGCAAACTAGGTTACAAAGCCGGTTTGCTTTCAACTGTGATCAACAGAATCAACGACAAAGAAGTTCCCTCTACACACACTACACCCGATGCCATCTCATTGCAAAAGCTCAT
>JBILSZ010000158.1:0-4785 GCA_044371755.1 Flavobacteriales bacterium | reverse complement strand
ATGCTTTATGCGCCGCCATGCTCAACACTGGAGCGTTACTCATCTGCCACGCTTCTGCACTTTCGATGGGATCAAAACCCGGCTGCATTTGAAAACGAGTCGATTTGTTGTGTCCCCACCAACCTGCCAAACGAAGAAGGTTTTTATCTGCATGATGTCTTTCATGCACAAATGCCCCCGCCACGCCGCCGGGGCCGCTGTTAAGGTATTTGTAACTGCACCAACATGCGAAATCAGCACCGTCGTCATGAAGGCTCATGGGAACATTTCCCGCCGCATGTGCCAAATCGAATCCTGCTTTTGCGCCCACCGCATGAGCAGCGGCTGTTATTTCTTTTATATTAAAAAATTGACCAGTGAAATAATTGACTGCACCAAAACATACCAGAGCGAGTTCATCACCCAACTCGTTTATTTTTGAAATGATATCTTCTGTTCGCAACGTCACCTCTCCTGCACGGGGTTCCATTTCCACCAAAACCTCTGAAGGATCAAAGCCATGAAGTTTGACTTGCGATTCAAATGTGTAGTGATCGCTGGGAAAAGGCTTTGTTTCGAAAAGAACTTTTTTACGTTTTCCTTGTGGACGATAGAATGAAATCATCAAGAGATGAAGATTCACAGTCAGTTGATTCATTACCACTACTTCGCTTTCTTTTGCGCCGACAATTTTCGCACTTGGTGCCGCAAACATTTCATGGTAACTGTACCACGGTCTACGTGCCTCAAAATGTCCTTCTACACCATACTTCGCCCAATCCTCTAGCTCTTGGAGCACCGAGTCTTTTGTGGTTTTCGGTTGCAAACCCAGTGAATTTCCAGTGAAGTAGAGCATGTTTTTTCCATCATGCTGTGGAAAATGAAATTGCTCGCGCCACGCTGCTAGTGGATCTAGATGGTCTTGATTTTTTGCAAAAGAAAGATGGTATTCGTAGGTCATAAGACATCAACTTTTGCCGCGAATATACCGACGATTGACAAAAGAAGGACAATTGTGGAAGTGCGGTGCGAGTATATTTGCATCAAATACAAACATTGTGAAAAGAACAGTTTCAGAATCATTATTTGAGAAAGCAAAAACATTATTTCCAGGCGGTGTGAACTCACCAGTGCGCGCATTCAAATCTGTGGGTGGAAGCCCTATTTTTTTTGAGCGCGGTCAAGGAGCGTATGTTTGGGATGAAGATGGAAACAAATTTCTTGATTTCTGTTGTTCTTGGGGACCGCTCATTCTTGGCCATGCTCATCCAGATGTTGTAGATGCAGTTCAAAAACAAGTTGCAAAGGGAAGCAGTTTTGGTGCACCTACGCGTATGGAAAATGAATTGGCCGATTTGATTTTGTCAAATCATCCTTATGTAGAAAAAATTCGTTTTGTGAGCAGTGGTACCGAAGCGGCCATGAGCGCTATTCGCTTGGCACGCGGATACACAGGGCGCGACAAAATCATCAAATTCGAGGGCTGTTATCACGGCCACGTTGATAGTCTTTTGGTAAAAGCTGGAAGCGGCCTTGCCACTCTCGGCACCAGTAGCAGCGCGGGTATTCCGCAGTCGTACGTGAATGAAACTATCGTGCTTCCACTCAATGATAAAGCCGCCGTAGAAGAGGCAGTCAAGATTTATAAGGATCAGATTGCAGTAGTTGCAATAGAGCCTATTCCCGCTAACAATGGACTTCTATTACAAGAGGGCGACTTCTTGAGGTTCCTTAGAGAAGTTTGTACGAGAGAAAAAATTGTATTGCTTTTTGATGAGGTTATTTCAGGATTCCGTGTAGGATTTACAGGTGCTTCAGGATACTATGATATCAAACCAGATGTGATTGCATTTGGTAAAATAATCGGCGGAGGAATGCCGGTGGGCGCTTATGCAAGTAGTGCTGAAATAATGAGCAAAGTCGCCCCAGATGGTCCCGTGTATCAGGCTGGTACACTTTCAGGAAATCCAGTTGCGATGTCTGCTGGTATAGCACAACTCAAGCAATGCTTACAGCCTGGTTTTTATGAAAGTTTAAAAGCAAAAACCGAGCGTTTAGTCGGTTCTATTGTAGCCCATTGTCAATCGAAGGGTTATAAATTCAATATGTTCAATGTTGGTTCGATTTTCTGGGTTTCTTTTTCAGAAAAAAAATCGGTGAGAAGAATGGATGAGATCGATGAAAATGGAATGAAGAAGTTTGCGCCTTTACACCTAGCATTATTGGAGCGAGGTGTATATCTCGGCCCTAGCGGATACGAAGTTGGTTTCGTTTCAGCAGCGCATACCGACGCTGACATTGACTACGCCATTAAGGCTTTCTGTGATTCATTGGATGAATTGGCTTGGTAATTTTTTAGCTAAAAGTTGAATTTAAAATCAAGTAAGTCATTGCGTAAACAATGAATCCCGCGTCTGTGAGCCATGTAGTACGCGTGTAATTGAGTGTTCTTATTTTTTTAAAGAAGAAGAGAATGTAGATACAAGCTGCGAAATACGCAATGCTCGCATTGGTGTTGGCGCCAAGTAAGATGAAACCCACGAATGATACGACCAGACTAATCCATAGAAGGATATAGAAATTATTTTCTGAAAAAAATTGAGGAATGGTGCGTTCTTTCGTTGAAAGGAAAACCTTGTCTCTGTAATCGTACAAGAGGGAAAGAAAAAATGTGAGAAGGAATATTTGAATGAAGATTTCAAAAACCGAATGATCATTCGGTAGGGAAAAAAGATTATTATCAAAAGCCAAACTAATCGTCATCAGTGCCCAGCAAAGTCCTATGGTTAGTGGCTTGAGGAGAATAGAATTTCGTAAGGACAATCTTCTTGGAATCGCATATGGAATTAAAACTACTACAGCGACAGCGCCAATTATCTTTTGATCCCTTGAAAGCTGTGTAGCTGCCCCAAGGGCGCACGCCGAAAGCAATGTTGTGAATAGAATCGCTTTCGTTTTATCTGCTTTTTTCAGGAGAGATATTCGTAAAAAAATATAGCATGCTGAAGTAGCAAAAAAAGAGAAAACAAATGATGAAGAAGTTTTGGTGACGATGATTAAAATACTTGCACAAAAGCCGAGAAAGAGAGAGTGAGCTAATATTTGCCTAAAAGTCATCATCTGGTGATAAAGTACAAGGTGACACCCATCGCACTGCCAGCAAAACCAGACCAAAGAGCGGTGATTAGTTTCTTTGTTCGTGCAGGTGGCTCATACCCGTCAGCATAAATGTCGTTGTACTTATAGGCGACGTTTGACATGGTTTTCTCTCTAATTTTCACTTTGCCAATAAACTGTGAAAGGGTAAATAGAATGGGCGGCCCAACAGCAGTAAAGTATCCATCTTGACCTACAAACCCTATTACAGCACATGATACAAATCCAATAGCGGCAATATGACGCGCTTTGAAGTTTGAACGGGCATCGTTTTGTCCCGCGAGAAATGCTCGCATCTGGCTGGCTTCATAGATGTTATTAGCAAAAAGGGTATCCATCTCGTAGACGATTACTTCTGGATTTCCTTGCTTGGTATAGCTAAAGATTTCGCCTCTATTTGCTGTAAGCAATTTGATTTTTCCATTGCGTTTGGCGTATTCGTAGGTCACTACAAGGCCAGTATCACTCACGATTTTGCAGTTTCTTTCTTGTCCATTCATCAGTAGTATTTTGTCTTGAGCATTGCCGCTAAAGGCACACAGAAGGACAAGCATTATGGTGGCGAATTGTTTCATATACGCTTCAAACCTAATGAAAAATATTTAACGTACCGGACGAGCGAGCGACGCGACAGAAATTTTACAATCATAATGTAGGTGAATGGCATTGATACAGGCTTCAATCGTAGCGCCAGTGGTGATGACATCATCTACAAGCAAGCAGTGTGAAGTTGATTCAAATAGTTCACGATCGAGGGAGAAAATATCGTTGACGTTTTGCCAGCGTTCCCATCGTGATCGTCTTGTTTGTGAAGCGGTGTGGACGTTTCTTCGAAGCGCATGCGCGCGCCATTTAGTGCGCATGGTATCACTCATTCCCATGGCAATCATGGCGCTTTGATTGTAGCCGCGCTCCATTTCTTTGATAGGATGAAGAGGCACAGGTGTGATGAGGTCAATGGATTGCCACTCGGGTGCTCGGGATAGTTCAGCGCCAAATAGTTTACCTAGTTGGATGCCCACGGCTTTGTTGCCGTCGTATTTGAGTTCGTGAATCAGTCTGTGCGCCATTCCTTTGCGGCTCATGCGCAAAAACGCCGTGGCCATTTCCACGTTCGCTTTTCCCCAAAATAATTTCTCAATGGCATTGTCTCGCTCATGATGCATTCGCGCTCGTGGCAACGCAAGCAAACAATGCACACACAGCGCTTTTTCGGTAAAATAAAGCGGTTTCTCGCATCCTGCGCAATAACGTGGAAATGAGAGATGAAAAAAATCTTTGATGTATGGATTCATACTTCAAAGACAATAAAAACCGAATGAATATTCTATTCCTTGTTATGCGTATTTCGCATTTTGTTGACGGCAGCGGTCGTTGAAAAGCCCGCCACAAGCGGAATGGAAGTCACATAACCTCCGTATAACTTTACTTCTTTCGAACCAACCATGTATGTTTTTTTCGAAGCGTCTGTTTCGTTTGGGTCATAGTCGCCACCTTTTACTAATACATCTGGCTGAATGGCATTGATGAGTTCGAGAGGAGTGGGCTCGCTAAAAATAATTGTCGCGTCGACTGCACGGAGAGCAGCTACCACAGCGGCACGCGCCTGTTCTGGATGAATAGGACGTTCGGGTCCTTTGCTAAGCGAGC
>JBILSZ010000157.1:0-4821 GCA_044371755.1 Flavobacteriales bacterium | reverse complement strand
TGGCCAATTTGGATCAATGGAAAGGAATAGTCTGTTGCTATCGCCCAAAGGATTCGGAAGTGGGCCTTTTTGGTTTTGGCGCGCAAGATTTCATTGACCTGAAAAGTGGCCTCCCAGTAGAACTCCTCGATATCATAATGGGTTCAGGCAAATACTGGATGGGTTATTTGAATTATGATTTAAAAAATAAAGTAGAAAATCTCGATTCGCGAAATCCTCATCCCATGGGCTTTTCGGATGCTTTCTTTTTTGTACCACAACTATTACTTCGTTTCAGTGAAGAGGGCGGTTTGGAAGAAGTATATAATTCAAGTGGGATAGCATGGCAGAAGTACATGGTTTTTTTTGATAAAAAAAATGATGGAAAACCACGGACATGGACGCCGCTTCAATCAAAGGAAAAATACATTGAGTCGGTTGAAAAATTGAAATATCACATTCAACGCGGTGATATTTATGAAATCAACTTTTGTCAGGCGTTTGAGACCGATTGGGACGGAACCGATGGTTGGTCAGTTTTCTCCAAAGTATTCGAAGCAACAGAAGCGCCTTATTCGGCTTATCTGCGTCACGGACATCGCCACATCTGTTGTGGTTCGCCAGAATTGTTTTTAAAAAAATATGATAATGTCCTCGTTTCTTCTCCCATCAAAGGCACCATTCGCAGGGGAAAGGAGAAAAAAGAAGATGATGAATTAAAGGAGCAGCTTTATAATGACCCAAAGGAGCGCGCGGAGAATGTTATGATTGTGGATCTCGTGCGCAACGATATGTCGCGCATCGCTGACGACGATTCTGTCTGGGTGGATGAATTGTGGGCACTGCATACATTTAAAACAGTGCATCATCTGATTTCGCGCATTTCATGCGAGATTCAAGAGTCGATCACTTTTTCAGATATCGTGAAGGCAATGTTTCCGATGGGTTCGATGACAGGTGCTCCGAAGGTCAATGCGATGAAGTTTGCGGATGAATTAGAGGCCGTGAGCCGCGGTGTTTATAGCGGCAGCATCGGCATTGTTCGTCCTGATTCTAGTTTTGAATTCAATGTGGTGATTCGCGCTTTGCTATTGGATGAACATCTAAAGAAAGCAATGGTTCATGTGGGTGGGGCCATCACAGACATGTGTGATCCTGAAAAAGAGTACGAAGAGACCTTGCTCAAAGGACGAGCACTAATGAATATGGAGTTTTAAAAAGATGAGAGTATCACTGAGCAGATTCATGCGCGGCATGGAAGGAATTGCACCGAATGATCATTCGGTGATCGTGGTAGGAGTGAGCGGTGGCAGGGATAGCATGCTCTTGTTGCATCTGCTTCACAGCGCGAGTTATGACATTATCGCCGCGCACGTGAATTATGGTCTCCGCGGTGAAGAGTCGGACGGCGATGAAAAATTTGTGCGAGACTTTTGTGAGAAGCGAGATATTCAGTTAGTAGTGATGCACGCCGACGCAGATGAATTGCGAAAGGGAAATTTACAGGCAAATGCGCGAAAGGTGCGCTATGATTTTTTTGAATCTATTGCATCAAAATTTGACAAAGCGTACATCGCCGTGGCACACCACAGCAATGATCAGGTAGAGACGATTTTGATGAAATGGCTCCGCGGAAGTTATCGCTTTTTCCCATTGGGAATGATGCAGCGCACCTCGCGCATCATTCGCCCTTTACTGGAATACAATGCAGAAGAAGTGCATTGGTTTGTTCAGGGTCTTGGCTTGCAATGGAGAGAGGATTCAAGCAATTTGAAATTGGATTATACGCGAAATAAAATTCGTCATCGTGTGATTCCCGCGTTATCAGAAGCCACGGAACATTTTACAGAGGAGATTCTCCGTCAACATGAACGCTGGAAGCTCTACGACGCTTATATGGAAAGCCGCCTTGAGCAAGAGATTCGTGGTTTTTTGACAAGAGAAAAAAATAGAACCGAACTTTCATTCGGTTTTTTGAAACAAGATGGTTTTGATGCGTTGCGCATTCATTATGCGTTTCAGGAATATGGAATCACCTTGGGAAATGCGAATGAGATTTTGAAATTGAAAGATTCTGAATCTGGCAAGCGATGGGTGAATGGCGCGGTAGAAATATGGCGCCAGCGCGATAGTTGGCTGGCCTTGCGTACTGATAGTGAAAAAAAGCTGACGTGGCTGATTACAGAGGATATGACGAACGTGAATGCCCATATTTCATTACAATTGGAAAGGAAAGAAGGTAAACCTTTGATAGATACCAACCCCAAAGTCGCTTTGTTGGATGCTGATAAATTGAAGTTTCCGCTCACATTGCGCCATTGGAAACAAGGTGATCGCTTTCAGCCATTAGGAATGAAGGGTGAAAAATTAATCAGTGATTTTTTAATCCAAGAGAAAATAGAACAAAGCGATAAAGAGAAGGTAATGGTCTTGGAGTCTGAAGGTGAGATTTGCTGGGTGGTGGGGATGCGTGTCGCGGATGAATTTAAAATCACAGAGTCGACGCGAGCTTATTGGAGAATTGTATGCGACTGAAACCTTTCATGAGTAGGTTGCGTTACAATGCCTAACTAGCAAGCAAATCATGAAACCAGGAAAGACCGCAGCGAATGCATATATCGATATTGAATCCCTATCTTTTCGTACAGAGGATGTATTGGAAAATCAGAGGGCGAAAATCAGAAGGAAGGCAGACCTGCTCAAAGCAATGACTTTAGAAGGAATCGACCAAACAGAGGTCATTCTCACTTTTCAAGATCAAGTAGAATTAAGAAGAATGCGCACGCGCGTGGTTGCCACCGCTGACGATCACGTGGTATTGGCACATGGACAATCGTTGCCGATACACAGCATCCTCGATGTGGAGTTTCTCTGAATGAAACGTTAAATAAGCCTGAATCAATTTATATTGGGAATCCAATATGAATTTCTATAAAACTCCCGATTGACGGGAGTTTTTTCGTTTTATCATCTTCTGAAAGTTCAATACCACTTTTCATTAGAGGAAATCTAAGGAGGGTTTGTTGGAGTAAATTTGAAGTTCATTAGATTCGCAACAATGATTAAGACAGCAATGAAGGTATTGAATGCGCTCCTGCTCGTGATGTTGACACTTACATCCGTAGCTCAGATTGAAGATCCAGTACAATGGAAATTTTCCGTTGAACCTCTTGAAGATAAAACCGTCGAAGTGGTGGCCACTGCAACTATACAAGCGAAGTGGCACGTCTATGCGCTAAAGGTGTCAGACGATCCAAATGCCATTGGACCTATTCCTACAACTCTAAAGTTTAATAAGTCGGATGCATATGTGACCAAGGGAAGTGTGAAAGAGGGGAAGTTTATTACCCACTTCGATCCAAACTTCGAAATGGATTTGAACTACTTCGAAAACAAGGCTGTGTTTCGTCAAAAAATCGAATTGAAGAAAGAAGGTCCCGTCGAAATCAGTGGCGTACTCGAGTATATGGCATGCGATGATTCGAAATGCATATTTCCTGATCCAGTTAATTTCAAGGTGCAATATGAGGCTGGTAAAACTGCTGAAGAGGCTCCTGTAGAAACTACATCAACAGCCAACAATTCAAGTGATAGCGGCGTATTGAATCCAGTGTCGTGGACTGCAAAAGCGGTGTCTCTCGGAAATGGCGAATATGAATTGCAAATCACAGCAGTGATGCAACAAGGTTGGCACGTCTATTCTCAATTTTTACAAAGCAATGAAGGTCCCGTCGCTACTACCTTCGATTTCACCTTGCCTACAGGTGTAGAAAGAATAGGCAAAGTGGGAGAGGACAAGCCTGAGACGAAGTACGATCCAAACTTTATGATGGATTTGAATTTCTTTTCAAACTCCGCAACGTTTCGTCAAAAGATAAAAGTATCCGGTGATGCAAAACCAGTGGTGGAAGCGAAGGTGAATTTTATGTGTTGTAATGATGAAATGTGTTTGCCTCCGAAGGATGTGATTTTCAAAATTGATTTAGCGACCGGCATCGGTGCGGAGTTCGATCCAAGCACTGGAGCAGCGCCTTCTGGCCCAACAAAGTTTCAGTATAAATTGACGTCCATCGACTTGGATAATCCAGCAGTGAAAGACTGCGGTGGCGTGATCGCTGCACCCGTTGCAGACTCGAGCTTGTGGGAACTTTTTATCTTAGGATTCCTAGGAGGTTTGGTGGCACTGCTCACCCCATGTGTGTTCCCGATGATTCCTTTGACGGTTTCATTTTTTACCAAGGGAAGTGAAAACAAACGTAAAGGATTTATTCGCGCAGCAACGTATGGTGCATTCGTGTTTTTTATCTATTTGTTGCTGAGTTTACCATTTCACTTTTTAGATCAAATTGATGAAAATATTTTGAATAATATTTCGACGAATGTGCCCCTGAATGTCGCATTTTTCGTGATTTTCGTGGTGTTCGCAATTTCGTTTTTCGGTTATTTTGAAATCACTCTTCCAAGTAGTTTTGCCAACAAAATGGACAACGCTTCTAGTGTGGGTGGTTTGTTGGGTTCATTCTTCATGGCGTTGACCCTTGCGATTGTTTCATTTTCGTGCACTGGACCAATTTTAGGAAGCTTATTGGCAGGTTCATTATCAAAAGACGGTGGTGCCATTCAGCTCACCGTAGGAATGGGAGGATTCGGTTTGGCTCTTGGAATCCCATTCGCAATTTTCGCGGCATTCCCGGGCATGTTGAAGTCACTTCCAAAGTCAGGGGGCTGGCTCAATTCGGTGAAAGTAGTGCTCGGATTTTTAGAACTGGCATTAGCGCTCAAGTTCTTGTCGCAAGCGGATTTGGTGGACCACTGGGGTATTTTGAAATATGAATTATTCAT
>JBILSZ010000009.1:0-49480 GCA_044371755.1 Flavobacteriales bacterium | reverse complement strand
TGATTTTATAATTCACCTTCGCATTGAGGTCGTAGAAATAATATGCAGAACCATTGAAATTGCTGTCTTCATTGATAAATGGACTTAGCAACAAATCGATGTATGTGCGACGACCGCTGATGATAAAGCTGGAGGTGTCTTTTTTGATGGGACCTTCAAGCGTGAAGCGAGAAGAAATCAAACCAATACCACCTTCGCCGTGAAACTCTTTATTATTTCCTTCTTTCAAATTGATGTCTAGAACGGAAGCAAGTCTTCCGCCATAGTTGGCGGGCACACCGCCTTTGGTTAGTTCTAGATTTTTGATCGCATCCGCATTGAAAACACTGAAAAAGCCGAATAGGTGAGAAGCGTTATACACGGTGGCATTATCCAAAAGAATTAGGTTTTGATCCACGCCTCCGCCGCGCACATAGAATCCTGCATTTCCTTCGCCAGAGCTTTGAACGCCTGGTAATAGCGTGATGGTTTTGAGTATATCAATCTCTCCCAGCAATACCGGAAGTTTTTTTACTTGGCTTACATCGAGCTCGATTTTACCGACATCAGTGCTTTGTGTATTTTTTGATTTATCTGCGGTGATTTCCACGGCAGTGATGGTTTTCACTTGCGAATTGAGCGATACATCCCACCGAACATCTTCATTCAGATCAATTTCTCTTGATTGGGCTTCAAGGCCAGTAAAACTAACCTCAATCGTATATTTTCCTTTGGGTAATGTGAGGGAATAGAAACCAAAACTATTCGAAGTGACAGCCCTATTGATGGGAGAAGCTTTCACTATAGCCCCAGGTATTGTTTCTCCCGTTTCGCCATCGAGAATTTGTCCACTAATGGTGACATTGCCTTGGGCGAAGAAGCTTTGCAAGGTCAAAAGAATGACGGCAGTGATGAAGAAGCGTAGTGAATACATAATTTCAGCGCAAATGTAAGCATTGAACAGTTTTAAGCTTTTCTTGTTTGCCGTTCGTAAACTTTATTTAACCGTTCATAAAATCCTTAGGTTAATGCTCGTCTGGGGAGAATGAAATCGAAGGTGTGAATTAACTTTGCACGCTTCCTTTTAAAGATTTATGATCATTCGCTTTCTTTTTATTACTGCCATCTTCTTCGCGACACAGCGGAGCTATGCGCAGTATGAAAATAAAGTGCTCCAAGCGGTTCGCTGCGTGGAGGCTCCCAAACTCGACGGGAGTTTGAATGAGGCTGTGTGGTTGAATGCGCCTGTAGCTACAGGATTTGTGATGCAGAGTCCTACTCCTGGAGTTCCGTTGCCACAAAATACGGAGGTAAAGATTATCTACGACGATGAGGCAATCTATGTGGGCTTTATGAATTTTGACACTGCGCCTGATAGCATTTTGAAGCAACTTTCTGGAAGGGACGGCGACGGCAACTCGGATTATTGCGGAATTACATTTTCATGCTATCAAGATGGAATAAATGGGTTATCCTTTTTTGTAACGCCAACATCCGAGCAATGGGATGCGCGCATCACTAATGGCGAAGACGAGGATATAAGTTGGAATGCTATCTGGGATTGCCGAACCAGCATTACGCCTGAAGGTTGGATAGCAGAATTTAAAATTCCATTTGCAGCCATTCGTTTTCCTGACCAGCCAGAGCAAGTGTGGGACATCAATTTTGCAAGAGAGATAAGGAGAACAAGGGAAAAAGGCTTTTGGCGAGGCGTTGACCCTGCGGTGCAAGGTTTTGTTACCCAAATGGGTCAGTTGATAGGTATAAAGGACGTCAAAGCCCCAACGAGGATTTTTTTTACACCCTATGCATCTGCATATTACAATGTAGTGCAACAGGCAGATGCGCCCACACGCCACGAAACATCTTGGAATGCGGGTATGGACGTGAAGATAGGATTGAACGATGCATTCACATTAGACGCCACGCTCATTCCTGATTTTGGACAAGTAATCAGCGATCAGCAAATTTTGAATTTGACGCCTTTTGAAGTCCAATTTCAGGACAATAGACAGTTTTTCATTGAAGGTACTGAGCTTTTTTCGAAGGCTAATTTATTTTACAGCCGCCGAGTGGGTTATTTGCCAGACGGTTACTTCCCTGATATTCCCTTGGCTGACGGGGAGCGTATCACGCGGCTGCCGCAGCAATTGCAGCTTTTGAATGCCTCTAAAATATCGGGAAGAAATAGTAAAGGGTTGGGAATAGGATTTTTTAATGGGGTATCGGCGAAAACCAATGCCACCGTCACCAATGAAAACGGTGAAACAAGGGAGGTAGAGATTTATCCCTTGACAAATTATAATGTAACGGTACTCGATCAAAATCTTCGCAATAATTCATACATATCTATCATCAATACGAACGTCCTTCGCAATGGGGAGTATTATGACGCTAATGTGTCGGGTTTGGAGTTTGATCTGCGAAATAAAAAAGGCTCTTACAGCATAAGTGGTAGCGGGGCTTATAACAGAAAGTTTGGTGGTGAATACCGCGAAGTAAGGCGCGACCGTGAAGGGTTTACTCAGAATGTCAATTTTGAAAAAATCAGCGGGAATTTCCGTTTCGGAACGGGTGCGTCAACGGAATCAGACACCTATGATCCTACAGACATGGGCTTTTTGCAAGCAAATAATAGTATGAATTATTATGCGTGGACGTCATATAATGTTTTTAAGCCATTTTGGAAGCTCAATAATCTAAGTACGACTTTTTCATTTAGCTACAATCAGCTGTATAAACCGAATGTGTTTACCGATATGATGTTTGATTGGGAAACTTTTATCAATACAAAAAAATTCACCACTTATTATTTTAACATTTCCGCAGGTCCTGTGCGAGGCATGGATTATTTCGAGCCACGGACGGATGGGATGAAATTCGTTATTTATTCCTGGCAATATGCTGGAGGTTGGATCAGTACGGATTATCGCAAACCGCTGGCAATCGATGCTGGAGGTGGCATTGCGACGTTTGAGAATGAAGGTCGTTACGAATGGGATGTGCGTTTTTCTCCACGCATGCGCTTTAGTGATAAGTTATTTGTGGTATATCGCTATCAGTTGACCAATCACGATGGGGATTTAGGTTTTGCAAACCGAGCGGATGATGGTCGACCTATATTTGGGAAGAGAAAGGTTGTTTCTCATACCAACACGCTGACCGTGAATTATTCCTTCAATCCATTGATGACGGTATTGTGCAGAGTCCGTCACTACTGGGGATACTCAAAGTACAGCGAATTTTACGATCTTGATGAGAATGGTCTGCTTCTACCGACTGATTTTCAAGGTTTTGTAAATGAGTCTGGGGAAAGTATTTCGCACAGCAACAGCGACCGCAATTTTAACACTTTCACCATCGACCTTATTTATCGATGGATTTTTGTTCCCGGTAGCGAGGTGAACATAGTTTGGAAGAATGATATCACCAAAGGTGAGTTCGGAGTGCCCATTCCGCGCAGCTTACGCGAGGATTTTGATTATACATTGGGCCTTCCTCAAACGAATAATTTTAGTATCAGGGTACTCTATTTCTTAGATTATCACCAATTGAAGCCCAAAAAAATAAAGGGCTGATGCAACCAATATTTTCCCCTTTGAGTTATTATTGATGTATGGAGGAAATCAAGGGCATAATCGAGGGTTGTGTTCGGGGCGATAAACGCGCTCAGGACACTCTTTACAAGAAGTATGCTTCCTTGCTCTACGGGATATGCCTACGCTACGCCAAAAATAAAATGGAAGCGGAGGATGTGCTCCAAGAGGTATTTGTGAAAATATATAACAACGTCCATACCTACCATCATGATGGCAGTTTTGAGGGTTGGTTGAGGAGGATTGCGGTAAACACGAGTATTACACATTACCGCAAAAACCTGAAACATGCCTATCAAGAAGATGTGGATGATTTGGTAAAGTCCAAAAATGACCCGATTGAAGTAGAGGATTTGGAGTTTACGGCGGAGGAAATGATGCACTGCATCAACAAGCTCCCAACAGGATATAAGACAGTGTTCAACCTTTATGTAATTGAAGGTTTTATGCATAAAGAAATAGCGGATATGTTGGAAATAGATGTCAATACTTCTAAATCTCAACTATCAAGAGCTAAAACGTACTTACAAAGAGAATTAGCAGAGATCAGTAAAATCAAAACGATTGGATGATGAGTGAGGATATGTTTTTTAATAAAGTAAAAGAAACCATGCACGGTTATTCACCAGAAGTGAGTACCGGTGTCTATGGAGCGATGCGAAAGAAGTATGCGAGAAGTAAATTCTTTTCGTGGAATGCTTCAACATTGAATGTTTGGTACCTAGCATTGGTGGCGGTATTGGGTGTGGCAGTAATTGGGACATCCGTTGACTCGAACGCGACGGCTTCGAAGGCCAGTTCGATCAACACTAAAACAGAAGTTTTGCCAGTTGAAATTTCTGCTAAACCAGAGTTTATTGTTACCGAAACGAAGGCTTGCGAGCGTTCAGTGAAAGTATTAGATCAATCCAAAGGAGAGTCGTGTTTATTTCCTTCTTCTTTAGTAGAAGTAAAAGAGGAAAAACCAAGCTACCCAGAAGTTGTAACGCTGCCGTCTTCATCAGAAATTGCAGCTTCAGAAGAACAAGTTATAGCAACTGAATTAATTGAGGTTGCACTACCTGTCACAGAAGAGAAACAAGAGGTTGCGCCTAAAAAGCCAACCAGAAGAATCAAGGCTTCAGTGTATAAGGATAAGCAATAATTAAATGTACCACCTATATTAGCCCGAAGTAATTGCGAACTCGGGATGAATACTATGTCAGGTGTGAAACCAAAGGTGAGAGGCAATGCGACGTTAGTCGCATTGCTTTTTCTTTTATGTAGCCCCTTGTTCTGCTCGGCTTCTATAATTCTTAGTAACGACACAATCATTATTGGAGGAGAGGTTCTTGAGGTTGAAGTGGAAGATGTGGTAACCAACACCGACTCTTTGCGCAAAGTAGCGCGGGATGATATAAAAAGAAAAAAAGGAGTCATCATTGGAGGCTTTCACCTACACGGAGGTCCAGCCATGTCAATATCAAATTTAGAGTGGAATTTTGATGACTTTCAATCAATAAATCAATTTGTAGAAAGCCCGGCCGAACAATCATTCGGTTTGGTAGCAGGAGCTGATTTGAGTATTTATTTCACATCATATTTTGGCCTTCGTGCTGGAGTCTCAGTTTCCAACGTCAGCACACGATTGTATACCATCGATCAATTAGATTTATCTCCCGATAGCATTCGCAATTCCTTCGAATTCTCAAATGATGAAATAATCGAGAATTCTACTATTTTCATCTCACCTGGTTTTGAAGAAAGAACAAAAACAATTGACTACACGGATGAGGTATGGAAGTACAGAGTAATTGATTTTCCAGTCACATGCGTATTCAGTCCAGGGATTAATATCAGTGAGCGACTTACCGGAACTTTTGAGATTGGAGGAATCATGCGAATAACTTCTCCTGTTTCCGTGCCGCAGTATATGGACTTTATCAATGAAGCTGGCGATTTTGAGCGCGTTCCATTCGAGGTAAATAGGGCTTCTAAAAGTACTTTTCTCATTACTGGTGCGGCTTGTGTCACCTATAAAATTAATAGTGGCTGGTGGCTAGAGTCAAGGGCAAGTATTATTTCCAGACAAAGGGACATATACAGTTCAAGTCTCGCAGTATGGAATTCGGCTAACGTTAGACTAGAAGTGGGCGTAGTGAGGGTATTCGACTGGAACCGTCCTAAGACCGTATTTTCTAACAAGTAGACAACTTTTCAAGATTTGTTAACGTCAAGGAATAAATTTGAGCTAACTTGTCACGATTTATTTATATTTACATTCAATAATGTATAAGTGAAAATACTTTTTCAAATATTGATTTTATTGTTGTCTGCGCAAATAAGCGTGGCTCAATTGTTCAATCCTAGTTTTGAGGAGTATCTTTCCTTACCTGACAATACAGGTCAATTTAGCAAATGCATCGGCTGGTCCAATGCAGGTAGTACGCTGGGTTCTCCCGATTATTTTCATTATTCAGCAGGTTCCTCAGCAGATTTGCCAATTACCCCGCTCGCAAAGTTGAATGCCCATGAAGGCAATGCGGTGATGGGATTTTGTGCAACCGGGGCACCGGGCACTAACTTTCGCGAATATATCTCTACGCAATTCACCGAACCTCTTGAAGTTGGCAAAGAGTATTTGTTGGTGTTTAGAATAACAAATGGTGAGAAAACAGATGTTTCTACAGCTGGTTTGGCCGCTTCTAATTTGAGTGTTCTGTTTAGTACTTTCCAACCTACACAGTCAGGTACTGGAGTGATAATAGCTAATCCACAATTTAGAATTGATACCACGTTACATTCTGTAAATTGGTTGCAAGTGCAGTTCCGATTTGTCGCCAATCAAGCATTTACAAATATGACCATCGGGGTCTTCATGCAAGATAATTTTATCTCCATTGTTGACCGCGTACCCGGAAATTCGCAGTTTGCATATTATTTCGTAGACAATTTTTATTTGCGCGCTGTGCCTGCCAATTTCGATCCCGAACAACCAGGCCCAATCAGAGATGATGTCACTATTGAAAAGCCCAAAGTTGAACCAATTTTAGATCTAAAGCCATTTTACGTACCCAATTCCTTCACGCCTAATGGCGATGGGAAGAACGATGAATTTATTCCAGTGGCAGGCACCATCGACAAATGGGAAATGTGCGTATTCTCTCGCTGGGGCCAAAAGGTGTTCTTTACAGCTGATCCTACCCTTGGATGGGACGGCGGCGTGGATGGAAAGCCGGGTGCCCCTGGTACGTATGTTTATGAAATTTCATACAATGTCTTTGAGGATGGCAAAGGTTGGTTGAAAAAGTCCGAGCAAGGAACATTGCAACTCATCCGTTAACACCTTTTCATTTCATCGTACGTCTTATCTGACTACCTTCGCGGCAATGTTGTCGTCATCCTTTGATTTACTGAGCATAGGCAGTCTGCCAGCTCTCGTGAAAGATTATTTTCACGGTACACCTGCTGTAAAAAAATTCTATAAAAACAGGCCCAATGTTGAGAGCATCATCGCAGATGCAAACTCGAGAAGTTTTGCTCATCGCGAAACGTTGGTCGCGGCTTTGAAAAGGCAGAATGCGCAATACAGCAATCACGCTTTGATAGAGCGATTGCTACAAGAGAATTCTTTTACAGTCACCACGGGGCATCAATTGTGCGTGGCTACAGGGCCGCTTTATTTTCTTTACAAAATAGCATCTACCATTGCTCTTGCTCGTAAGCTCGCTGCTGAGGATGTAACGAAAGCTTTCATACCTGTGTATTGGATGGCTTCAGAAGATCATGACTTTGAAGAAATCCAAAGTATAGAAATATTTCAGAAAAAAATTATTTGGAATGCAGAAGCAAAGGGTCCAGTGGGACGATTGGATACTGATGGCCTAGAAAGTTTTATCGAAGAGCTATCACAAATACTCGGTACCTCGGTTGATGCACTTCGTTTTATTGATATTCTAAAAGAATCATATAGCAAACCATCATTAGCAGCTGCTACAAGACATTTGGTGTATTCCTTATTTGGTGATCAAAATCTGATCGTCTTAGATGCGGATGATGCGGAGTTGAAAAAAATATTTTCACCAATAATTCAAAAAGAAATTAAAGAGCGATTTTCTTTTGAATTGGTAAAAAAGACAAGCGCAGAATTGGAAGCACTGGGCTACAAAGCGCAAGTAACTCCACGAGAGGTTAATTTGTTTTACATCGAAAAAGGAATTCGAGAACGCATCAAATTTGAAGACGGCAACTTTCATTGGGGAACAGGCCCCCAATCACTCGAAGATTTATTAGCACTCACTTCATCACGACCTGAATCTATTAGTCCGAATGTAATATTAAGACCCGTATATCAGGAATGTATACTTCCAAACCTTGCTTATGTTGGTGGCCCAGGGGAATTAAGTTATTGGCTGCAACTGCGAGAGGTTTTTGATTTTTATAATGTGCCATTCCCCACGCTTTTATTAAGAGACAGTGCGTTGCTTTTATCAGCAGCCACGCTGAGTAAACTTTCAAAATTAAATCTTGAAATAGAAAATATTCTTAGCGGAAAAAATGCCATCATCCAGAGTTGGATTCTAGAGAGCAATGCAGAAGATTTGAGCAATGATAGAGTTACAGCCAATGAATTATTTGATTCTATTACCGCAAAAATGAAAGCTCTCGATCCTACCCTTGAGAATTCTGCGGCAGGTGAAAGAAAAAAACTCATCAGTGCAATTGAGAATCTCGAAAAGAAGATGATTCGTGCCATCAAGTCAAAAGAAGAAGTGCGGATTCAACAATTGGAAAAGATTTTTACCGAAGTATTTCCAGGAGATCAACCACAGGAGCGTGTCATAAATGTGGCGCAATACACAGATTTTTTGGAGGCTGGCCTAATTAATTATCTGGTCGAAGTATTTGATCCAACACAGCTAAAGCTTACAGTGGTGAGACTGGCGTAGATACTATTTATTCTCTAAATAACTTTGGAGAATAATTGCCGCACTGATTTTATCCAGATTCCCTTTCACCATTCTATCTTTCTTTTTCATGCCGCCCATAAGCATAGCCTGCGAAGCAAGTTTACTGGTAAACATTTCATCAATGCGAACGATTTTTTTATCAGGAAATTTTCTTGTGAGTTCATCACAAAATTTTTGTTGAGCGATTGTTATATCGGAGGCATTGCCATCTAGATGACGCGCTTCTCCAACTACGAGTACATTTATTTTTTCTTTTGAAAAAAGCTTTTGTAAAAAGTCAAACAGCAAAGGCGTTTCAATCGTCTCAAGGGGAGAGGCGATCATTTGGAGTGCATCAGTGATAGCAAGTCCCGTGCGCTTTAAGCCATAATCAATGCCCAGTGCTTTATACATTTAGCAAAGTTAGGTATGCGGAGCATTCAATGCTATTTTTGGCAAAAATTCATAGACATGGGACATTCTGATTTGAGACAAATCATAGAAAATACTTGGGACGATCGCACCCTATTAAGCAGCGAAGCCTCGCAAAATGCAATCCGCAATGTGATTGACATGCTGGATACTGGAAAGTTGCGTGTAGCGGAACCCGTGGGCAGTGACTGGCAGGTGAATGAATGGGTAAAGAAGGCAGTAGTTCTTTATTTTCCCATTCAACAAATGAAGGTCATTGAAGTGGGCCCCTTTGTATTTCACGATAAAATGGAATTGAAGAAGAACTACGCAGAGCTCGGAGTGCGCGTAGTACCTCACGCTATAGCTCGCTATGGAGCGTTTTTAGAAAGAGGTGTGATCATGATGCCCTCTTATGTGAATATCGGAGCCTACGTGGGAAGTGGCACTATGGTAGATACATGGGCCACGGTGGGCAGTTGTGCGCAAATTGGAAAGGATGTTCACCTTAGCGGTGGAGTAGGAATAGGCGGAGTATTAGAACCTTTGCAGGCAGCTCCCGTGATCATCGAAGATGGCTGTTTCATTGGCTCTCGCTCGATAGTGGTGGAAGGTGTACGCGTAAAGAAAGAAGCAGTGCTAGGTGCTAACGTGGTATTGACTAAAAGCACTAAAATTATCGACGTCTCCGGCAAGGAGCCAATTACCTACATTGGTGAGGTTCCCGAAAGAAGCGTAGTGATCCCAGGCAGTTATACCAAAGAGTTTCCTGCGGGCCACTATCAGGTCAATTGCGCTCTAATTATTGGAAAAAGAAAAGAAAGTACTGATCTCAAAACGTCTCTCAATGACGCATTGCGCGATTTTGAAGTAGCAGTCTGATATCATGAAGAAAATTCTCGTCATTCAAACAGCTTTCATCGGTGATGCGATTCTTGCTACCTCGGTGCTTGAATCCATTCATAAAGCGCACCCACATGCGAGAATCGATTTTTTAGTCAGAAAAGGAAACGAGAGTTTACTCAGCGCACATCCATTTATTCATAAGCTTTTAGTTTGGGATAAAAAGAATGGTAAGTACGCGTCGCTGCTTCGTATTTTGAAGACAGTGAGAAGTGAAGGATATGATGTGGTGATTAATCTCCATCGGTTTCTTTCTTCAGGAATCTTAACAGCCTTTTCAAAAGCTAAGTTGAAATTGGGTTTTAAAAAAAATCCACTTTCTTTTTTATTCGATCGCACTGCAGACCATCTGATATCTATCCATAGCGAATCAAGCATGCACGAAGTCGAGCGCAATCATGCTGTTTTACAATTGTGGCAAGATGTGCCTTTGATGCCGCCGCGGCTGTATCCAGCTGATGGAGATTACGCCAAGATTGCTGATCTTACAAGTCATCCATTTATTACCATTAGTCCAGCTTCGGTTTGGGAGACGAAGAAGACGCCGCTGGATATATGGGTCAAACTAATCAATGATGTCAAAGAGGAGAAGGTCTACTTGAATGGAGGTCCTGGTGATAAAGTCTTGTGCGAGGAGCTAAAGAAACGGGTGACTAACAAGAATGTACTGGTGATTGCAGGGCAATTGTCATTGCTTCAAAGTGCAGCCTTAATGAGCAGGGCAAAAAGAAATTTCGTTAATGATAGTGGCCCATTGCATTTATGTTCAGCTATGAATGCGCCAGTCACCGCTGTTTTTTGCAGTACCTTACCTTCATTCGGTTTTGGCCCGTTGTCAGTAGATTCTAGCATTGTGGAAACTAAAGAAAAATTATCTTGCCGTCCCTGTGGATTGCATGGAAAAAAAGTTTGTCCTGAAGGCCATTTTAAATGCGGGAATGGTATTGACGCAAATGAATTATTAAATACACTGAAATGAAGTTTAGAACAGAGCTTGATGTTGGTGAATCCAAAATGAATTTGAATCATCATGATCAGATCATGTTTATTGGCTCCTGTTTCAGTGAAAATATCAGTTCTCATTTAAAGCGTTATCGTTTCGATGTAGATAACGGAGCACACGGTATTATTTTTCATCCAAATGCTATTTTTCGAGGCCTACAACAAATAATTGATGCCACACGATTTTCAGAGGCGGAGCTTGTGAAGTCCAGCCACGGATGGGTGTCGTTGGCGCATCACGGTTCGTATCACCACGAAACTACCAGTGCTCTGATCTCCCGAATTGAGCAGGACATTCATCGCAGTCATACGTTCCTTTCGAATTCCAAATTGCTCGTGCTCACCTTTGGCACAGCAATGGGTTATTGGCATAAAGATCATCAAATGATTGTAGCCAATTGTCATCGCCTACCGCAGCAGCAGTTTGAAAAAAAACTTTGCGATCTGGATGGCATGATGGAGGCGGCTCAGCTAACCTTGGAAGCCCTCTTGCGCTTTAATCCTCAATTAAAAATAATCCTGACCGTCAGCCCAGTGAGGCATTTGAGAGAAGGCTTCATAGAAAATCAAAGATCAAAAGCACGGTTATTAATGCTTTGCGAACGTCTTGAAGCATTGTATGAATGTGTCAACTATTTTCCATCATACGAAATTCTGCTAGATGAATTGAGAGATTATCGGTTTTATACCGAAGATATGATTCATCCAAATTCCCAAGCCATAAATTATATAGCTGAAAAATTTGACAGCTATATTTTATCAGAGAAAGCTCGTGGGGCATGTGCTAAATTGGAACCGCACCTTAAGCAAATCGAACATCGCTCGGTGCATGAATCAATAGAGGCTGCAGAAAAAAGAAAAGCCGAATCTGAAAATCAAATTCGGCTTATTATCCAAAAGGAATATCTAGTTTAGTTGCACTTGTCGAGACAAGTCACTTTGAATACGCCATCCTGCTTGGCCAGAGTAAACTTTGTTTTAGAACCAGGTGCATTTACAGTGGCTTGTTTTACTTCGCCGAGTATGGTGCCGCTAGTAAGTGCAACACGATAAGAAATCGCAACGAGTTTGCGGTTGTTGTCGAATTGTGGGCTATAGGTAAAGTTAATACCCTGTGCCGACAAATCATTGCGTAATGTGCCAAGAGCTTCGCGTGAAGTTTCATTGGTGATTTCAATGCTGATGTTTTCAGCAGTGATGATATTTTGTGCTCCAGCTGAAAGACCAGCAAAAAGGGCAATGATGGCAAGAACTCTTTTCATTTTTGTGTTTTTTTCTTTGGTATTATGACAATCAAAAATACAACGAAGTTGCCTCACTTCAAATAATTATCTTTGCACCATGAGCAATACCATAAAATCGAAGATTGTAGAGGATATCAAAAAGGATCTTTTCAGCGGTGATGATACGGTCGTAATGAAGGCCGTGCACCGTTGCCAGGAAGAAGGGAATAGTCAATTGGTTCAACCATTGGTGGCGGTTTATTGCACCACCCCCAACTTGATTATCAAATCAGAGATTGGTGAAATGCTCTCTTCTCTGAAGGTGTCGGGTGTGGAGGATGTATTTGTTGATGCTTTGAAAAACCCTGACTTTAAAGCTTGCAGAAAGGAGATACTTAGTTTTATTTGGAGTTCTGGCTTGCAGCCCGTCAATGACGTTGCTTTCATAGTAGAGTTGGCCATTGATGGCACCTATGAGGAAGCGATTGAATGCCTGACTATCATAGAGAGTATGGACGATGCTATTCCAGAACAGGAACTTTTAGAGGGCTCTTCATTAGCGCGAGCCTTTATTACCTCAAACAAAGAAGATGATAAGGTAGGCCTTATCGCTGATCTTTTAGTGGCTCTTGAAGGTCGAACAGAAGAAGATTAACTCTTTTTTCTAAATATATAGCCTCCCTTTACTGCACCCCATACCTGTTTCCCATCTTTGTCAAAGCCTTGGTCCCAGCTGATCATCATGTCTTTTTCAATGGTCACTTTGGAGCTGGCGTAGCTTGCCCCTCGAAGGTCGCTGGCACATGTCTTCTCGCCAGTTGATCCACTGAAGTTTTGTTTGGTGGGGTCGAACTTGAGATATACCTCGCAACCGTCCTTGCGCGTCAGTGAATCTGGTGAGATTTCTTTGAATATTTGGGCCGATCCATTTTTACCTATGAGTCTTTCTGGTTCAACCATAGTATAGATGTGGCTCACAAAGTTATTGTCGTCAAGCTTCTCTACTTTATAAATTCTTTGGCGATACGGTTTATCCAGAGTCGTCGCTACCGCTTGTTCTACATACAGATAAAAATGCTTATCACTAGAATATTCAGACCAAATTGGGAGCATTCGTAAATTGATATGAAAAAAATCTGAGTCTTGCTGGCTTTGTAATTCACTATCAAATGTGCCATTCATGCACGACTGTAAATAGTTGAAAGGATCATCAATACTATCATTTTTTGATGACAAAGTCGCTGACTCAATTCTCTTTTTGCCTTCGATTGAAGGATAAAATTGAAAGGAATAAACAAGTGTGATTAGAACTGGTATAAAAAAAATGCGGCCGCTCATATTGTGTGATTTAGCGGCCGCAAGTTATATTTTTTTATTGAAAATTATCTGACGATCTGTATCGTACCAACTTTTTCCAAAGCTTCATTTTTAAATCCTTTTACCTTCAAGGTATAATTGTAGATTCCTGTGGTGATATAGTAATCTCCACCTTGGAAATCACCGAGCCATGGAGTTTCAGGATCGCGCGACTCAAACACCACATTCCCCCAACGATCGAATACTCTGAATTCGAATTCGCGAATGCTTCCTCCCTTCACGAAAAATGCATCGTTGATGCCGTCTCCATTCGGAGTGAATGCGCTTGGAATGTACACAAGCGGTTCAGAGAAAATAACAGCGCTCGTAGTGTCCGAACATCCGATTTGATTGGTGGCTTGCAACAAGACCACGTTTGATCCCAATCCATCGAATTGATAGTCAAATTCACTTTCGTTCGATACTAGTTCACCATTGACATACCAATCCAAATAGATTGGATCAATGGTAGATGAAGAGTAGTCTGTGAAGAGATATCTGTCTTCATCAATTTCTTGTGAAGCAAATATGGCATCTACCGGAGCTACCACCACATTGATAATAGTCGAATTGCTCTTGCCACAAATGTCCGTAGCTGTAATGTTCACTGGAAGTGATGCGTAGAGATTATTGTAACGAACATGGGTACTGTCGAGACCTGTACCTGTCCATTGGTATTCAAAACCACCTTCACCACCAGAGGCAATTGCAAATAAATTCACGTCTGAACTTGGACACACAGTAGTATCTGGATGCTGTACAAAGGTGATTGGAATATTTGGAATGATATAGCTGATTTCGTCAGCTGCTGTTGTTCCGCAGTTATCAATAACTGAAAGAGCAACTGAAACCGTTTCAAATGATTGTAAATCGATGCTGACTGCATCTGAATATACAGTGTCGGCAACCATCCATGTGTATTCAAAGCCACCACTACCACCAGCAATGGTAGGAGCGATAAATGTGGTGTCAATACAAGAAGCATTTATATCCGTACCCAATGACAAACTGATTGCAGGGTTATTCATTACAATTTGTGTAGTGCCTTGTCCAGACTGGCTGCAAGCGTCAGTGATGGTCAACGATAGCGCGGTGTTTTGTGTAAAGTTGTTGTTGATGGCAGCGGCAGTTGAGAACAAAACGCCGTTTGCCAACCACTGATATGAATATCCTCCCGATCCGGTGACGTTTGTTGGTTGCACGTTAAAGATGGTAGAACAGTTTCCAACCACTTCAGCAGGCAGATCAAATGTAACTGGAGGACTAACGATTTGGAATGGAATTTCATGCTCTTGGTTTTGACCACATGCATCTCCAACAAATACTGTGAGAGTGCCGGGTTCATCAACATTCAGAGTGTAGGAGTTTCCAAAAAACATCCAGTCGAATACGCCATTTAATTGCCAAGAATAGTTATAAGGAGCTTCTCCACCTGTAGGATTAACAGTGAAAACATACGGAGTGTTGCAAGTGACATCAATGCTTGCGGGCACGTTGACAATGAGATCTGGAACATTTAAATCGACATTGATTACATCTGATGCAGTAAGACCACAACCATCGGTTACCGTCACATTTACTTGGCCTTCACCATTCCACGAGCCGTAGAACAAAGAGTTGCCAAAACCGAAAAGGTTATTACCGTTTTCATCTGTCCATTCGTATTCGTAAACTCCGTCGCCACCAGATGCGTTGGCAAATATGTCTACAAAATCATTACAGTTCAGAAGGATATCACCATTGGTGATTTCCACTTCCACGGGAGGGAATTGTAAAACTGTTATGAGGAACGTTCCATCATCTGAGGGCATACCGCAAGTGTCGCTTACAGTGACTACATACGATGCATCAAGAGTAGGGCTGACAGAAATTGTTGGGGTAACCGCACCAGTGTTCCACGAGTATCCGTAGTTGCCATATCCTCCAGTAATGATAGGTTCAAGTTCTAGTGTGACACCGTTACAAATGGACTCATTGTAGCCCTCTACCACCAAAGGTTCTGGTAAATCTTGAATAAAGAAGTCAAAATTGGACACCAAGCCAGAGCCATTACAAGCTCCAAGATTGAGGATATTCATTTCTACGCTTTCTGTCCCTTCTGTAAGACCATCGATGAAAGCGTCAATAGTAAATGAGAGTGAGTTGACACCGGGAGGGAAGATTAGTGTATCTGGCATGGTTGTATAATCAACACCCATTATTGCGGTACCAGCCCATTCGATAATCACCATATCCTCTACTTCAAGGTTTGAAACTGGGGCACGCGTGAAGACAAGACTTGCTTCACCGCAATCTTCAAATAACACGTTTGCGTCTGGTCCACCAACATTGAGGTTTAATGACACATCAACAACTGCATTAGAAGAGAAAGAACCTTCTTCAAGGAGAACATAACTCGCTAGTGCTGTATCACTTCCGTCTGCAATAGCAAGTTTGATATGGTATGTTTCGCCACAAACTACTTCGGCGATAGCTTCTAATACAACGGTATAACCGCTGACAGATGCTGTACCCTCATTCAATACATAATATTCTGAGTTAAGATCGGCATTCACCGAACTGATTGTGATCGGAAGTGGTGGATCAGCGTTTGGTACTCCAGCGATATTGATGGCACCGCCTGGAAAACCCGCGGGTGATGCATAAGGACCAGTTATTCCGGGGCCGCTTAGAAAGAACGCGAAAATATCATTGAATTGGCTGTTTTCCCAAGCTTCATACTCACTTGAAAGAAATACGTAGCGAAAGCGAAGAGTATCTCCTGTTGGCACAAAGTCAAACTCTAAGATAGCTTGTTCGTTGACACCAGTAACGTTAAAGTTTTGACCAATGAGAGGTGGGACTGAATTAGCAATAGAAAGGAGATCCGGGTCACCTGACGATGTGGCGCATTGAAATGGATCCATAAATTCTCCGGCACCTGCAATGTTAGCCACGGCATCCGAACCTAGAATAATTCCACTTTCTAATCCTAATGCAGCCGAACCTCCGTTTTGGAGATAGCCTACTTGATCTAAACAACCATTAAAAGAAATATTGGTGGCCTGGATACCAGAACCAAGAAGAATATCTTGCACGTATTGTTGGATGGACAACGAATCTATCGCTAGCTGCGCTTTAACACTGCCGCTTATCAAAATGGAAAACGACAATAAAATCTTACAGAATGCTCGCATCGGTTATATACTTAATTGAAAGGTAGACTACAAATTTACTCAAAAAGGTTGCTTAATGGTGATGTTAATTTCGCCTTTTCGGTATTTTTGTCGAATGCAGCGTATGCCACAGGTGAGTGATGATGTAATAAGAAGAGATCCCATTGGGGCCGCTATTTTCGATTATTACCACTCAGGAAAAGACGCAAAGATTCAGGTATTCATCAATGGAAAACGAGATGAAGACATGTTATCCTCGTTGTTTTTCAGAAACTACCAGCAGATGAAGGGCTATGAGCGATTGGCTCTCCGATATGCCAAGGGAAGTGTGCTTGATGTAGGTGCAGGTGCAGGTTGTCATTCGCTCATTCTCCAAAAAAGAAAGCTTGATGTGACAGCAATAGAACGGTCCTCTTTGGCTTGTGAAGTCCTACGTCAACGTGGTGTGAAGCGAATTCTCAACGAAGATATCTTCGATTTAAGAGGAATTCCATACAATACAATTTTGCTTCTCATGAATGGACTTGGACTCATGGGCAGTGAAGAGGAGACGTTAAAGTTGCTCAAACATTTAAAAAGACTTTTAGCGCCAAAAGGCTATATCATCGGTGATTCCACAGACATTCTCTACAATACCATGAATGCCGAGCAGGCTTTTAATTCAAAAGCCGATTATTATGGAAAAGTCGAATTCAAACTAAAATACAAAGGGATCCAAGCAGATCCTTTTGATTGGATATACATCGATCCCGTTTTATTGACAGAGCTCGCCGATAAGGCAGGCCTTCATTGTGATATTATCCACCGCGATGCGAACTTTCACTATTTGGCGAAACTTCGCGCAGTCTAATTTTTATCTGAAGTCTTTCAAATCTTCCATTAAGCGCTTGCGAGCGTGGAAAATTCTACTTTTCACAGTTCCCATTGGAATAGACATAGCGCTTGCGATCTCATCGTAGTGATATCCGTCCATGAACATCTGAAATGGAGTTCTGAATTCATAAGTCAATCCAGTAATCGCTTTGTTGATGTCTTTTTCGTTGGCGCGCATGTTCACCAAATCTTCTGAAACCTTGCCATAGTTTAAGTAAAACTGATTGGTAGTCTGGTCAGTGATGGTATTTTGCAATTTCCTGCGCTTATAATTATTGATGAAGATATTTCTCATGATGGTAAATAACCAACCTTTGAAGTTGGTGCCTTCCTGAAAATGCTCTTTATAACGAAGAGCTTTGAGCATGGTATCCTGAAGCAAGTCTTCAGCATCTTCCACGTTGCGTGTAAAATTGTACGCAAAGCCTTTGAGATACTTGGCGTTGCTAGTCAACATTTGGTTAAACTCTAAGGTACTCATTTTTTTATTTGTTTAATTATCGAGGACAAATATTAAACAGAAAAAGTCCCGTTCCAAATTTATGTTTAAGTATTTTCTTAAAAAGATTAAACAAATTTCATTTTTTGAGGCTTAACGGGGGTTTCAAGAGTTTGTTGTTTGGGCGAAAGTTTTGAATTCCAGTGGAATTGCAAAAAAAAAGCCCTCCGAAGGAGGGCTTTGACTCATTTTATTCTCGCAATTATAGGTGGCGAGAGAGTTCTTCTGAATTACTATATATATGTATTATTGATGGGTCTGGAGACTTGATTCCCTGTAGGTTATTGCCAGTAATGTGGAATTCACAACCTGTATCAGCAAAAATCTGAGTAATCTTTTTCAAATAGTCAGGTACTAAAACTGTTGAAGGATTGGTGGTGAAAATTGAAACAAACTTTACCTCGCCCAAACGCTGATAAACTTGCAAAAGGTCTTCAAATGGCACGCTTTGTCCTAAGAAAATGCTGCGATAACCTCTCAATTTCAACAAATAGTGCATCATTATTAGAGACAATTCGTGTATCTCTAATTCTGGTAAATAAAGCACGTGAGGCACATAATTAGTCTTTGGGATAAGGGGCAGATTGTCTATTTGAGAAAAAATCTTTTGGCGGACCATCGAAGAAATGAAGTGTTCCTGCGCTGGACAAATCACATTTGCTTGCCATAAAATTCCAATCTGTTTCATAAAAGGAATGATCACTTCCTTGAAGGTGCGCTCCATTCCATTTTCATTGATATACTGTTCAATAACCTCATTAAACAATTCTTCATCATAATTGAGCATGCTGATTTTGAGCATGTGCAAGAAGTGTTGCTCGGGCTGTTGAGCTGCTGCGTGTCTGCTAATTGCCTCTCTCATCTGATCTTCAGACATGGTAGCAATTTGAGAAATCTTGTAGCCAAGGTTGTTCAACAACGAAACATTCAACAGGAATTTTAAATCCTTATCGGTGTACTTGCGAATGTTTGTATCAGTACGATCGGGTGCAAGCAGTCCATAGCGCTGCTCCCATATTCTGATGGTGTGCGCCTTGATACCCGAAAAATTTTCGAGATCTTTGATGGTGAATTCTTGCATCTTCATGTCTTCTTGCTCCTTAATTTGATATTTCAAACATAGATAAATCACTTTTGTTCAACGTGCTACAACCCTTGCTACTTATGGACATGCGTTGTTAATTTCGAGGTAGTTTTTTAATGCATATTTTATTAAACGATAACACAACTTAGAAAAAGAAAAAAAGCATCTATGTTCCACTGCTAGCCTTTATATTTGTGCGCCTTAACAAAAATCAAATGATAAATGTGGTGATAATAGGTTTTGGCTATTGGGGCCCAAACCTGGTGCGAAATTTTTCTTCGATACCCGACGTGAGAGTGAAATTGGTAGTGGACCTCCGCCCCGAACGCTTGCAAGTTGCACGCGCCAACTATCCCCAAATTGAAACTTCCACTGACATCGATTCTATTTGGAAAGATCCAGAAGTAGACGCTGTAGTGGTGGCGACCCCGGTGTTCACTCACTTTGAATTGGCGAAAAAGGCCCTAGAAAGCGGCAAGCATGTGCTGCTAGAAAAGCCAATGACAGATACCGTAGCTCACGCCCTTGAGTTGATAGAGCTTTCGCAGAAGTTTAACAAGGTGCTTATGGTCGACCATACATTCTTGTATACACCAGCGGTACAAAAAATGAAACAACTTATTGATGATGGCACCATTGGGAATATCAAATATTTTGACTCAACCCGAATCAATCTCGGACTCATTCAACAAGACGTAAACGTGCTTTGGGACCTTGCGCCGCACGACATTTCTATCCTCGATTATTTAATCAATGATGTTCCAGTAAGCGTGAATGCTACAGGAGTAAGTCATATCCACAACGGTATTGAGAATATAGCTTATCTGACAGTAAATTATCAGTCAAGCATCATCGGACATTTCAATTGTTCTTGGTCATCACCAGTAAAGATTCGAATGATGCTCGTGGGAGGAGACAAGAAAATGATTGTCTTCAATGACATGGAGCCAACCGAAAAAATAAGGCTTTACGATACCGCTCACAGTGTAAGTTCGGATGAAGAGAAACAACGTGTTTTGGTGGATTATAGAGTAGGAGATGTGTTTATTCCGAAACTCGGAAGTGCTGAGGCCTTGAGTGGTATGGCGCGTGACTTTATTTCGGCAATTACTGCCGGTACCACTCCGATAGCTTCTTGGAAAAGCGGCCTCAATACGATTAAAATTTTAGAGGCTTCTCAAAAGTCTATAAAACAAGGCGGAAAGGAAATTAAAATAGAACATTAACATGGAAGTAGTCACCATAAACAACGATAAGCAATCGCTCAACAATGTCACCATCGGTGAGAATGTGCGCATTTTCAATTTTGTCAATGCCTATGGCTGCACCATCGATGACGGCACCAAGGTGGGAGCGTTTGTTGAAATTCAGAAGGGTGCTTTCATTGGAAAAAACTGCAAAATCTCAAGTCACACATTTATTTGTGAAGGTGTTCATATTGAAGACAATGTTTTCGTTGGGCATAATGTGACGTTTATCAACGATCGATTTCCCAGAGCTACCAATGCAGACGGGAGTTTGCAAACAGAAGCTGATTGGCATGTGGAGCAAACAAGAGTGTGTAAGGGAGCTTCCCTCGGAAGCAGCGTCACAATATTATGTGGTATTACTATAGGCGAGAATGCTATAGTAGGAGCAGGCTCCGTAGTAACAAAAGACGTCCCAGCTAACTCGATTGTAGCGGGCAATCCAGCCAAGATTTTAAAGAAAGTAACCGATAGGTAGAAAAAAAAACATGAGCACAGAAAGCACAGTATTAACAAAAATTCCTTGCCTCGATCTTAAAGGTCAACATCAACAAATAAAGGCGGAAATCTTTGAGATGTTCGAAAAAGTATATGAAAATACTGCCTTCTCGGGTGGGCCATTCGTAGAGCAATTTGAAAAAGATTTTTCTAAATATATAGGATCCAAATACTCAGTAGGAGTAAACAACGGAACCACTGCATTGCACTTGGCGATGTTGGCTTTAGGCATTGGACAAGGAGACGAGGTGATAATACCCGCAGATACTTTTATTGCTACTGCTTGGGGAGTATCACATGCTGGTGCTACGCCTGTTTTTGTTGATTGCACATCCGATACATGGGAGATCGACGTTACCAAAATTGAAGAGAAAATCACTTCAAAAACAAAGGCCATCGCTGGTGTTCACCTCTACGGTCAGCCATTTGATATAGATGCTGTAAAAGCAATCTGCGACAAACATGGTTTGTATCTTATAGAGGATGCAGCTCAAGCACAGGGAGCGCGTTACAAAGGGCACAATGTCGGCACCTTCGGTGAGATGGCTTGTTTTAGTTTTTATCCCGGAAAAAATTTAGGGGCATGTGGAGAGGCTGGTGGAATCACTACTAATAACGAGGCATACTATAAGCATCTTCTTTCTTTGCGTAATCATGGTAGCACTGTTCGATATTATCATGATGAAATTGGCTACAACTATAGAATGGGTGGACTAGAGGGAGCTTCACTGCAAGTGAAATTGAAATATTTGGAAGGATGGAATAATCGCAGAAGAGCAATTGCGAAAAGATATTTACACGAAGTAAAGAATGATAGAATTGTGATGCAACATCAACCAGAATGGGCTGATAGCATCTTTCATTTATTCGTAATCACAACTCCCGATAGAGAAGATTTAATGAAGTATTTGAATACGCACGAAATTTATCCTGCTCTGCATTATCCCGTGCCATGTCACCTCCAGAAGGCATACGCCCATTTAGGTTATAAGCAAGGCGATTGCCCGAATGCTGAATATTTGGCAGCGCATTGTGTTTCATTACCGATGTACGCCGAACTCACCGACGATATGGTAAGTCGTGTGATTGATGCATTGAATTCATATTAATATATGAGCGTATCTTTAAATACTATCATTGTAAAGCCAAGTGAATGGCTTGAGATTGAGCGCAAACAAGCCGTTGACGCTTCTAGATATGGTAGGTATTTTGAAGATCGCGACTTTTCCAATCAATCGGCCAAAGCATTGTTATTAGATCAATTTGAAAGGTTGGCTGCAAATCAAAATACGGTAGTTGTTAAGGTATATAACGAATCGACTTTAAAGGGCGTAGCCATTCTCCGAAAATCACCATGGGATACCGAACACTTTGGATTTGGCGTTGCAATACTTGAACACATCATCCCATTTTCGGATAGCGCCGTTGAGCGTTTTGAAATCACCAAAAAATTGATGGAGAATGTCAACCTCTGGTTGAATGAAAACAAAATTGATTTTATTTCAGCGCGTATCCCCTCTTTAGATTTGTCTGTCATTCAAGGCGCAGAGGAAGAAGGTTTTCGATTCATCGAAAGTTGGGTATACAGTAAATTCAATTTGAAGGAATTCGTTAAGCCTGCGCATATTCCCAATTTGAGATATGCAAGAGCAGAAGATAAAGCCCTGATGTTGGAATATTCGAAAGGTGCCTTTGTTACACAACGATTTCATGCCGATCCTCGTTTCTCAACTCAAAAGGCAGACGAACTTTATGAGAAATGGGTCGCCTCAGCCTTCGAAGACCCCACTCAACAAATAGCCGTTCTAGATGTAGAAGAAAAACCTGCTGCATTTATGATTTACTATCAACAAACTACAGCAGGAGTTGAAGCGGCTAGATATGCGATGTGGAAATTTACCGTTATTGACCCTGCAATGAGAGGCAAAGGAGTAGGGAAAGTTTTTTTTGATGCGCTAAAAGCTCATCATCAAGCGGAAGGGTCAGAGTTTATTGAGTCTGGTGTCACTTTGCGTAACTTGCCCTCAATGAACCTCCATAATAGTTTAAATTTTAAAATAATTTCTTCATTGACTACCTTGCACAAGTGGCAATTTTGAGCGTATTTAAATAAGCAGATCCGTTGATCATGAGAGAAAAAATTTCAGTCATTATTCCGTTTCTAAATGAATCTGAGAACATCCCTTTTTTGGTATCGGAATTAAATTCTTTTTTTTCGAAGAATACGGATCTTGGCTTTGAAGTAATATTCGTTGATGATGGTTCTACCGATGATTCAGTGCCTTTGCTACTTTCTTCAAAACATGAATTTTATGAAGGTAAGGTCATAAAGCTTTCGAAAAATTTTGGGTCACATGCTGCTCTGAGAGCGGGAATCATGCATGCAACAGGGCAGTATATCTGTTTTATGTATGCTGATCTGCAAGATCCACTGGATTTGATAAGACAGCTTTACCAAAAGTGTAATGCGCAATTCGACATTTGTTGGGCTACTCGATCTGAAACAGAAAATGGTTTTGTTGAGAAAACATTTTCTAAGGTCTATAGTTATATGATGAAGAAATATGCCATTTCATCTTATCCTGAAAAGGGCTTTGATGTGGTAATGTTTAATCAAAAGGTACAGGCGCAAGTCAACGCCAATGTAGAAGCCAACTCATCACTTTTTTTACAAATCCTAACTCTTGGATATAAGCAGGAGTTTATTTTTTATAATAAAACAATTCGAAAGCGAGGAAAGTCCAAATGGACATTGAGCAAAAAGGTAAAATTGTTTATAGACTCATTTGTAGCATTTTCTTATGCACCGATTCGTTTTGTTACCGTCTTAGGTTTTACGATGTTTATCATCGGTTCGTTGTGGACCGTCTACATCGTCTTCAGAAAGTTAATGTATGATGATTTATCAGCAGGATGGCCTGCTCTGGTGTCAATATTGATGATTGGTTTTGGAATCACCAATATTTCATTGGGAATCATTGCCGAGTATCTTTGGCGTACCCTCGATGCTTCGAGGCGGAGACCTGTTTTTTTAATTGATAATATTTTCAACTTAGATAATCCATCGCAATCATGAAAATTTTAGTCACCGGTGGTGCAGGGTTTATAGGATCCCATTTAGTGGACCAACTTCTTTCATTAGGACACGATGTAGTGGCAATCGATAATTTAGTAAATGGTAAAGTGGAGAATCTAAGCCATGCTATGACATATTCAAATTTTACATTTGAAGAATGTGATATCCTCGAGCAAAGTAGTTTGGTGGCGATTATGAAAGATGTTGAGGTAGTATATCACTTGGCATGTCTGGGTGTTCGACATTCTATCCATAGTCCATTTGAAAATCACTTGGTAAATGCAGAGGGCAGTCTGAATACGCTAGAAGCTGCACGAGCCAACAAAGTGAAGAAATATTTTTACATCTCTACTTCCGAAATTTATGGAGATATCAAGCAATTTCCTATAGACGAGTCTGGTATTCCCTTACCAAAAACGGTATATGGAAGTAGCAAGCTTGCAGGTGAAAATTATGCGTATTCCTATTTCAAGTGTTATGACTTAGATGTGACCATCACAAGAATCTTCAACAATTATGGACCACGTGCCCATTACGAAGGAGATGCAGGAGAAGTTATTCCTCGAAGTATCGTTCAAATGCTCTACGGCAAGGCGCCTATAATCTTCGGAGACGGAAGCGTGACACGAGATTTCTTTTATGTCAAAGATACTGCCCGTGCATTAGCACAATTGCTGAGCATTGATGGAATTACAGGGGAAATAATCAATATCGGAACAGGATTGGAGATTACAATGAAACAATTGCTTACCGACTTGATTGATGCTATGGGACTAAAAGGAAATATGGAAATAGATTTTCAACCCGATAGACCAGCCGATGTGCCGCGCCTTTGGGTAGACCCCGCGAAGTTTTTGAGAATTACCAATTTCGAGGCTTCTGTCAATTTTCATGAAGGTTTGAAAGAGACAATCGACTATTACAAAAATCTAATGGCGGATAAAAATTTAATTGAAGAAATACAAGTAAAAAATTGGGAAAAATGAGCGAAGTAAAGGCAATGAAAATTCCGGTAGCGAAACCCTACCTAGGTAAAGAGGAGGCTCAATTGGCTTACGATACTATTCTTACCAACTGGGTTACGCAAGGGCCACGGGTGGCGGAATTTGAGGAGAATTTTGCGGCCTATACAGGTGCTAATTATGCTGTCGCTGTTAGCAATTGTACTACAGCTCTTCATCTAGCGATGATCGTAGCAGGAGTGAAAGAAGGGGATGAGGTAATATGCCCAAGCATGAGTTATATTGCCACCGCAAACTGTATCAAATATGTTGGCGCAACACCAGTATTCGCAGAGGTAAATCCTGAGACTTACAACATAGACATTGCAGATGTAGAAAGAAAAATTTCTGATAAGACGAAGGCGATTCTTATCGTTCATCAAATTGGCATGCCCGCTGATATTGATGCATTCAAAACCCTATGCGAAAAACGCGGCCTCATACTCATTGAAGATGCAGCATGCGCTGCTGGATCGGCATACAAAGGAAAAAAGATTGGTTCGCATTCTGATTTAGTTTGTTTTTCATTACACCCAAGAAAAGTAATCACCACAGGCGATGGAGGAATGATCACTACGTCAAACCAAGCATACTACGATCGACTAAAACTCTTGAGACAACACGGTATGAGTGTCAACGATCGTGTGCGACATCTTAGCGATAAGGTAATTATCGAAGATCATCTGGAAGTGGGCTACAACTATCGACTTACAGACATTCAAGCCGCAGTGGGTATCAAACAACTGGAAAAATTAGATGCAATCATTGAACAGAGAAGAGCAATAGCTCAGCAATACCATGAGGCATTTTCTGATATTCCTTTCTTTAGATTACCCGTTGAAAAGCCAGATTATTTTACAAATTATCAATCTTATAGTATTTATTTAAAAACCGAATGTCCACTCGGTCGAAATGAACTTATGCAACGATTGCTGGACCTTGGTATTAGCACGAGAAGAGGAGTGATGACTTCACACCGAGAATCCGCCTACAGCTCCGAGTGCCAGGGACTAAAGCTACCAGCATCAGAAGACGCAGCAGATAACAGTATCATTATTCCTCTATACGTGCCAATGAGTCAAGACGAAATAGACTACGTGATTCATCACGTGAGAACAGCAGTTGGATTTTAAATGAAAAAAATCCTACATAAACTCTCCAATATCTCACAAAAACAGTGGGTCTTACTGGCAGTAGCCTTCAAGTTACTGATGTTTATTTATTTTTCTATCCAATACTATTCATATTGGGAGCCAGAAAGAATTATAAAAATTTTCGCGATAGAGACTGGAGATTCATTTGGCTATTATAGTCCTGCGGCCGAACTCGCGAACGGAAACGGATATGAGAACTTATGTAGAATGCCAGGTGTGGTACCGCTATACACGCCGGTGGCCGCCATTATCGGCGAACAAAATGCTAAGGTCTGGATGGTTTTTTGCCAATTAGCTCTTAGCATTATATCGATTTTGATTCTCGCAAAATGGGCTCAAGATATTTTTAAAACCAAGCTTGTATTCGAGTTAACGCTTTTGTTTTACACTTTAAGTTCTTTCACCAGCGTCTTCGATCATCTTATGATGGCTGATAGTCTGTCGATTTCATTTTTTATCTTTTCATTGTTTTTTCTAAACAAAGGCTTGCATCAATCTCATTGGAAGTATTTTCTTTATGCTGGTATTTTCCTGGCGTGGTCGGTTTTTCTACGTCAAATAATGCTTGTTGTTTACCCATTGGTTGGCTTACTCATTTTGGTAAACTTTAAAGAGAGTTGGAAAAAAATGTTTTGGTATGGATTCACGGCCATCGCGCCACTCGTGATATCTGTGGGACTTTGGTCGCAGCATACTTTGAAAGTGAGCGGGAAAAGAATTTTTTTGGCTATTCCCGTCGAGGATTGTTATTCAACTTACACCAAGGAATATCAAGAAGCCGCTGGCCTGCTCATTGACATGGGCTACGGAGAACCTTTTTGGACCGATGGATCTCTACCCCAATGGTTTTTTCGTGCGGATAGCAGTGCTCTAATACCTCAACTTCCAGAGAGACATTTTGATCAGTCGTTTTCCAAAGAAACATTAATTTCATTGCGAATGAAGTATCGGGAATTGTCTCAGCTTCCAGAGGAAAAGAGACAATTAGCAGCAGATAGATTAACGGGTTATATGAAACAGCTAAGAGTTGCTTATAAGCAAAATCATCAATTGGATTATTACTTGATAAATAAGCTCCGTCACGCGCGTGTATTTTTAATGCCACTTAAACTTGAGAATTTTCCCGGACCATCTTTTAAGGAGATGTCCATTTTTCAAAAAGGAATTAAGTTTTTTTATTTACTAATGTTTAGCATAGTCGCACCTATTGGACTTTTTGCGCTGTTGTTGTTGTCGCGATTACACGGTTGGAATGAACGGATTTGGATGCTTTTTCCATTTGCAATCTTCATCGCATTGGCATTGGTCTTAGGATTTGTAGAACAGCGTTACTTCGCTCCCATATATCCATTTTGCGTTGTCGGCGTAGGTGCATATTTAGCACACGTATTCAAAAAGGCGGGTCTGTCTGATTAGAATAATAATTTTAGGGCAGGGATTTAGATTTTTATCTTTGAAAAAAACTCAGCGTATGCAAGCGGTACTATTCGAAGATCAAAAATGGGCTAATTTTTTACCATTGGTATATACCAGACCGGTAGGAGAATTGCGTATTGGAATTTTTACAATTTCCGAAAAATGGCAGCGCTCGCTCAATATGAGTGTGGCGCACAACAGTCGTCAGGAGATGCGCGGTCTGTACGAATTCCCTAGTGATAAAGAGCAAGTATTGATCAATGCACGTTGTCTTCCTACACCTGACCTTTGTGAGCGTATTATAGCCCTCCATCCCGGAGAAGCCTTAAAAAAGGGCACAGCAATCATAGCTTCAATGATGAGCGCTGAGGGTATGACTTCACTCGAAACAGCCACCGAATATGAGGGTGAGTGTATCTTACTCGAACAGATTCCAGATTTATTTACTTATAATCATAGAGCTCTTGAGCTCGATGTCGCCCTTTGGAAACACTCGGAAGTTTTTACACACGTATCTGATACCAACAAAATAATTGGAGACGCTTCGCTTGTGTTGTTGGCTTCTGGCGCAAAAGCTGAAGGTTGTATTTTTAATACTACGAATGGTCCTATTATTATAGATAAAGATGCTGAGGTAATGGAAGGATCAATGATTCGTGGTCCGTTTTACCTTGGAGAACATTCACAAGTTAAAATGGGTGCGAAAATATATGGAGCTACCACTATTGGTCCACATTGCAAAGTGGGTGGTGAGATCAGCAACTCCGTTGTGTTCGGATATTCAAACAAAGCACATGATGGGTTTTTAGGAAATTCAGTTTTGGGTGAATGGTGCAATTTGGGTGCGGATACAAACAATAGTAATCTGAAGAATAATTATTCAAAAGTAAAAATCTGGAATTACGAGAAATTAGATTTCGTCGATACAGGGTTGACTTTCTGCGGTCTTATTATGGGCGATCACGCCAAAAGCGGCATCAATACGATGTTCAATACGGGTACTGTAGTTGGACCTTTTGCAAATGTGTTTGGGGGTGGTTTTCCACCAAAGTATATACCTGCCTTTGCTTGGGGTGGCGCAGAAGGTTTCGAAAACTATGACTTTCAAAAGGCCATGCAGACAGCAGAACGCGTATTTGCCAGACGCAGCCTTTCTCTTACCAAGGAGCATCAGGAACTTTACGCCAATATCATTGATAAAGCGGAATAGGTCATTCTGTCGCATTTATTGAATTGGCACATCCATTGGCACTTGGCCCACAACTTAAAAAACTTTTATAATGAACATTGATGAGGATTTCCTAGGATTTGCGGGCGAAGAAGAGCATGATCATGAGTTCATTCCGCTGATTTCGGCAGAAGACGAGGATCAAATGGACAAGGAACATACCCCAGAAATACTGCCAATTCTACCACTTAGAAATACAGTTTTGTTTCCAGGCGTCGTTATTCCAATCACCGTTGGTCGCGATAAAAGCATCAAACTGGTGCAAGAGGCAAACAAAGGCAATAAGACCATCGGAGTGGTGGCTCAAAAAGATGGTGACATCGACGAGCCTGATTTTAGCGATATATATACCTTCGGCACGCAGGCCACTATCATGAAGATGTTGCGAATGCCCGACGGAAATACAACGGTTATTATTCAAGGCAAAAAGAGATTTGAAATAAAAGGTCTTGTAGAAACAGAACCCTATTTCAAAGCCCAGGTTGTAGAGTTTCCAGAGGTCAATAAAAATGAACAGAGTAAAGAGCAGCAGGCGCTTTTTGAGTCTTTGAGAGACCATGCCGTTAGAATTACACAGATATCGCCAGAGATACCGAGTGAGGCTGCGGTGGCATTGAAAAATATTACAGGCCTCAGTTTTTTAACCAACTTTATTTCGTCCAATATGAAAAGTGGCGTGCACGAAAAGCAAGCGCTACTTGAAATTGCTGATCTTGAAGAAAGAGCTCGAAAGGTGCTCGAACACTTGGGCAAAGAGCTGCAATTGGCTGAAATGAAAAATGAAATTCAGAAAAAAGTTCACACCGATATTTCAAAGCAACAACGCGAGTATTTTCTTCAACAACAAATGAAGCAAATCCAAGACGAGTTGGGCGCTAATCCGATAAAAGAAGAAATAGAAGAAAAAAAGGCGAGAGCCAAGAATAAAGTTTGGCCCGAAGCTGTAGCGAAAGCATTCGCCAAAGAAATTGGCAAGCTCGAGCGTATGAATCCGCAAGCTGCCGAATTCAGCGTTCAAGCAAACTATATCGATACACTGCTAGACTTGCCTTGGGGTAATTATTCAAAAGATAATTTTGATTTGAAGCATGCGCGTGAAATTCTCGATCGCGATCACTTTGGGTTGGAAAAAGTGAAGGAACGCATCATTGAGCACTTAGCAGTATTGAAAATCAAAGGTGACATGAAGGCACCAATCATTTGTCTTTATGGCCCTCCTGGTGTAGGAAAAACATCCCTCGGCAAAAGTATTGCGGAGGCATTGGGAAGACAGTATGTAAGAATGTCTCTTGGTGGACTTCACGATGAAGCAGAAATTCGCGGCCACCGCAAAACTTATATCGGTGCTATGCCTGGCCGCATTTTACAAAGCTTGAAAAAAGCCGAAACTTCCAATCCTCTTTTTGTCTTAGATGAAATTGATAAACTTGGTCAAGGCGTTCACGGCGACCCAAGCAGTGCGTTGCTTGAAGTGCTGGATCCAGAACAGAATCATGCGTTTTATGACAATTACGTCGAATTGGACTATGACCTTTCAAAGGTAATGTTCATTGCAACAAGCAATTCACTCTCCACGATACAGCCCGCGTTGCGCGACCGTTTGGAGATCATTGAGGTAAACGGTTATACGGTAGAAGAAAAGGTAGAAATTGCAAAAAGGCACTTGCTCCCAAAACAATTAAGAGAGAATGGTATCAAGGAAAGTCAAATTCAATTTCCAGAAAATATTCTTGTAAAACTGGTTGAAGAGTACACAAATGAAAGTGGTGTGCGTTCATTAGAGAAACGTATCGGTAAGCTCGTGCGCAATCGAGCCAAGGAAATCGCACTTGAAGAAAAATACGCGGTGAAACTTACCGAGGAATCCGTATTAAAAGTACTTGGGCCAAGCTACGAGAAGGATAAATACACCGACAATGATGTGGTGGGAGTAGTCACTGGCTTGGCTTGGACGCCTACCGGCGGTGATATTCTATTTATCGAAACGAGCCTCACCAAAGGAAAGGGCAAACTTACTCTTACGGGCAATTTGGGCGATGTGATGAAGGAGTCTGCCGTGATTGCCTTGGAATACCTCAAAGCACACAGTGATTTGTTGGATCTCGATGTAGAGGAGTTTGAAAAATGGAACGTACACATTCACGTGCCGCAAGGTGCTGTACCCAAAGATGGCCCTAGCGCCGGTATTACCCTACTCACTGCTCTCGCTTCGGCATTTACTGGTAGAAGGGTAAAGAAGTATCTGGCAATGACAGGCGAGATTACACTCCGCGGGAAGGTGCTTCCAGTAGGAGGAATAAAAGAAAAGATTCTCGCAGCAAAACGAGCAGGCATAAAAGAGATCATCCTTTCCGAAAGGAACAGAAAGGATATTGAGGACATCAGCGAGCGCTACTTGAAAGGACTTAAGTTCAATTTTGTAACAGAAATGCACGAAGTGATTACAGCAGCTTTATTGAAAAGATAGGCTTTTTAGTTATTATTGCATCACAATCATTAGTTCTCGAACTAAGATGTTTAAAAGTAAATAAAATTATAAGAATATGCGCTTTCGTCCGGGAGTCCTCACAGGTGATGAGGTTACAGAAGTTTTCAATGATGCCAAAGAACGTGGCTATGCCTTGCCTGCCGTCAATGTCATTGGCACCAACACAGTGAACGGTGTATTGGAAACGGCAAGAGAAGTAAATTCTCCTGTGATCATTCAATTCAGCAATGGAGGTGGTGCTTTTTATGCTGGTAAAGGAGTAAAAAATGACACGCAACAAGCATCTATTCTAGGCTCTGTAAGCGGTGCACAGCACATTCATATGATGGCAGAGTCATATAATGTTCCTGTAATCATTCACACCGATCACTGCGCAAAGAACTTGTTGCCATGGATGGATGGAATGCTCGAACATGGCGAACGTCATTTTGAGCGCACAGGAAAGCCACTTTTCTCGTCGCACATGCTCGATTTTTCTGAAGAACCATTGCACGAAAATATCGAGCTCTGTGTAGAATACCTTAAGCGCATGGCCAAGATGGGAGTGACGCTCGAAATAGAATTGGGTGTGACAGGAGGAGAAGAAGATGGAGTTGACAATTCTGGTGTTGATAGTTCTAAATTATATACTCAGCCCGAAGATGTAGCTTATAGCTACGAACATTTGATGAAGGTAAGCCCTAGATTCACAGTGGCTGCTGCTTTTGGTAATGTGCACGGTGTGTATAAGCCAGGTAATGTGAAACTCGAGCCTGTTATTCTTAAAAATTCTCAGGAATACGTTCAGAAAAAATTCAATACAGGCGATAAGCCAATCCACTTCGTGTTTCACGGTGGTAGCGGCAGCTCTACCGAGGAGATTCGTGAAGCCATCAGCTACGGTGCAATCAAAATGAATATTGATACCGACATGCAATATGCCTTCCTTTCTGGCGTTCGCGACTACGTTCAAACCAAAGCAGGATACCTCGCCGGACAAATCGGAAACCCTGAAGGTGACGATAAGCCAAACAAAAAGTATTACGACCCACGTGTATGGCTCCGCGAAGGGGAGAAGGCGTTCATCGCTCGCCTCAAAACAGCTTTCGAAGATTTGAACGCCATAAATAGAAATGCGTAATTCTAAATTCTAAATTCTAAATTCTGAATTCCGAATTGTGAATTGCGAATTCCGAATTCTGAATTGTGAATTGCGAATTCCGAATTCCGAATTCTGAATTCCGAATTGTGAATTGCGAATTCCGAATTAATAACCCAACCGAAGGACCACTATGCGTCTTTGTTTAGTTTTAATCGTTAGCCTAGTTTTGCCGTCGCTCTCCTTTGGCCAGCTCGGGGGCACTAGCGTATTCAATGGATTGAACATTCAACCTTCAGCTCGAGTGGCAGCGATGGGTGGCGCCATTAACGCGGTAGTCGATAGCGATATTCAGCTTGCAGCCATCAATCCTTCTTTGATTGATAGCGCCATGAGTGGTAGCGTGATGTTGAGTTACGTCGATTATTTCGCAAAGACCAATTTTGGTAACGCTGCCTACGCGAGGCACATCAATAGCAAGTGGAATGCAGCCGCGTCGCTTTTATTTATTGCACATGGAGCGATGGATCAATACGACGCTCTTGGAAATAACATCGGCTCCTTCAATGCCGGAGAGTATGCATTATCTCTTGGCGCGAGCTATAAGGTAGACAGTTTGTGGACGGTCGGATTAAATCAAAAGACATTTTATGCAAATATCGCTGAGTACAATTCAGTAGCGCTGGCTTTTGATTTCGCCGCCACCTACCACAAACCTTCCAAGGGATTTACGGCCGCTTTCTTAGTGCGCAATGTGGGTGCGCAATTGAAAACCTTCACCCCTGGCACCCGCGAAAAATTGCCTTTCGAATTTCAAATAGGTATTACTAAGAAACCGAAATACGCACCCATTCGCTTTTCTTTAGTCGCAGAAAATTTACAACAATGGGATTTGTCTTATGTCAATCCCAATGAGGCAAATGCAGTCGATCCTCTCACAGGAGAATTAATTAATGATCGCAAATTTCAGTTTGGCGATTTGCTCATGCGCCACATCGTTATGGGCGCTGAATTTTTATTAGGAGAAAATATTCAAATTCGCGGAGCCTACAACTACCGTCGTCGTCAAGAACTTGGTCTCACCGATCGACCAGGAATGGCAGGCTTTTCTTTCGGAATGGGGCTCCGTATCAAAAAGTTTCATTTGTCATACGCTCGCGCTATTTACCATTTGGCGGGCCCTGCAAACCATTTTTCGCTAGTTTTTAAGGTGTAAGGTTTAAATTCTTATATTAGTACTTCAAATCAATAATAATGAAGTATTTCACAGCGTATTTGCTTCCTTCCACTGTTGTATTTGCCTTCTTAGCTCAAGGTTGGTGGACATTGTTTCCCGTGGCTTTTGCCTTTGGCATCATCCCACTACTAGAATTTATTTTGGGTAAAAATGCTTACAACCTTTCTGCTGCCGAAAAGGAGCTCGTGAAAGCAGACAAACTATACGATCTGATTATCTATTCGACCGTATTGGTTCATATCGGAATTTTAATTTGGTTTTTAAACATTATAGGCGAATATCCTTTAACCCATATCAACACCATCGGGCGCATTGCGAGCATGGGAATGATGTGCGGTGTGTTTGGAATCAACGTCGCGCACGAGTTAGGACATCGCACTACGAAGGCAGAACAGTTCATGTCCAAATTGATGTTGTCCACCTCGTTGTACATGCATTTTTTTATTGAGCATAATAAAGGGCACCATCGCAATGTGGGCACACCAGAGGATGCTGCTACCGCCCGCAAAGGGGAGAGCGTATATGTATTTTGGTTTCGCTCCATCATTGGCACCTACCTCAGTGCTTGGCGCATTGAAAATTTGGAAAGGAAGAGAAAAAAGAAAACCGAATATTCATTCGGTAACGAAATGGTGCAGTATCATATCATTCAGCTAGCGATTGTAGCTGGTATTTTTTTCATCTTTGGTTTGCAAGCGATGATCGGATTTGTAATCTCTGCGGTGATTGGTATTTTCTTGTTGGAGACCGTAAATTACATTGAACATTATGGATTAGAGAGAAAGAAAATCAATGAGCATCGCTACGAAGATGTCAATCCCTCGCACAGTTGGAATTCAGATTATGCACTTGGTCGTCTTGTTTTATTCGAACTCACGCGCCACAGCGACCACCACACCACTCCCAGCAAGCACTATCAGCTCCTTGACACCACCCCCGACGCCAGCGAACTCCCGGCCGGATACCCGAGCATGATGCTCCTCGCCCTCATGCCGCCGCTGTGGTACAAAGTCGTTAATAAGATAATAAGATAATAGGGTAATAAGATAATAAGATAATAAGATAATAAGATAATAGGGTAATAAGATAATAGGGTAATAAGTTATTTGAGGGGTTTGGATTTTGAGTTTTTTATGGAGGTGCTAATACTTGAATTGATAATCTTTTTACATTCTAAAATTAGATTTTTGAGGGAGCTTGGAGCCTTCTCATCAGAAGTACTTTCGATCATTTGAATCCAATATTCAGTTTCATTTAGCTCTTGATATGCGGATTTCAATTTATTTACAAAATCATTCTTGCTTTTGCTGGAATCAGATTCTCTAACATGGGCACCGACAGAAGTAGAGGATCGATACAATTGGTTTTGCATAAACGCTAATTCGTGCATTTGTATTGATTTACCCCAACGTATTACCTCCACTGCAAGCTGTGTACTTTTTTCTAATAGAATATTTTTCATTCGTCAAATAGAAGCATTTTGATTCAGTTTTTGTTGGTATAAATTATTCGGCTTATTCCATATCACAGAATAATTTATGCCCATTACCCCATTACCCTATTATCTTATTACCCTATTATCTTATTATCTTATTATCTTACCTTTACCCCCATGAAGCAGGTATATTTTTCCATTGTGGCAGTGCTATTATTTATTGCATGTGGAGATCGTAATTCTCCTAAGGATCCCATAGCTTTTGCAGCCGAACAGCGACGTGTAGTTCTCAGAGCTAAGATTGATAGCTTAGAGAAAGTTTTAAAAACGAAATCAGATGTTTTTGACAGGGAGAGTGCATTAAAACTTGTTCAGGGTTACCAAGACTATTACAATCAAAATACCAACGATACACTCTCTGGGGAGTTCCTATTTCGAGCCGCCAGCATGAGTGTTTCATTGAAAAAGCCACAACAGGCAATCAATCAGTTGTCAACTTATTATGATGTTTACAAAACGGCCTCACGCCGCCCTGAGGCGCTTTACCTCATTGGATTCATCTACGACAATGAATTGAAAAATGCAGAAAAGGCAAAGGAATACTATAACAGGGTCATCGAAGTTTTCCCGGAGAGCATGTGGGCCGAACAAGCAAAAGGCGCTCTTAACTTTGTCGGCCTCACCGACGAAGAGATAATCTCCAAACTCCCCCCCACCCCCTAACCCCATTATCTTATTACCCCATTACCCTATTACCTTATTACCCCATTACCCTATTACCTTATTACCCCATTACCCTATTATCTTATTATCTTATTACCATGATTTACCCCATCGTAGCATACGGCGACCCGGTACTAAAAAAGAAGGCCGAAGAAATTACTCCGGATTATCCGGATTTGAAGAAATTGATTGAGGATATGTTTGAGACCATGTACAATGCGCATGGAGTGGGCTTGGCTGCGCCACAGATCGGAAAGTCTATCCGCTTGTTCGTTGTGGATGCAAGCCCGTTTGCCGACGGGGAAGATGGTGATCCAAGCTGTGCGGATTTCAAGAGGGTATTTATCAATCCGATAATCTTTGAAGAAGAAGGGGAGGAGTGGGGTTTTGAAGAAGGGTGCCTTTCTATTCCGAATATTCGCGAAGAGGTTTGGAGAAAGCCCATCGTTCGTATAGAATATTATGATGAAAATTGGGACTTGTATGAAGAGGAATTGGACGGGTTCGCTGCACGTGTAGTGCAACATGAATACGATCACATTGAGGGGACACTGTTCATCGAACACATCAAAGCGTTTAAACGCACATTGCTAAAAGGAAAATTAAACGACATTAGCCACGGCGATGTCGACGTCGCTTACAGAATGAAGTTTCCAAAGTAATCCTTCCATTTTTCATTTGCTAGTTAGATTTCTATATATTCGCCCACTTCAAAATTGAATCTATGCGATCAGTGTTTGTTATTTTAATCCTAATTGGTGCCTTTGGCTGTAAAAATAGCGGCAGCGGCACATCCGCGAATATAGATTTGTCGGCTGATACTCTTTTTATCGAGCCACCAGCTTATATTGTTTCTTTGAACGCCATCGCTAATTCGAAAAGCGACAGCGTGCCTGAACGTTTGATGGGAATTGTGAAGCGTACTTTTCTTGAAGCTAGAAATACGTTGAATGAAGAGGGAGCGCAAGCTATCATGGGAAACTTTTCATACGTCGCCACACGTTCGAGCGCTGGAGAAGGATTAAATGTTTTTGACATGACAAACTCTGGAGGCTTCGCTCTTGCTTGGCCAAAAGATGGAAAGCCTATTTTATACGATTTCCCAACGGATGCTCTTGTCATCAAAAAGGATGTTTTGGGTTTGAGTGCGCAAGAACTGCAAGATGAGAAGGTAAAAAAATTAAATCAGAAATAAGATGGCTCAAAGAGTATTTCCAATATTATTTTTTATGACTGTTCTCTTTGGTTGTAAAAGTGCTTCTGTAGAGATCAAACCCACTGAAGTAACCGACAGCGGCGAAGTCATTACTATTAATGGATACGCCATTTTATTCAGTGTTAATAATTATTGTATAGGAAAAGAAGAGAATGCTGATTGCCTAAACGAGCTGCAGAACGCAACAGCAGAAGCACAAAGTTATTTTCAAGACAGAGGTGTCCTTATTCAGAGCATAAAATCTAATTTTGTTATTTGCCAAGGACCTAATGGAGAAAAAAGTGTAGTCAATGTGTATCAATCCTCAGATTGTGTTTTTGTATGCACTCCCGATGGGAAAATAAAAACAGTAGCTGCATTGATGGATTTTGACGCAATGAACCAAGTAATTAAAAAGTAAGACAACCATGAAGAGTACGATTAGCATAATATTTATTTTTCTCTTATTTGCCTGTAATAACTCGGAGACTAAAAATTCAAATGTTAAAACGCCAGCAGTGGATACAGCCGAGGTTGTAAATGCTCCTTTGGGCGCTCCTGCGGGAGAAGGTGTCTTTCAAGCATCTGGTATCGTAGGTGTTTTTTTTGAACCAAGCAAGCAAGCGCGCCTCGATCGAATCAAGAAGGGTGAAGCCAATGTCGAAAAGACAATAGCTGATTTTAAAGTTTGGAAAAGTAAAGTAGAGCTCATCCTCAAGGACAGGGGTATTTCTTTCTACAGCACAGACAAAGATCGCCTGATGTTGGAAGTTTCCAATAAATCAAGAAAAACGGTCAATCTTTTTGCTTTGCCCAATCCTTGTGGATTGATACTTACAGCGCAAGGCAAAGATCATCTCATTATCAACGAAAATCTTTCAGGAGACGAGTTAGAAGTTCAACTCAAAGCTTTCTACGGCAAGTAAATCTTGTTTGCAGGCGTATTTTTAAAGAAAGCAAGGCCTTGAGTCTTACTTTTTTATTTGATTTAGAGTTGTTTAAAAAAAAAACGCGTTGAGGCATCCATTTTAAGTGAATTCGTCTTAACATTGCGTATGCTTATCCTTAAAAAGCAACCTTAACACATTTAATTATTTATTAATCAAAACCAAATTTATCTATGAGCAACAGATACTCATTGAGCCGAACGACATGGCTTAGGTATTCTTGGCTACTATTAGTAGCATTTTTGTTCTCTACGAGCGTATGGTCGCAAGTCAGCAACTATTCGTTTGCACAGTCTACAGGTACGTATACATCAATTTCGCCTGGAACTTCAGCGCACGCTGTTGGTTGGGACGATAACCAAACCACGGCCATTACTTTGCCATTTACATTTGTTTACAATGGACTAAACCAAACTCAGGTAAGAATTGCTTCAAATGGTTTCTTGTCTTTTGGTAGTACTGCGCCAGGCACAGGGAATTACGCTCCAATTTCTGCGACCACTGGTTATGCAGGTGCAGTATCTGCGTATGGACGCGATTTGATAGCAAACGGAGGTATTGTTGAGTATACGACAATCGGTTTATCACCTAACAGAACGTTTGTTGTTCAATGGAATAATGCTCAACGATATAGCGGAGGAGCTGTTGCAGGTGATGTTTGGAATTTTCAAATCAGACTAAATGAAACGACCAACACCATTCAAATCATTTACGGTACTTGTACTGCAACTTCTGCTTCGGCTTTGACTGGTCAAGTAGGTTTGCGTGGTGCAAATAACGCAGACTTTAACAACCGAACGTCAACTACTTCTTGGGCTGCAACAACAGCAGGCGGAACTAATGGCGCAACAGTTACTTCAACGAATACAAACATGCCTGGTTCAGGTTTGACCTACACATGGGCTCCGCCTGTAGCATGTCAAACTGTTCTTCCATTGACAGGGGGCACAGTGACTGGCGGAACATCAGTTTGCGCAGCATCAAGCTTCACATTGAACGTTACTGGATCAACTGGTGGTGCTTCTGGCCTCACATATCAGTGGGAATCGTCACTCGACGGTACCAACTTTGCTGACGTTTCAGGTGCTAATGGACCTTCTCTTACCGTAGCTGCCGGTATTACAGTTCCTACTTGGTATCAAAGAAGAACAATTTGTTTGGCTGGTCCTGCTACTGTGTTTTCAAACGCGCAACAAATTTCAGTAGTTCAATGTACATATGATGTTGCTCTCACATCTGCTACTTACACGTCGATTCAATCAACGGGTTCTAACTTTACTTGGCAAGGAACTTCTGGCGATGATAACGTTTCTACTACGTTGTCACTTGCGGGAACAACATTCGTTTATCAAGGTCAGTCAGTTGCGGGTATTCAGGCTTCTACCAATGGTTTCGCAACCTTCAATACCTCAAATATTAGTTGGCCATTTACAAATGACATTACATCTGCTACTTCATCGAGTAATGCCCTCTTTACGACTTCTCCCTTTAACAGGGTGCTTGCACCGTTTTGGGATGACTTGGTAGTAACAGGGCAAGACTTCGCTAACATCAACACCATTAAGTATCAGATAGATGGTACTTTGGGTTCTGGCACTGCAGTTATTACTATTGAGTGGTCAGGTCTTGAGAGATTTAGTAATCCCGGACCGAACCTAAACTTCCAAGTAAAATTGTATGAAACAGGTAACATCGTAGAATTCATCTATGGTAATTTCCAAGGATTTGATGGAACTCTTGCTTCCAATTACTCTTATACTATTGGATACAATAGCGCTACCCCCGGTACTGCAGGAGCTGCCAATCGATTCAATATGACTACAGCTGTTACCAATCACTGGACAGCAACTGGTAATAGTACGAACACCATTATGCCTGATTGTAATACAAAGTTTGTATTGACACCAGGTGTATTTACTGGACCAACAGTGGCTCCAACCATTCCAGCTCCAGTAAATGATAATAGCGCTGGCGCGATCGCTTTAACAGTGAATCCAGCCCCATGCACTTCACTTTGCGGAACGTATTATTCCACCAGAAACGCTACTGCTTCTGCTATTGCACAAGCTTGCGCAAGCTCACTTAGCGCTACTGCTGCTGATGATGATGTATATTTCTCTTTTGTAGCAACAGCTGCAACAGATTATACCATCCGTTTGAGAAACTCGCCTGGTTTTGATGGTGTTCTCCAACTTTTGTCCGCTTCATTAAATCCTATTTCTTGCGTTGATGCAACAGCAAGTTTGACTGCTACAAACATCGAAGTTTTGAGTCCAACTGGTTTGACACCAGGTGCGACTTACTTCTTGCGTGTATTCCATGATGGAGCTGGATCTGGCACTTCAGGTGGTCAGTTCTCTATTTGCGTGAATGAAGTAATCCTTCCTCCTACAAATGATAACATTGGTGGAGCTGCTCCTCTATCTGTAGCTTTGACTTGTGCACCAACAAGCAGTCCGCTACCATCAGTTCTTGCTGCAACTGCTTCTCCTGAAGTCGTATGTGGTGGCACAGCAGATGATGACGTTTGGTACTACTGGGATGCTGTTTCTCCAATCGATGTGGTGACAGTGGATGGTATTGGTTCTTACAATCCTCAAGTTCAAATTTTCAGTTCTTCTGATAACACTGCAACAGGAACATTGACTTCATTGGCATGTATCAACAATACATCTACAGGTGGTGATGAAGTATTCTCAGGTTCAGGTCTTACAGTAGGTAACCGTTATTTCATCCGCATCTATCACGCTTTAGGTGGCGCTGCTAATGGTAACTTCACCGTTTGTGTGACTGGTAACTCATGTTTGGTACCTACTGCTATTTCTACTACGAACATTACTGGTACTTCAGCAGATATCAACTATACTTCTGCTGGCAACCTTGAGTTGTATTATGATTTGGCTGCAAGCATTGTAGCTCCAACAGCATCAACACCAGGTAATCTTTCAGGTATCTCAGCTTCACCTTACACACTTGGAGGTCTCCTCAACAACACAGACTATCGCTACTACATTCGCAGAGACTGCGGTGCAGGTTCATTCTCTGATTGGGTAGGTCCATTCAACTTTACCACCCTTTGTGATGGCACTCCAGATGGTGGTGTTACTGCGTCGGCGTCTGCGAGCGTATGTTCTGGTGTGAGCTTCACATTGAACGTTACAGGTGGAACCAACTCAGGTGGCGGTATTACTTGGCAGTGGGAAACAAGTCCTGATGGTTTAAATCCATGGACACCTGCTACAGGTACTGGTGTGACATTCGCTACGTCACAAACTGCTACTACTTGGTATAGAAGAGTTACTACTTGCGCAGGCTCAGGTCTCAGCGCAGCGTCTACTCCAATCGAAATCACAATGGCTCCTGCCTTGTCTTGCTACTGCGTTCCACAGTACACATCTGGTCAAGGCTGTTCTCTTGGTGACGTAATCGGCTCGGTTTCATTGAACACATTGAACAATGTAACAAATGATGATTGTGCTCCTGGCTCTTATGTTGACTTTACTGGAAACCCAGCGTTGACAACAACACTTCAAGCAGGTGGAAGCTATACATTGACTATTGGTGCTGATGCATATGCTCAACACTATTCAGCTTGGGTTGACTATGACAATAGCGGTACTTTCGAATTGTCTGAGCGCATAGGTTTCTCATCAACTCCTGCTCCAGCGGGCGGTTCAGTAGCTTTCCCTATCTCATTATCATGTAATCCTCCAATCGGTAGTTACAGAATGAGAATTCGCTCGGCATGGGACTTTGAAATTCCGAGTGCGGCCAACATCACACCATGTAACCTTCAAGCCTGGGGTGAAACAGAGGATTATCTTATTTCAATTTCCGCTGCTGTAGCATGTCCAGCTCCTAATACTTTCCAACTCACTGCAGGTTCAGTTACTACCTCTAGTGCTAGCTTTACATGGAACGTAGGATGCGTTGAAACAGCTTGGGAAATTGAATATGGTCTTACTGGCTATACTCCTGGTACAGGTACAATCGCTCCAGTGGCTGTAACATCGGCTACATTGACTGGTTTGACTCCATCTACAGCTTATCAGGCTTATGTTCGCTCGGATTGCGATGCTAATGGTGAGTCTACTTGGGTAGGTCCTGTGGCCTTCACCACGCTCGCCCCTGCGCCTGCAAACGACAACTGCGCTGATGCTACTGTAGTAACATGTGGTAGCACTACTCCAGGCACCACTGTAGGTGCAACTACCAGCACTGGTGAAACTGCTGCTGGTGTATGGTATACATTCGAAGGTAACAACTCTACCGTTACTGCGGCATTATGTAATGGTACCAACGGTACCGCTACTTTTGACTCGTTTATCCAAGTATACACTGGAGCATGTGGAGGTCCTTTCACTGGAATTGTAAGCAATGACGACTTCTGTGGATTGTCTTCATCGGTATCGTTCTTCGCGGCTACTGGTACTACCTATCGCATATTGGTTCGAGGCTTGTCCACATTTACCCCAAGAGGAACATTTACTTTAAATGTATCTTGTGTATTACCTCCTGCTAATGATGATTGTGCAAATGCTGTTGCATTGACATGCGGTGGCACACAGGCTGGCACTACAGTAGCTGCTACCCAAGGCGCAAGCGAGGCTGCGGCTGGTGTGTGGTATTCTATCGTTGGTGACGGTTCTACTGTTACAGTTTCAAACTGTGGCAACGGCGCATTTGACTCAGTAATTGAAGTATTCACTGGCTCATGTGGTACTCTCAATGAAATAGCTCAAGGTGATGACGATTGTGGTTCTCAATCAGAGGTATCATGGTTGACTGCATCTGGGGTTACTTATTATGTCCTTGTAAGAGGATTTAGTACGTTTACCACTAGAGGTACATTTACATTATCTGTACTTTGTCAGAACTTGTGTTCTTCAACTCAGGGTGGTGGAACTGTGAGTGGACCAGCTTCGGTATGTTCTGGAGCATCATTTACTCTAAGTGCATCTAACCAGAACATTGGAAACGAATATACTTGGCAGCGCAGAACAAGCACAACTAGCTGGGTAACCATTCCTGGTGAAACTGGCCCAACATTGACCACAACTCAAACTGTGGCTTCAATCTACCGCGTTCGTATCGGTTGTTCGTTGGACAACATTAACTCTAGCTCGCCATCTGCACAGATCAACGTTGACATGACTGCCTTCAGCCAGTGTTACTGCGCTAGCAGCTATACTTTCGGAACAACAGACAATGATGCCATTGAAAATGTCACTCTTGGATCTATTGATAACACTAGTGGAATTTCAGCATCTCCATTCATTACAACTTTCGCTCCTGTTGTTGGCACTACTACTACTTTGACACAAGGTTCAGAAGTGTCTGGTAGCGTTACTGTCTTCTCTGATTTCGGAGGTCTTTCAGTAGCTGTTTGGATTGACTTTAACAGAAATGGTTCTTACGAGTCTTCTGAAAGAGTTGCTCAATCTACTGCTTCACTTGACGGCGGCGATACACATACATTCAACTTCATCGTTCCTCCAACAGCTCAAGTTGGTACTACTGGCATGAGAGTGAGAACTGTTTGGAATAATGGTAATCTAGATCCTTGCACAACCTATGGATATGGAGAAACAGAAAACTACACAGTGACTATCGCTACTGGTTCAGTAAATGATGCTCGTCCAAATGCTCAAGTTGTAGCTCCAGCCTTGTTCCCTGGTTGTACTAACATCACAGGCAACTTGGCAAATGCTACTCCTTCACAAGGCGTAGCAGGCAATGACTTGTGGTATAGCTTCCAAGCTAGTTCAAACGCAGTTCGCATCCAGCTTGTAGGAGATCAGGATTGTGAAATTGAGTTGGAAGATGCAGGTGGAAACACACTCACTTCTGAGAACGCTACAACATTAAATGGTAACGAGATTCTTGCATTTGGCGGCTTGACTGCTGGTACTCAATATTGGGTAGCAGTGCGCAGCATGAATTCTAACCCATCATCGTTCTCTTGTTGTATCCAGTCGCTCAACGATTCTCGTTGCGACAGCGGTCCAATCTTCTCTAGCTTGTGTAATACATTCAAGGTTGACTGGACAGGTACTGCAAACTATGTTGTTCGTTTCACTGAAACAGCAGCACCAAATGCTACCTATACATACAACATGAACGGTGTTACTTCTGTGCCATTGCGTTTGATTACTGGTCTTGAGCACAACAGAACATACAACGTATCAGTAGATGCTGTTTACACCATCGTAGATGCTGGTGGCAACACAAGCACTGTAACAGCTACAAGCAATGAGACTTGTCCAATCACAATTACACAACACCCATTGACCAACTTGCGTGCGATCGATCGTGATCCAGCAACTCGTGCAATCGGAGCGTTCATTTCTACAGACGTGAATGTGTGTGCTGTAACTAACTGGGAATGGTCATTCGAATTGGTTGACAATTTTGGTATGCCAAGTGGTATTGAAGGTCCAGTGTCAGTATTGGCTAATACTACTTCACGCTTTATCCGTACAAGTCAGATTCCAGACGTACTTCCTGGCAACCGTTACCGCGTGCGTGTTCGTCCAATCTTCGCTTCTGGTCCTGGTGTATTTGATGATCTTTCTTTCCACTACTTGCGTATCGCTGGCACTGCAGGAATGGTTGATGTATTCGATAACACAGCTAACCCAGAGGAAGTATACTTCGAGCGTAACACTGAAAACGGTGTATTCGCAGCGTTGTATCCAAATCCGAACAATGGTGACATGGTAAATCTCAACTTGGCAGGTATCGATTCAGACAATGTGAACGTACGCATCATGGATGCATCAGGTCGCATCGTATGGACAAACCGCTACGTTGTAGAAGGTGCACTCAACACGATCATCGCATTCGATCGTCCATTGACATCAGGTATCTACTTGGTGGAAATGACATTCGATAATCAAGTGATCACTGAGCGCATGATGGTTACAAAGTAATCGTCAGCCGCAAGGCTCCATAATATCTTTCAAACCGCCCTCCAGCAATGGGGGGCGGTTTTTTTTTGGAACAAGGGTTTTAGGAACAAGGAACAAGGGGGGAAAGAACAAAGAACAAAGTTGCTCCCATGTTCCTTTTGTTCCTTGTTCCTAAAATCCCTTGTTCTTCCCCCCGTGTTCTTTGTTCTTTCCCCCCTTGTTCTTAACTTGCACCCATGGAACAACGCAAACTTCGCTTTTGGGATATCTGGAATATGAGCTTTGGATTTCTGGGTATTCAATTTGGATTCGCATTACAAAACGGAAATGCCTCAGCAATACTTCAAAACTATGGTGCAGATGTGCATCAACTTTCGTGGTTTTGGCTTGTGGCGCCGATTACGGGGCTCATTGTTCAGCCAATCATCGGTTATTATAGCGATAGGACATGGAATAAATTAGGTCGTCGCAAACCGTATTTTCTTGCAGGAACAATTTTGTGTTGCATCGCACTTTTGATTCTACCAAATTCAGGAGCTTTTCTAGCAGGCAAGTCGGCATTGATTATCGGCGCTGGTATGTTGATGATCATGGATGCATCCATCAATGTAGCCATGGAACCTTTTAGAGCACTCGTTGCAGATAATCTTCCAGATACGCAGCGTACTCTCGGTTTTTCTATTCAAACATTCTTGATTGGTATTGGTGCGGTCGCTGGTTCGTGGCTACCTTATGCGTTAGACAATTGGTTTCATGTGAGCTCTTCTGCACCAGCAGGACAAGTAGCAGACAATGTGATTTATTCATTTTATATTGGTGCTGCTGTATTCTTTGTAGCGATTCTCATTACCATTTTAAAAACAAAAGAATATCCACCTGCTGAATACGAAGCGATCCATGGAAAGCCTGGAGCGGACAGTGCAGGTTTGGGTGAAATCATCACAGATTTTAAAAAAATGCCAAGCACGATGCGCCGTCTTGGTTTGGTGCAATTCTTTAGTTGGTTCGCATTATTCAGCATGTGGGTATTCACCACACCTGCCATTGCTTCGCATGTTTTCAAGCTTCCAATAGAAGATACTACTTCTGATAAATTTCGTGAAGCGGGAAATCTTACGGGATTAATTTTCGGAGTGTATAATGCGGTGAGTGCAGTTTATGCGCTTTTCCTACCCACTATTGCTCGAGCAATCGGAAGAAAACGCACGCACGCTCTTTCGTTAATAGCGGGAGGAGTCGGTTTGTTGAGCATGTATTTTGCCGAAGATCAGTGGGATTTAATGTTCTCTATGATTGGTGTGGGATTAGCTTGGGCTTCTATTTTGGCCATGCCTTACGCTATTCTTGCGGGCTCCATTCCAGCAGGTAAGATGGGAGTTTACATGGGAATATTCAACTTCTTCATTTGCTTCCCACAAATCATTAATGGAATCATCGGGGGACCAATTGTAAAGCATTTTTATGAAAGTCAAGCAATTTATGCAATTGTGCTTGCCGGAGTATTTATGTTTTGTGCAGCTATCAGCGTGCTCTATGTGCAGGATAGTGGCTCAATAAAGCTTCAAAAGAACCAATAGGCAATCCGTTGTATCTTTGTGCTCCTTTTTAAAAATTAGGAGCAATTCATGGCAGAAAAGCCAAATAGAGTAGGAGATGAGTTGGTGGTCTCACATCTGCCAACAAATAAAGGTGATTATTCCATTTACGCTTTCGAAAGCGGCAAAGTGGATTCACCCCATGTCGCTCTTGTTTCAAAAGATCTTGATAAATCAAGTGTCGTTGATATACGCATTCATTCTGAATGTTTGACAGGTGATGTGTTTGGGAGTCTTCGTTGTGATTGCGGAGAACAATTACAAGCGGCAATGAGGCACTTTGAGGAAAACGGCGGCGTCTTATTGTATTTAAGACAAGAAGGTCGCGGAATAGGCCTTGTAAACAAGTTAAAGGCATACAATCTCCAAGACGATGGAATGGATACTGCCGAAGCGAACATTGCTCTGGGCTTTCATGCGGACGAACGTGATTATTCCCCAGCTATTTCAATCCTCCATACCTTAGGCATCAAGCAAGTGCGCATCTTGACGAATAACCCCGAAAAATTCGAAGCGTTCGAAAACAGTGGGATTACTGTCATCGAACGCCTCGCTTTGAAGATGCCTGCGCATCGTGAAAATGAATTTTATCTTGACACTAAAAAGCGTGTCTTTGGTCATTGGTTATAGACCACTCAAATATTTCTTCTTCGGATATTTCGCGTTGAATCGCAATTGCTTTTTCACCGTTTGACCTGGCTCTATTCGCAGCTTCCACGTTACCTTTCCTGTTGTTGGATCGTAAGAACCGCCGCTCAACTCTTCGGTTTCAATTTCGATTTCGCTGTTTTGTGAAATAGGCAATTGATCTTCTACCTCGATGTCGATGGCTTGTTTTTTAGTGTTTGTGATTGTAATTTCAAAAGCCTTGGTAGTCTTTTGCTTCGATCCGAAGGTGCTTGTTTTGCAAAACTCTTTGATTTGATCACGCTTGATATTGATGGCGCGATCGCGGCCGAGGCTCACGGTAAGTGTATCATTCGCTTGCACGGGATCGATAAATCCTTTGCCGACATAAGTGCCTTTGAAATAAATATTGCTTTCACCTGGAAGTAAGCTGTATTGCATCCAGTCGGTGAGGCGCGCACGAAGGAAAGCGTCGTTGTCATATTTCGGAACAGTCACATAATCGAAGATTGCTTTGATGCTCTCTTTCTGCATGATCACATCATATTGCTGATTATCGCTCGGGATATCATAAGGAATCGAAATTTTGAATTCCGTATTTACCGTGTTGTTTGAAATTGTAGTGTAGTTGGCAATTGTTTTTGGCGCTACTTTCTGATTCGAAATTTCAACCTCTGAGAGTTCATAGCCTTGGGCTACGCTCGGAGTCTCATTTCGCTGCTCATAAGCTTGCGCTCTATCCAATCTTCCATACATCGGCTCATAGAAATTCACATACCAAGGGTAGAGCACAGGAGCTTGTCCACCAACGGTAGGATTGCCGGTAGAAATAGTGAGATTCACATTATCCCAATCATTGCCGGTGCTTTGGAACACTTTGGCGCGATAAGAGAATTCTATGTTTGAATTGATATCTTCTGCGCGAAGATCATAAACAGGCATCCAGCCTGCGTTGTAGGCGAGGTAGGAAATCTTCATTGGGAATTTTCCTTCTTTGGAAGCTTGAAGCGTGATGAGGATTTCGCTAGGGTTGGTGCCTTTGCGCGCATTCATTTGATTCAAGCGATTGCTGAGGCTAGAAATCATTTGATTGTTTTGGCGCTCTTGTTCTTCCAGCTCAAGCATTTTGTATTCGATTTGTTTGAATCGCTCACGGTAGAAATTTGCCATTTCTTGCAAGTCTTCAGCAAGCAAACTGCTATTGGCGCCCTTGATACTGCGGTTGGCTTCGAGCATAGCTTGTTCCTGACGAAGAGAATTTTTTACACCTAAAATTTCTCTTTGTTTGAAACGTAATTCATCCAAACTATCAAGAATGTTTTTTGCCTTTGGATTGTTATCAGGCTGCACCGTGTAGTCCACCTGATGGCGCACGCTGATGATGGTGTAATTTGAATTTCCTTCTACCTGAATGCTGTTAGGATCAAGATTGAGCGTGAGGTCTGTGATGCGAAATACATTATCTCCCGCCTTCATAGATACATTGTCAGAATGTGTCAATTGCGCGCCAGACAAGAAAACCGTTACGTCGGTCACTGGAGGAGCAATGAGTTTAGAGTTTTGTGAAAACCCCTGAAAACTGAGCTGTAGTAGGGCTACAACTAAAAAAATCTGTTTCATAAAATTTGCTTTACGTGTTTATTGATGTCCAACATCAAACGCTGGTACAAACTAACTAATAAAACGTTCAGGTTTGGGAAAAAAGAACAGGAACAAGGGATTTTAGGAACAAGGGAACAAGGGGATTTTGGGAACAAGGGAACAAGGGGATTTTGGGAACAAGGGAACAAGGGGATTTTAGGAACAAGGGAACAAGGGGATTTTGGGAACAAGGGAACAAGGGGATTTTAGGAACAAGGGAACAAGGGAACAAGGGGAACAGGGGAATTGGTGGGAAAAGGGGAATGCGGGATTTTTAGGGGTACTTTTTATTGATGAGCCCCCGAAGCATTAAGCCAACCCGACGAATTAGCACAAGAATTTCAGCAACTTCAAATTCAATCTTAGAATTAAAAGCACAAAGACAATCAATCAATGCATCCACTTCTCGAAGTGAACCGTTTGCCATTACAAAAAAATGTCTTTGATCTTTGATGCTCTCCCTGCCTGAGCCTTCAGCAATATTCAAAACAACACTTAAAGCAGCACGCCCAAGCTGATCTTGAAAATATCTCGGAAGAACTGAGCTATATTTTTTATTTAGCTCAACACATTTTATCTTAAGCTCTCTCGCTCTCTGATAAGCTATCAAATCCTTGAAATTCATGAGTCAAAAATATACAGCCCAAAATTTAATTTCAAGCTATAATTTATTCAACTTATTCGAATAAAAAATATAAATCCCCCATATCCTTCTGTTCCCCCGTTCCCATCAAACCCTAGGTCCCCATCAATTCCTATGTTCCCCCGTTCCCATCACTCCCCTTGTTCCCAAAAATCCCCTTGTTCCCCCGTTCCCATCACTCCCCTTGTTCCCCTGTTCCCATCACTCCCCTTGTTCCCAAAAATCCCCTTGTTCCCCTGTTCCCATCACTCCCCTTGTTCCCAAAAATCCCCTTGTTCCCCTGTTCCCAATCATCCCTTGTTCCCAATCATGCCCTGTTCCCAATCATCCC
>JBILSZ010000060.1:0-16232 GCA_044371755.1 Flavobacteriales bacterium | reverse complement strand
ATTAGACATAGCACCCCTTGAGTCGTGGTGGCCCTCTATACAGGCACCATTCCTTATCAGCGGCCCTTGCAGTGCTGAGACCGAAGATCAAGTATTACAAACGGCACTGAGGTTAAAACAAACCAACCTTGTTCATATCCTTCGAGCTGGTATTTGGAAACCTCGCACTCGCCCCAACTCCTTCGAAGGAGTCGGCGAGATCGGTCTTTCATGGCTAAAGAAGGCGAAGGAACAAACAGGATTGCCTACTACTATTGAGGTTGCTACCGCACAGCACGTTGAGCTCGCTCTTAAATACAATGTCGACATTTTGTGGATTGGTGCTCGCACCACGGTAAACCCATTCAGCGTTCAAGAAATCGCAGACGCCCTCAAAGGCGTTGACATACCTGTGATGGTTAAAAACCCCATCAACCCAGATGTGCAACTTTGGATTGGTGCCATAGAACGCATCAATAATGTAGGTATAAAAAAGATTGCCGCCATTCACCGCGGATTTTCTTTCCTTGGTGAATCTGTGTATCGCAATAAACCAATGTGGGAAATCCCAATCGCTTTAAAGACCCTCCATCCTGAAATTCCCATTATCTGCGATCCTAGTCATATCTCCGGACGAAGAGACCTTCTCTTATCTGTGGCTCAAAAAGCTTTGGATCTTGGCATGGCAGGTCTGATGCTCGAAAGTCATATCACTCCCGATGAAGCATGGAGCGATGCAAAACAACAAGTGACCCCTGAACGTCTTGCTGAAATCATTCAGCAACTATCAATTCGAAATAATACACCACCTCAAGACATTGTCGATGATGATCTGCTTTCATTGCGAAAAAAAATTGATCAAATCGATGAAAAAATTATTGAGCTCCTCGCACAAAGAATGAAAATAGCTGAGGCAATAGGTGAGTATAAAAAAGAAAAGAACATCACCATCCTTCAAGTAGATCGCTGGAAAGACATCATGAAAACCCGCAGTGAATGGGCAAAAGAAATGAACCTTTCAGAAGAATTTACGATGAAATATCTCGAACAGCTTCATAAAGAATCCATTCGTACACAAACTCGAGTAATGAATAATAAAACTACTTGATGTTGACCTTAAACATCTTTTTTTCTCCCAAATAACCTTCCAAGACATCATTGATAGCTACCGGCCCAACTCCGCTTGGCGTGCCAGTAAAAATTAGATCTCCAATTTTTAAGGTCATAAATTGAGAAACGTAGGCAATGATCTTATTGAAATTAAAAATCATATCCGAGCTGTTTCCAATCTGAACCACCTCACCATTCTTTTTTAAAGAAAACCGAATGTTTGATCGGTCGAATTCTTCAAGTGGCAAAAAATCTTTACCGACTACAGCACTTCCATCAAATGCTTTTGCTTTTTCCCAAGGTAGACCCTTTTTCTTTTGCTCTTCTTGAACATCACGCGCAGTAAAGTCAATACCCAAGCCTATTGTAGAGTAATAACGATCTGCAAATTGTTCTTCAATATTTTTTCCAAGGCGATCTATTTTGATAATCAACTCTACCTCGTAATGAAGATCATTTGTAAATGGTGGGATAAAAAGTGGATTACTCCTTGGGAGTATCGCTGAATCAGGCTTGCAAAAAAACACGGGTTCTGTGGGGACATTATTTCCCAATTCCTTTGCATGCTCTGCATAATTTCTTCCAATACAAATAATCTTCATACTTATTGATTAACGAATTCGAGTCGCACTTTCCTATCCGCCGTAGACGCTGCACTAGACTTGCTAGAGCCTGTGTATCTTATCACAAAACGATCGGAACTCAACCCACTTTGAATGAAAAATTTCTTCACTTGAGAGGCCCGTTCTTGAGATAAAATCAAATTTTTAGTTTCATCTCCAGTCTTGTCTGCCATACCAGTGATAAGTACGCTTGCTTGCGGCATCCGCAAAACCAAATCGACCACCTCCGACAAAACCAGTTGCGTTTCAACGTTTAATTTGGTACTTCCCTTTTCAAAATATACGTCGATATAATCGGGCATATTTGCAACAGGACTATAGTTCTTTATTGTCACATCGCCTGCATTCAACTCCACCGCAGCCAGCGATGCATCGCCGCTTCCACGCACCAACTCAATTACCATTTCTTTAAGATCATTAATTTGGGACTGCAACATTTGATCGCGTTCTTTATTTTGCTGATCCATCCACTCCAATTGATCGATACGCATGGCATTCATTTGATCCTCCAGACGTGCTAATTTCGAATTATTATCCAGCATCATCTTTCTCAATTCTTCAAAAGAGTCGTCTCCCGACGATTCGCTAGGATTCAATTGCGAGGCGTCTGCTTGCCCTAACAATTGTAACGTTGCGTCCGACAATTGAATTTCCGAAGGTTCTAAAAAAGCATTGGGGTCATAGGTATAGGCTGCTGAATCAATAGCTACATGATCCACCCCTTGGAGTGTCAAAAGATTTTGAGAAGAAAAAACACCCAGTTCTGTTTGCATCAAAAGGAGCAAATAATCTATTTCCTTTTTGAAAAAAATGTATCTTCTTCGAATGATTTCATCTTCGGTCCATTTTGAGTCAAACTCAGTGGACTCTCGGAAGTCAAGAGTTGAAATTTTCTCCACCTGATCTGTCACTTCCTTCGAGAACGATTTGAAAGGCGTCAACTGCTTGTACCGATAAAATTTAAATGACGAGATCACTAGGTTATTCAAATCCTTTATTACTTGCTTATCGGACTTAGACCATTGCACTTTGTTTTCTGCAACTTCCAAGTTGCGGTCCATATACAGAGCCAAAGAAGCACAGGTCAATTCGACCACCGACGCCACTTGGTTATCGTTGGCCTTTTCATAGTAATGAAAATTAATTTGCGAAGATGAATTAGACTGTGCGTGCGTAGCAATTGCGCACCCACTTAAAACGACGAAAGTAAAGTGAAAAAAAAACCTATTCATCACTTTCAAAAGTAACAGATACCCTCACTTTATTTGAAGCCAATGAAGATAAAATAAAGAGATTTATTCACGGCTTGTACACACCCTTACTTCTGCGAATTGCGCTTTTCAAGCATCGGCACGAAAGAAAATTTACCGTGCACTTCAGATTCAAATTCTCCTGTTGACGACTCTCGAATGACCATCATCTCTTGTTCCCGACCTTCTCCAAATGGCATTACCAATCGCCCATCAGATTTCATTTGCATCAAAAGTTCGTCTGGTACCATCGGCACGGCGCATGTGATTAGAATTCGGTCGAAGGGTGCGAAAGAAGGCATTCCCTTGTAGCCATCGCCATAGACTAGATTCACTCGGTAATTCATTTTGTGCAATAATAATTTTGCATTATCGTGCAGCAATTTTTGTCTTTCTATCGAAAACACTTTTGCACCCATTTCGCACAAGACAGCCGTTTGGTAACCTGAACCTGTGCCTATTTCAAGCACTTTCATTCCTTTCTCCACCCCCAGTAATTGCGATTGGAATGCGACCGTATATGGCGCTGAAATGGTCTGTCCGGCACCTATTTGAAAAGCCTTATTTTCATACGCATATTCCAAAAAGGCACTCGATAAAAAGTAGTGACGAGGGACCCTGTTCATGGCCTCGAGTACATTTTTATCCGTAATTCCTTTTGTGGCCAACTCCTCCAGGAGTTTCTTCCTCAACCCTTTGTGTCTGTAATTATCCTCCATAACGATGGTTTCAAAGCTATGTCATGGATTCATTCGCCTTGCTATGTTGAAAAGTAAAAATCAACCGCTCGATGTAGACAATCCTTCTTACAACATTTGCAAGGAATAAGAGAAGTGACCATGAAGTTAAAAATTGGAGTTTTAGGAGCAGGACACCTTGGGAAAATTCACATGAAGTGTATTCGTGAACTGAGTGATCAATACGAATTAGTAGGTTTTTTTGATCCAGATATTCAAAAAGCCAAGGAGGCAGCAGCTCAATTCGAGCTAATGCCATTTCATAGCGTGGACTCTTTGTTAGATTCTGTGGACGTAGTAGATATTGTAACTCCTACTATATATCACTTTGATTGTGCGGCGGCGGCAATCAGGAAATTCAAACACATTTTCATTGAAAAGCCTGTCACTCAAACACTTGAGGAAGCCAAAGCTCTTATTAAATTAGCCAATGAAGCTGGAGTCAAAGCACAGGTAGGCCATGTGGAGCGATTCAATCCCGCATTTACAGCGGTAAAGGAACATTTGACCCACCCTAAATTTATTGAAACGCACCGCTTGGCTCAATTCAATCCAAGAGGTACCGATGTATCAGTAGTATTAGATTTAATGATTCATGATATCGACATTGTCTTAGCTGTGACAAAAGCCAATGTGCGAAAGGTCTCTGCGAGCGGTGTAGCAGTACTCAGCGATACGCCTGACATTGCCAACGCCAGACTAGAACTCGACAATGGTTGTGTAGCAAACCTAACCGCCAGCAGAATCTCTCTCAAATCCATGAGAAAGTCGCGTTTCTTCCAAAGAGACGCTTATATCTCCGTTGATTTCCTTACTAAAGAATCTGAAATCGTAAGAATGAAGGAAGTTATTGGTGAACCCGATCCATTTTCTGTGACCATCGACCTAGGCGACAAAGGAAAAAAGGAGATCCTTTTTGACAAACCTGCCGTAGAAGCCAATAATGCTATTAAAGATGAGCTGGCTTCATTTGCAAATGCAATAAATGGGCTTGCACCTTTGGAGGTGACCCTAGAACAAGGCACAAAGGCGCTCGAAGTGGCATTGATGATTTTGGAGAAAATGAAGCAGGCCTCCCTCCTTCAGCTGGATGAGTCCTAATAGACTTGATAGTCAAGAGGCTGCATCCTCCTACTTTTTATTGTATTTGCACAATATTCTTCAAAAACGGCGTTAAAGAGTCGCGAAACGGCTTTCATTGGCTATTTTCGCGGCCTTTCCAACCAAGCTGCTCTATGAAGTTCAAGATAGTCTATCTATCACTTGCCATATTTACTGCTTCATGCAATTTCATCAATCCTGATGAACAAGACCCTGCGTATATTTATATTGACCAATTCAGTTTTAGCACAGATCCAGGTGAAGGAACGGAAAATCAGAAATTTACGGAAATTTGGGCCTACGCCAACGATCAGGTTATTGGGGTATATGATTTACCTGCTTTGATTCCGGCGATGCACGAGGGAAATACCAATCTTTCTTTTTTCGCGGGTATTAAAAATTTTGGTCTTAGCGATTCTCGCATCATTTATCCGTTTGTAAAAGGATTTCGCTTGACGAAAAATCTAAAACCTCTTGGAATTGATACCATTAGGCCATCATTCACTTACTTCGATGACTTGAGCATCAATCAAAAGGACTGGGACTTGACCACACCTTCTATTATTGGCTTGAATTCGAACCAAGGCGAGCTTCTTATTGAAGACGACGAAACTAAAGTTTTTGAAGGCAATCGCTGCGGATATTTCCGCATGCCCGCAGGAAGCACCAACCTCTCATTCAAAGACGATGAAAATCTTGACCTCGAAGGAGGAGTCATTACCTTCCTCGAATTAAACTATAGCTGTAATAACAAATTTGCAGTGGGGCTTAGTGCAAGAGAAGGCTCTGTAGATCGCCGCAATTTGATTTCAATTATCAACCCCACTACTTCGGGCACTTCTGCGCCCGTATGGAATAAAATATACATCGACCTTGGATTGGTAATTCGAGACAATCCGAATGCTTCATTTTTCGAGGTTTATTTTGAATCTGTGCCCGATACTCCCGGCAATGCTATCGACTTGTACCTCGACAATATGAAAATTATTCACTTCTAATCTTACAGGCGCTTTTTATGAATAAAAAACTACAAGTATTCAAGTATGTGTTTGCCGATATACTCGCGGCAGCTCTTGCTTGGACGCTTTTATTTATTTATAGAAAAAAAGTCTTAGAGTCTGAATTCTTCGGTTATCCGATCGAAGTGAGATTTGATGATAATTATTTCCTCGGTCTTGTTATGGTTCCTTTATTCTGGATTGTAATACACGCCATGGCCGGGCATTACTACAATATCTTTCGCCGATACAGGATTAAGGAATTCACTCAAGTTTTTGTCGTTTCAATTTTTGGGGTACTCATTATATTTTTTACTCTACTCCTAGATGACGAATTAGGGCACTACAGCAGATACTATAAGAGTTTAATCTTTCTTTTCTCAGTTCACTTTGGTCTTACTTTACTCTTGAGACTAATACTGACTTCTCGCACTGTCTTTCTGGTGCAATCAAGAAAGATTGGTTTCAACACCATCATGGTCGGGGGGAATGAGCGAGCATTGAGTTTGTATAATGAAATCATCACGATGAAAAAATCTCCCGGATTTAAATTCATCGGATTCGTGCGTGTAAATGGAGTTGATAATCTTATGGCGCAGCACATGCCCCTTTTAGGCAAGTATTATCAACTTCCCGATTTGATCAAACAATATAAAGTGGAAGATGTGATCATTGCCGTAGAAAGCTCTGATCACCAAGATTTGGAAAACATCATCAACCTTTTAGAAGACTTAGATGTGAATGTCAATATCATTCCCGACATGTATGATATCGTGAGTGGCTCAGTGCAGACCAATAGTATTTATGGAATTCCTCTTATACGAGTGAATTCGGAGATCATGCCTGCTTGGCAGTTTAGCTTGAAACGTCTATTCGATATTTTTGCATCCACTTTAAGTCTCGTCATACTTAGCCCGCTCTTCTTGGTGCTGGCAATTCTTATAAAATCTGGTTCTAAGGGTCCTATATTCTTTTCACAACAAAGAATTGGAAAACATGGAAAGCCCTTTATGATTTATAAATTTAGAACCATGGTGCAAGATGCCGAGAAAAATGGCCCTCAACTTAGTTCCAGCACCGATGCACGCGTTACCTCAACGGGCAGATTTTTGAGAAAAACAAGGCTCGATGAGATACCTCAATTTTGGAATGTTCTGATCGGCGACATGTCGCTCGTGGGACCCAGACCAGAGCGAGCATATTTCATTGAGAAAATCATGGAGCGTGCTCCCCACTACCGTCACCTTCACCGCGTGAGACCTGGTATTACCAGTTGGGGACAAGTGAAATACGGATATGCAGAAAATGTAGACCAAATGATTCAACGGTTAAAGTTCGATATTCTTTATATCGAGAATATGTCTCTTGCGATGGATTTCAAAATCTTGGCCTACACGATACTAATTGTTCTAAAGGGTTCAGGAAAGTAAAACCCCTAGGCAACTTTTCTTAGGACTGGGGAGTCATCGTTTCATTATACCTTAGCCACAATGAAAAGAAATTCCCTATTTCTACTTGTATTTGTATTAAGTAGCATTTATTTTATCGCAACGTCTTCTTCGAATGGGCGCGCTACTGCCGCCAATTCAGGTAATACTGGAGCGCCAAGCGAAAGCCAGGTTTGCGGCAATTGTCATAACGGAGGTTCATTTGGAACGGTCAATCTGACCATCCAAGTTTTCATTCAGGGCACTACCACTCCAGTAACAGCTTACGTTCCGGGAAATACCTATGATATAAGAGTAACCGTTCAAAATAGCTCAGGAAATCCTGCCGGATACGGATTCCAATTGACTTGCCTCACAACACCTGGCAACAGTCCCTTGGCCGGATATACCAACCTCGCTTCAAACGTAAAACAGAAGACTGTACTTGTCGGAGCCGTGGCGGGAAGAACATACGTAGAGCATAATGGCGTACTCCCCAACAACCAATTCAACTTTAGATGGACTGCTCCTGCTGCAGGTACGGGAAGTGTTCGTATGTACAGCGCAGGAAATGCTGTCAATGGTAATGGAAGCACAGGTAGCGATAATGGAGGAGCAACTTCACTTATCCTCACCGAGGCACAAAATCTCACAGTATCCGTCAGCGAAACAAATCCTAGCTGTTTTGGACAAAACTCAGGGAGTATTAATCTTACTATTAATACTGGAAATCCTCCTTACACCTTTTTATGGAATGATGGAAGCAATGTAGAAGATCGTACCAACGTGGCTGCAGGAGAATATTCTGTACTTATAACGGATAATGCCGGCAATTCAGAAAATATTAGTATCACCATCGAGGAGCCAAATCCAATTGAGGCTACCTTCACAATTCAGGACGCACCTTTCTTTGGTGGCACTGGCTCCTTTGAATTGGAGAGCTTAACAGGCGGAACTCCTCCCTACACAGCAGGTGTAGAGCCCTTTAGTGACTTATCCCAATTGCCTGCAGGCAATTATCAATTCGTAGTGCTTGATGCAGCAAACTGCACCAGTTCATTTAACTTCACAGTGAACAGCCCAGCAGACCTTGAAGTTGAAGCTTCAATTCAAAACGTCTCTTGTACTGGATTAAATGATGGTCAGATCTCAGCATCCATCTCTGGTGGTGTGCCACCATATACTGTCGAATGGCTAGATGGAAGTTTCGAGTTAGAACGATCAGATCTCAGCCCAGGCATTTATTCGATAGAAGTAACCGATAATGTCGGATACTCCAAAAACTTTAACTTTAATGTAGAAGAACCACTTCCATTGCAAGTAGAATCTGAAGCTTCTCCCATTGCTTGCTTCGGTGGACAATCTTCAATTAATATTATCGCCACCGGGGGCACTGCGCCTTACACAGGTGCTGGCATCGTAAATGCGCCAGCGGGTGTTTACGAATCAATTGTAACAGACGCTAATGGATGCTCACAAAACTTCTCATTGACAATCACGCAACCAGATGAAATCATCGTGCAATACGAAGCTCAACCTATTTCATGCACCGGCGAGACTGGCACTGTTGTGTTCAGTGTTTCAGGTGGTACCGAACCATTAATTCAAACTTTTGCAACAGAGAATATATCGAGCCCTGGTGTATACCAATATACTTTTATTGACTTCAATAATTGTGAGACAACTATCTCTGTTGATGTACCCGCAATTGATGGTTTTGAAATCATCTCTGATACAGAAAATAATTCATGCTTTGATGTCTGTGATGGTGAAATAGTATTAAGTGCTCCCGACGCAACAGGAATGGTTAGCTATACATGGCAAGATGGCTTCGTTGGCGCAGAAAGATTCGACTTGTGCAGCGGCGATTTCACCGTTTCTGCTACGGATGAAAACAATTGCACCATCTCTTCTTCATTCACCATCACTGAACCTACAGCACTAGTCATTGGCGATTTTGAAATTGTACAAACCAACGCTCAGGGAGTGGAAATAGAACTACAAATCTCTGGCGGAACAGAGCCCTACAATTACGCGTGGACAACGGGTGATTCAGGCCCCTCATCATTGATCCCTTATGAAGAAACTCACAACGTTGTGGTGACAGACGCCAATGGTTGTGAAGTAACAAGCGAGACTAGTTTCTTTTTTGTGGATATTGTAGAGTCTTCGATTGAAGTTCCTCGAGTTTATCCTAATCCGGCCGCAGACTTTATCATGGTTGATGGACTCGAATCCAATGCTGAGTTGAGCCTACTCGACATGACTGGTAGAATTGTTTTACAAGAAAGAATCTCAAACGATAAGACACAGTTGCGTATTGATGAAATAGAGTCTGGCAATTACTTGTTAAAGATTCTTTCTTCTAATCGGGAATTCGTGTACCGAGTAAACGTTCGGTAATTAGAGTATCGTTTGTAAAATCGATTCTACTTTGCGAAGGTCGCTACTGAAATAACGATCGTCTTCCGTTTTAGCCACATGCAAACGCAATTGCGCGTGCAGAGATTCTACGGACGGTGAACTTTTCAATGGCCTTCTGAACTCCATTGCCTGAGCGGCATTGAGCAATTCAATTGCCAAAATCCGACGAAGATTGTTTAACACACGGTAGGCCTTGGTAGCAGCATTTGCTCCCATTGAGACGTGGTCTTCTTGTCCATTACTGCTGTCTATTGTATCCACACTAGCAGGAGTGCAGAGCTGCTTGTTTTGAGAAACAATACTAGCAGCGGTATACTGTGGTATCATATAACCACTGTTCAATCCTGGATTTGAAACAAGAAATGCGGGTAGCCCACGAAGACCATTGATGAGTTTGTAAGTGCGACGCTCGCTGATACTTCCGATTTCAGCAATGGCAATGGCAATAAGGTCGAGTGCTATGGCTAACGGCTGACCGTGAAAATGCCCGCCGCTGATGATCTTATTTTCTTCTGGAAAAATAATCGGATTATCGGTGACGGAATTCATTTCTACTTCTACTATTCTTCGTACATGTTCCCATTGATCCCACGAAGCTCCATGCACTTGTGGTATGCATCTAAAACTGTAGGGATCTTGGACGTGCTCTTTTTTGCGAACAATTATTTCACTACCCTCAAGGTGCAAACGCATTCTGCCCGCCACATCCCTTTGCCCCTTATGATTGCGAACGCTATGTAGAATATCTTCAAAAGGCTCTGGTCTGCCATCAAACGCATCTAATGACATTGCAGCAATTTTCTCAGCACCTCTAAAGAGCTCATCGGAATGAATTAAAATGTAGCAAGCGAAAGCATTCATAAACTGCGTTCCGTTTATAAGTGCTAGTCCTTCTTTGCTCTTCAATTTAATAGGATCCCAACCCAGCGTTTTCAAAAGTGCTCCCGTTTGATATCGCTCATTCTGATACTGGACTTCTCCCATTCCAAATAATGGAAGGCACAGATGACTGAGGGGTGCCAAGTCTCCACTTGCTCCAAGCGAGCCCAAAGAATAAACAACTGGAATTATATCATGATTGAAAAAGTCAACGAGACGTTCTACCGTTTCGAGTTGAACCCCGCTATGACCATAACTCAAGCCTTGAATCTTGAGTAAAATCATCATTTTGACCACATCCGCATCCACCTCCTCTCCCATTCCACAAGCATGAGACATCAGCAAATTCTCTTGAAGCTTTTCAAGGTTATCAGTATCGATCACGGTATTGTATAATGATCCGAATCCTGTATTGATTCCATAGACAGGGGCCTCCGACTTCGCCTGATAATCATCCAGAAATGTTCTACAACGGCTTATTTTGCTTTTAGCACTTTCAGAAAGAACGAGTTTGCGACGATGATACACGATATCTTTTACATCATAGATGGAAAGATGATGTTCTGGTCTGATTTCAAAAGTATCCATGAATTGGGTTGGTGGTTTGGTGGTGCAAATATGAGACAAAGGAGGAAAAAAAACCGCTTGTCCGCCTTATTCGACCATTTATATGATGTTATTAAATCATTTCACTGCTTTCGCTATTTTCGCCTACCAAAATCCAATTTTTTACTCAATGAAAAAAATCTTATTCCTGTCTGCTGCCCTAGCCATGCTCTCAACAGCAAAAGTGAGTGCGCAGAATATCAAATTCGAAGAGTTTGATTTAAAGAATGGTCTGCATGTTATTTTACATGAAGATCATTCCACTCCAATTGTGGCGGTTACAATTATGTACCATGTAGGTTCTAAGAATGAAACTACCGGACGTACTGGTATGGCCCACTTTTTTGAACACCTATTATTCGAAGGTTCACAAAATATCGGTAGAGGACAATACTCGAAATTCGTTGAAAATGCCGGCGGCGCATTAAATGCAAATACATCACAAGACCGCACCTTCTACTACGAACTTTTGCCAAGCAATCAATTAGAGCTTGGACTTTGGTTGGAAAGTGAGCGCTTGTTGCACGCGAAAGTTGAAAATGTGGGCATTGAGACTCAACGTGAGGTGGTAAAAGAAGAGAAGCGTCAGCGTATTGACAACCAACCATACGGAAATCTATTTGGCGCAACCCTCGATGCAGCTTTTGATGTGCATCCCTACAGCTGGGCTCCAATTGGAAGCATGGAGAATTTAAACGCCGCTCAAGAACAAGACTTCATTGATTTCTACAAAACCTTTTACGTTCCAAACAACGCCGTACTCTCAATCGCTGGAGATTTTAATACAGCGGAGACGAAAGAATTAGTGAAAAAATATTTTGATGGTATTCCAAGAGGAACAAAAGAAATTCCTCGTCCGACTGTAAAAGAACCAATCAACAAAGGCGAAGTACGCGACAGCGTGATGGGTAAAGATCAATTGCCAATGATTGTAATGGCCTATCATATTCCTGCACAAGGCACCACAGAGTTTTATGCTGTGGACATGCTCAATCAAATTCTTGCTCAGGGAGAAAGCTCACGCCTCAATCGCTCTTTGGTTGAGGAAAAACAATTGGCTCTTTTTTCAAGTGCTTTCACTTATAATACCGAAGATCCAGGCTTAACCCTTGCCTTTAGTTTGGCAAATATGGGAATTGAACCCAAGCAAGTAGAAGCAGCTATGCTCGAAGAAATTGAGAAAGTCAAAAATGAACTTATCAGTGAAAATGAATTCCAGAAATTGAGAAATCAGATTGAGTCAAATTTCGTTCAAGCGAACTCTACTGTGGCTGGTATTGCTGAAAGCCTTGCAAATTATCACATGTACTACGGCAACGCCAACCTCATCAATACAGAAATTCAGCGATACCTAGCAGTAACAAGAGAAGATATTCAAAAGGCTGCACAGAAATATTACGTTCCTGAAAACAGAGTCGTGATGTATTTCCTCAACGACCCAAAAATGTCTGCTGAATAATTATTAATAATGAAATTGACCATGAAAAAATATATAGTATTTCTTTTCGCAATTGCGATTGCATTTGGTGCTTGTACACCAACAGCACAACTCGACCGCTCGAAGGTTCCTGCTGCTGCTGCCGCTCCGAAGATTCAAATTGGAGAATACCAATTGATCACACTCGACAATGGAATGAAGATGATTGTTGTTGAGAATCACAAACTCCCACGTGTAAGTTATAGCATCAATCTCGACATCGATCCGGTGCTCGAAGGTAATAAGTCTGGGTATGTGGAAATGGCTGGATCATTGATTTCTGCTGGAACAAAGAATCGCACTAAAGCACAAATCGATGAGCAAGTTGATTTTCTCGGTGCGAATCTTTCAACATTTTCATCAGGAGTATTTGGAAACTGTTTGAAAAAACATTCTGAAACTTTCTTGGCTATCATGTCAGATGTATTGCTGAACCCTACTTTTCCTGAAGATCAAATTGAAAAGACACGCAAGCAAACGCTTTCTGGGCTCGCGAGCAATAAAACAGATCCAAATGCTATCAGCAGCAATCTTGTGAGCACACTCAATTATGGAAAGACGCACCCATATGGTGAAATTGCGACAGAAGAAACGGTGGCCAACATTACGAGAGAAGATCTAGTAGGATATTACAACACCTATTTCAAACCTAATGCGGCTTATCTCATTGTAGTCGGCGATATCACTTTAGAAGAAGCAAAAACTCAAGCAAACAAATACTTTGGTTCTTGGGCAAAAGGGAATGTTCCTGGCAATAAATACAAAACACCAACAGCACCAAAAGGAAATGTTGTTGGATTTGTTTCTGTACCTGGTGCAGTACAAAGCGTGATTGATGTCACCTACCCTATCGACTTGAAGCCTGGCACACAAGAAGCAATTACTGCAAGTGTATTGAATAATATTTTAGGAGGAAGCGGTTTTCAGGCGCGCTTAATGCAAAATCTTCGCGAAGACAAAGCCTATACTTATGGCGCCTATTCTTCTGTTTCTCCTGATGATTTGGTGGGTACATTTAGCGCTGGCGCAAGTGTGCGCAACGAAGTAACTGACAGTGCAATCGTACAATTCCTTTACGAATTGGATCAGATGGTAAAAGTACCTGTGCCTGATAGTACACTTCAAGTGGTGAAGAATATCATGACTGGTAGCTTTGCACGTTCATTGGAGCGTCCACAAACAATTGCAAACTTTGCGTTCAATATTGAAAAGTATGGTCTTCCGAAAGACTATTATGAGACTTATTTGCAAAAGTTGAATGCCGTTACACCAGCGGATATTCAAGCGTTGGCACAAAAAATTATCAAGCCAAACAACGCGAACATTACTGTGGTAGGAAATAAAGAAGTAGCTGATAAGCTTAAAGTATTTGCCGCCTCAGGAAAAGTAGACATGTACAATACTGATGGAAGTCCGTTTGTTGAATTGAAGGCTGCGCCTGCCGGCGTGACTGCGCAAACGGTGATAGACAATTACATCAACGCCGTGGGTGGTAAAGCTAAACTCAACTCACTCAAGTCGTTTGAGCAGAAAGCGAAAATGATGATGGGGCCAATGGGAATTGAAATGAATCTCAAGGTAAAAGACCTATCTAAAATGAACATGTCAATGAACATGAATGGAATGGAACTCATGAAGCAAGTATATGACGGTGAAAAGGGTTCTATGTCACAAATGGGACAATCACAGCCAATGGGACCAGATGAAATTAAGTCTGTTAAAGATCAAATCAGACTTTTCTCTGAATTGTATTATGCAGAAGACAAAGTACAAACTACCCTCAAAGGCTTGGATATGCTCAATGGTGAAGAGGTATATGTTCTTGAAGTCAAAGACGCGGCTGGCGATGTAAGCACAGACTATTACAATGTAAAAACTGGTCTTAAAATGAAATCAGTTAGTGCCTCAAATGTAGAAGGTGAAACTGTGATTGAAGAAGTCATCATTGTCGATTACAAAGAATTCGATGGCATCAAGTTTCCAGGCACCATGAAAACGTCAGCACAGGGTCAAAACATTGATATCATCCTCGAATCAGTTACAATCAACCCTAAGTTGGAAGATTCACTATTTAAAGTGAATTAATCAACGATACCACTTTATAACTCATTAAAAAGGCCTGAGCTTTTTTCCTACGAAAAAGCTCAGGCCTTTTAATTTTGTATCCTATGAAATGGACATTGGCTATTCTTTTTTCGTTTGCTTTGGGGATTCTTCAAGGACAAGAAGACAGCACAAAAACTAAAAAAAACCGATTTAATGGTCTCGGTCTCAGTATGGGCTATGGTCATGCATTGATTCAACTTGAAAGCGAATCTCAATTTATCCCCAACACCAGTCGGGTACTCACATCAAGTCCAGGCAACAAGGGGGGAATTACGGCAGGACTTTTTTTTGAAATAAAAAGAGAAAAATTTTCAATCCGACCCGCGGTAGAGCTATCCCTTATTTTCGGTCACATCGTATTTGATGTGCAACGATTCGACAATGAGGAAGGCTATGTGCTTCCATTCACCACCGAAATTCCCATTCACTTCATATACCACTTCAATATTCCGCTAAAGCCTTCCTTAGTATTAGGCCCGAGGCTTGCCATTCCTTTTGGATCATTTGAAAGCGTGCAGCCTCCATTAAAAGGCTACGGAATTGCTGGAGACATTGCTTTATCGATTCCAGTGCAAACAGGAAAAAACAAAATGCGAATAGAAGTAGGCTACAGTTTTGGTCTCAACAATCTTCAAAATCGCGAAGAGGGTAATATTTACAGCACAGGAATCCAGTCGGTAAGAAGGGACATCGTGTTTGGAAAACTCTATTTCAACTAGTTGTAATGCATAAGTCCATTATATTTGTCATCATTCGTCAATAAGAGAAAAGATATGTCAGCGACCGAACTTGTGATTAAAATGGAAAATGTCAGTATCCGTCAAAAGGATAATGAAGTGTTGAAGGATGTAAATCTTGAAGTCTATAGCGGCGACTTTATCTACCTCATCGGAAAAACGGGAAGTGGAAAGAGTACACTCCTTAAATCTCTATACGGTGAACTCCCGATTTCATCTGGACAAGGCTATTGCTGCGGATATGAACTGCATTCATTGAAAAAAAATCAAATTCCGTTTTTACGAAGAAAGCTCGGTATCGTTTTCCAAGATTTTGAATTATTGACGGATCGAAATGTAGAAGACAATCTGGAGTTTGTGTTGCGCGCCACGGGCTGGACCGATAGAAAAGCCATGCAAAGTCGCATGCAGAGCGTACTTGACCTCGTGCAGCTCGAAGGAAAAGGCCATAAAATGCCCCACGAACTCAGCGGCGGAGAGCAGCAACGCGTCGCTATCGCTCGCGCTCTACTCAACACTCCACACCTTATCCTCGCAGACGAACCTACCGGCAATCTCGACCCACAGACGAGTCTCGAAATTCTAAATCTACTGCTCGCAATCAGCCATGCAGGCACTGCTGTACTCATGGCCTCACACGACTACGGCACTATGCAAAAATTCAGCAGCCGTGTCCTAGTCTGCGAAGACGGAGTAGTGACAGAAGCAAATGCTCATTCTTTCTCATAGAAAAAATGACGGAGCCGCTGTTTTCAATCATCATCCCGTGCTATAATGC
>JBILSZ010000156.1:0-4885 GCA_044371755.1 Flavobacteriales bacterium | reverse complement strand
ATGCCGCGACTTTTCATTTCTTCAAGCATCTCTGAAGGAAAGTCATCTCCTATTACAGAGATAAGTCCTGAGTTTTTTACGAAATGTGATGCGGCGAGGGTGATATATGTGGCAGCGCCACCGATCACTCTATCTTTTTTTGCAAATGGCGTTTCGATGGAATCGAAGGCCACCGTACCTACGGCTACTAGATTCATTTATTCATTTATTTTTGCAAAGATATTCTGATATTGCCGACTTTACCGAATTCGAGTCACTAAAGTCAGCTCATAATGCAGGTATTCATTCGTATATGCAAAGACATTTTATTGAGTTATGAAAGAATATCTCCAATCCTTTAGAGCGAGGGCGGGTCATTGGGTTCTAATTGCTAATGTTTCAGCAAAAACTCTCGGCTTTCTTTCAGTGCTCATTGTGACTCGAGTTTGTAGTGAAACTGAATTTGGCAGCTACACCTATGCGATGAATTTGATTAGTGCTTTGGTGCCGCTAATGGGTTTTGGTGCTTTCCAGGCATTTTTAAGGTTTAGCGCTGATGTTGGCGGGCAATTGCATAAGAAGGAACTCTATAAATACTCTTTTGAAAAAGCAATATTCATCACCTTACTATTAATTGTTTTTCTTCAATTATCGGCGAATTGGTGGTGTGTGTCGATACCCGAAAGTGTCACCAGTTTCAGAATATTGTCTTTTCTTTTGCTCACCACACTTTGGATGGAGTACGTCAAGAGTTACGCGCGATCCATTCATATGAATATCGTTTCTGCTCGAATGGATCTCATCTATGCACTGAGCTTGCTGCTATTTTCAATATTATTTACAGTTTTATTTGGAGTTCAAGGATATGCATTGGCCGTGGTGATAAGTCCAATCGTAGCGATTGTTCCATATTGGAGGCTTGTAAATTTGAAACATATTCAAAAGCGGCTCACAAACGTCGAGTCCAGATCCTTTTGGAGCTACGGCTTGTTCACATCCCTAGGAGCCATTCTCAATCAGTTTTTTTATGCCGCTGATATTATTCTCATAGGATATTTTGCTTCAAATGCCTCAATCGATGTGGCAATATATCGGGTTAGTATTATAATTCCAATGGCATCACTCGTACTACCGAGTGCTATCGCTTCTGCGGATTTCATGCAAAATGCACTTCGGAAAAATGACAAAGTAGCATTGAAGAATTATATTTTGAATTACTGGAAAGTATTTGGCTTGCTGTCACTTATAGTACTTTTTACAATAAGTCTGCTTGCCCCAATGGTCTTGGGACTCTTTGGAGGTGAATATGTCAAAGGAGTAGAAGTGATGCGCATTTATTTGATTGGTAGTTTGGGTGCGCATCTTTTGCGCGTTCCATTTGGCAATCTGCTTTCTGCGGTGGGCAAGGCATCTTGGAATACCTATATCAATGCCTTCGTGCTTGTATTGACGATTTTGCTTTGTGGGATGCTGCTACCGTTATATGGCATCAAAGGAGCAGCCATCGCCTTGGCTATCATGACGTGGATGAGTGGATTGCTCAATGCTGGGGCGTTTTGGTGGTATTGGAGGGGGCTTCAAGGGAATTTTTAAAAAAATTTGCTAATTTCATTTCTTCCATGTAATATTGCACCCCTTTTCAAAGGAAAGCAAACGTTCTCATATTCTCCCTGACAATACACCATGTAATCGGTGTTCTATCTCGAATTTTTTCGGGAGGCTAGAGTCAAGTGGTAATTTAAACAGAATAATCTTCTGATTAAATTCCCTAGTAGCTCAGCTGGTTAGAGCACATGACTGTTAATCATGGGGTCCCTGGTTCGAGCCCAGGCTGGGGAGCTCCGTTGGAGCCAAGGGTTACAGGAAACTGTAACCCTTTTTTATTTTCCAATTGCACGCAAAACCTATTCTTTAATTACTTTGTTGCTAAATTATTTTGTAGTCCTAAATGGGTTGCAACTCCGCATTATTTTTCACCAACCACAGCCTTTACCGCTTCATTTAGGGCTTGTATGTGGTGGTCCATGGTGAAATGGGCTTCGATTCGTGATTTGCCTGCAGCACCCATCTCTTGCGCACGGTCGGGGTCGTTCAATAAGAGTGTCATATAAGCTGCCATTCCATCTACATCGCCTTCTTCGACAAGATATCCTGTTTTTTCGTGCGCTACCACGTCTGGAATACCGGCATGGAAGGTAGATATCACGGGAAGTCCGGCAGATTGCGACTCAATGATAGCTACTGGCGTGCCCTCCATGTCTCCATTTTCTGCGGTGCGTGAATGCTGCACAAAGCAACGTACACCCTGCATCTCAGCTTGAATCACGTCGCGCCCGGCAAGCCCTCTGAGCTCTACATTTTTTTCCATTCCCAGATGAATCACTAAATCTTGAACGATGCGCAGTAATGGACCTGTTCCCACATAGACCAACCTAGCGTCGGGATGATGCTGTAGGCATTTGTGAAAAGCGAGTATCAGAAGGTGTGGCGCTTTTTTATCCACCATTCTTCCAACCGCCAAAAACCTTTTCGGACTAAAATCGAGTTGTAATGTTTTAAAGGACGCATGTGCGCCATAATGCGTTAACACGAGTTTATCTTCCGGAGCGCCCAATGATTGGAGTTTTTTCTTCATCACATGCGATACCACGATGATGGCAGAGGCATAATCGAACATTTCTTTATATGCCTTTTCATATTTGTTTAGTACGTCGTATTCTGAGGCGTCATAGCCATGAAAGTGCGTGATTAAAGGAATGCCAAGTCGTTTTGCTATGGAAGTGCAAACCGCTCCACACACACCAAATTCAGCGAAGATGACATCTGGCTTTTCTTTTTTCAGAGAGCGCTCTAAAGAGTATTCGATGATAGGAATATGTGAGAGTCCAACTTGTCTTCTAACGAATCCAAGTAAGCGGTATAATTTTGAAAAAGGAATTTGCAGGGGATTTTCTTCAAGATATTTGGGGATGGCACCTGTGTGGTAGTACAACACTTGGCCATCGAGCAGCTCTCTATGCGCCTGAATGAACGTTTCAGAAGGAGCATTTTTGAGAGGAGAAAAGAGCGCTATTTTCATGAGCTGACTTCTTTTTAGTGCGAAAGTAAATCCCTCCCTAGTATATTTATTACTTTTGTTTCAAATATTTTAGGGATGCCCTTTTTTACGATTATCATTCCCACTTACAATAGAGCTTCGCTTGTTTATAAGGCCGTCAAAAGCGTTTTAGATCAGACTTTTAGTGATTTAGAATTGCTCGTGATAGACGATGGTTCCACTGATCATACGAAAGAAGCATTAGCAGAGTTCAACTCGGATCCGCGGTTTGTCTACGTGTATCAAAACAATACGAAGGAAAGCGGCGCGCGCAATAACGGAATGAGACTGGCCAAGGGCGAATGGATTTGCCTATTAGATTCTGATGATATTTTTCGTCCGAATCACCTCGAAATATTGCACAAAAGAATTTCTGAAAATCAATTCAAGCCTGGGATTTATCACACACTGGTAATGCGTATCCTTCCAGATGGTTCTACCAAGCCTCAAACATTGGCGCTGCGCAATCCTGACAATCTCGTATGGGGTATCTACAAAAACGAGCTGCTCCCATCCAGTTCATGTATGCATTCTTCGATATCGAAAGCGTATACATTTAGAGAAGATATTTTTTCTGGTGAGGACTCGGAGTTTTTCTGTCGCGTGGCATTGGATTATCCGATTATCACCATTGAAGAACACACAGTGGATTACATGGTACATCCACAAAGCGCTGTAGAGGTCTATGGTGCAAGACACGTATACTTTGGAAATCGAATTTTGTATTGGTTCACCGTGAAGGATAATGAACGACTGAGTTCAAAGTTTCCAAAAGGATTTTTAAATGAGAAAATTGCACAGCACTATCAGTGGAAAGGCATGTCTCATGCGGCTAATAGAGAGCACCTAGAGACAATTAAATGCTATTTTTGGAGTGCGTATTATTGGCCATCCAATTTGTCGAAGCTCGGATTCTTTAAAGAGTTGGTGTCTTTGCTTTTGAGAAAACCTTCGGCAAATCCCGCTAAGGCTTGATGGCGTAGCCGCAGAGGCCAGTTATCATTTGACCTTCTGTAAATGAAATTTTCGTCTGCTTATCTTTCTTGAGCAAATATTTCATGGCTGGCGTGAGAATAAAAGCTAGAATTTTTTTCTTTGAAAGAGCCATAGGCGATCTTTTAATCCAGAGTCCAATCATCATGGCCATACTCGCGTGCCAGCCGCCCGTGGCTTGGATATGAATATCTTTAAATCCGTTTTCTTTTAAAATTCTTTCCAATGAAAATGGAGTGTATCGATATTCATCATAGGGCACTTCATGAAGGTTCCAGAGGAAAGGCACAGTAAAGAAAAGTTTTCCATTGCTTTTAAGCACTCGATGGGCTTCGCTCAGAAAAATGTTAGGGTGCGGAACGTGTTCGAGAACTTCGGTTGCCAGTGCACAATCGAAGGAGCTATTGTCGAAAGGCATTTTTTGTCCGTCCCAGAAGAAATCGGGTTTTACTTCTTTATCATAAACAATAGCCGTTTCAATGTCCAATCCAGTGTAGGTTTCGACAGCACTGCCTTGAAGAATGAGCTTGCGATAAGGCATTTTTCCACATCCAATATCGAGTAAGTTTCCATTCATTTCAGGCAAAGCAGAGGTGATGTAATCTAATATGAATTTTCGAATCGTAGCTCTATCCAGTGATTTGAAATCGAAGGTTGGATTGATAAATGCGTCATCCGTCTTTTGTTCGGTTATAGTCTGCTTTGTTGCGCTCATTGATGTAGAATTATAACGGCAGGATATCTTTTAACACCATAATATTTTTAGACATATTGCGATTGTTCAGTGTGTCTTCAAATTGACGGGTGGAAATAGAT
>JBILSZ010000154.1:0-4939 GCA_044371755.1 Flavobacteriales bacterium | reverse complement strand
AACGTTTGAACTTTGTCTTCTGCCTTGCCATTTCATGATGAGATTTTTTGAAAATTATTTTTTCAATGCATAGATTATAGATGCTTGGATGATTTCCAATGCTCTTTGTATTTCCTCCATTGTGATGGTGAGTGGCGGTGCGATACGGAAGGAGCTGGGACAGGATAAAAACCAAAAACTAACAAGCCCTTGCTCTAGATTTTTCATCACTACATCAGCTACTATTTCTTCATTTTCCATATCAATGGCGAAGAATAATCCACGTTGACGAACCTCTATCACACCGGGCATTTTTCTTAATCGTTCTGCGATGTAGTTTCCTTTTTCATGGACACGGCAGATGAATTCATTTTCTTTGAAATACTTGATTGTAGCCGCCACAGCAGCGCATATCACGGGATGACCGGCGAAAGTACTGATGTGTCCCAACACAGGGTCATGAGTCAGTTCTTTCATGTTTTCTTTTGAACTTACAAAACAGCCTACGGGCATTCCTCCCGCCAGCGCTTTGCCTAGGGTGAGAATGTCTGGAATCACTCCGAATTGGGAGAATGCGAAGTAAGTACCACTTCGGCCCATACCACATTGAATTTCGTCAAAAATCAATTTGGCACCGACTTCATCACATCGCTTTCGCACTGCTTGCAAATATTCCGGTGTCGGTATTCGCACTCCCGCATCGCCTTGTATGGTTTCCATGATGACGCCCGCGGTGCGTTCATCAATCATTTTTAGATCTTCGAAATATCCAAATCGAATAAAATGTACGTCAGGGAGTAGCGGACGAAAAGCCGATTTTTTCATTTCATTACCACTCACAGAAAGCGATCCGTGTGTGCTACCATGATATGCGCCGCGGCAGCTCACCAGCTTGGTGCGTCTAGTAAGTCTTTTGGCAAGTTTGAGAGCCGCTTCATTTGCTTCTGTGCCGCTGTTGAGGAAATAAGCACAATTCAATTGTTCGGGTAGGAGAGAGGTAAGTTCTTTTGCAGCTTGCGTCTGAGCGCTTTGTTCGTACTCTCCATACACCATCACGTGCATGTGCTTATCCAACTGCGCTTTGATGGCATCAATAACGGGCTTCACACCATGGCCGATATTATTCACTCCGATGCCGGACACCAAGTCCATGTAAGCTTTACCATCTTTGTCAATGACATATATACCTTCAGCGCGTTCGATGTGCAAGCCAAGGGGATGCATAGTAGTATGCGCTAGATTTCTATCAAAAAATAATGGGTTCTCTTGCATATTACTTGATGATAATTTCATCTGCAAAGATCCAACCTGCTTCGCCAACGCCAAGATGACCTTCTGGTATTTGCATTAAGGGTTTAGCTATTACTTTAATATATCTCGCTTGCACATTTGGAAGCGAAGGCCATTCACGCGTTTCGATGTAGTAATTGTCCCATTCATCATCCTCATGGTAACCTGCTGCGAAATATTCTTTCCCATCACGTGAAATATAATACTCCACTGATACTGGGTGGAAGATCCATGACTTTGTATCTCTTAGCGTGGAAAGTGTAATGGAATTAACCTGCTGAATTTTACCAAGATCAATGATAGCTTCCAATGGCTGTCCTCTGAATCCTTGCCAAGCGCCAGTTCTAAAGTCTTTGCTGCCACGCAGTTCATCGACTAAAGCGTCGTCAGCATTGCCTGTATATTGTGCATCGGGTTGATTCGTGAGCTTTATCTGTAGTGAATTATTTCTTTTGTAATAGGTGGCTGATATATCCTTGCTTTGCTTATCACCAAAAATTGCTCTTGCCGTCACAGTGCCCGTTGAGTGGATGTAAAATTGTTTGCCTCTTAGTTCTTTCACTTTCCCTTCAGCATCTGTAAAATACGAACTAAAATAGGCTCCGGGGAATACATGGGATAAGTTGATCAGCAAAGAGTCTGAGAAAACTTGACTCTTCGCTTTAATGATTGGGAGCGACAAGATTACATCGCTTGATAATTTACTTTTTGGAGCAATAGAACTGCGGATACCCAGAGTTTGAAATGTTTGGTCTGTTGGGCCTGTTTGCACCCATTGATTGGCACCAGGTGTTGTGGAATAAACGTTGTGAGACGCAAGAACATACCAAGCAGACATTTGTCCGCAGTCTTCATTTCCGCAGAGTCCATCTGGAGTTGGTTTGTACATCTCTTTCATTATTCTTTTGGTCATCTCAAAAGACTTATCGTAAGTGCCGTCTACATAATTGTAAAGCGATGCCATATGATGACTTGGCTCATTCCCGTGAACATACTGTCCAATCAAACCTGTGATATCTGCCTGTTCTCTTCCAGTAGTATTGGTATTTGCGGTGTACATATCATTGAGTGCTTTTCTAAATTCATCTTTTCCCCCGTGATATTCAATGAGTGTTTCGATATCGTGAGGTACGAAGAGTCGGTATTGCCATGCATTCGCCTCCGTATAGTTAAAGTTGACCTGATACGGGTCAAATGGTTCTATGAATCCACCATTCCTTCGTGGTCTGAAAAATTTCGTTTCAGGATCAAAGAGGTTTTTCCAATTTTGAGATCTTTCCATGTATTCTTCATATGCGCCTTCATTACCAATCATTTTTGCAAATGTGCCAATGCACCAATCGTCATAAGCGAATTCAAGCGTTTTACTCACACTTTCTGAAAAGTTTTCCGAAGGAACATATCCCAAATTGTAATAAGCCATTTTTTCCTCACTGTTTAATGAAGAACCAATGAGCGCTTCCATTGCTTGGTTTTTGTCAAAATTCTGAATTCCTTTTGCCCAAGCGTCAGCAATAACACTGGCGCTGTGATATCCAATCATACAGTAAGTTTCATTAGCTGCAAGCTCCCAAACAGGTAGTTCGAATCGCTGTTGGTACATACTTAGAAAACTTTGAATAAAATGACCAGTTCGTTCTTTTTCAATCGCCGTAAAAAGTGGATGCAGCGCTCTAAAAGTATCCCAAAGAGAAAATACGGTATAGTGATTATAATCTTCAGCGATGTGAATCTGCTTGTCCATTCCTCGATATCTTCCATCGACATCGCTCCACAGATTGGGTGTAGTGCTGCAATGATAGAGGGCGGTATAGTAATTTTTTAAATGATCATTGTCATCGCTGGTGATGGGAAGCTTGCCGAGTTGAACATCCCATTTTTTTTGAGCGTTGGCTTTAAATGCATTAAAATCCCAACCTTTAGCCTCCGTCCAAAGATTTTTTTTCGCGCCCTCTACATCGGTTCCGCTGATACCAACTTTCACCATCAATTCATTTTTTTTATCTGGGGCAAAGAGCAAAGAAAATACTTGGACTTCTTCATAGATGATGTTTCGTTCACCATTGGCATTTACTGCGTCTGTTCGCTGCATCAATTGGTCCATTCCAAGAAATGGCTTGCTGAAGACCGCATAGAAATAACAATGTTGTTCTTCTGCCCAACCTTTTGAGACACGATAGCCGTAAACTACCGTATCACCAATGGTTTGAATATCGTAATACAATAATTCATCGCGGTGCATCATATCAATAAAAAGCCTGCACGTATCTTTTGGGGAGAGTTTGTATTTGTGAATTCCTGTTCTTTCTGTTGCTGTGAGTTCTACATCGATATTGTAATTGTCCAGCTTAACGCGGTAATAGCCAGGGGATGCCTTTTCGTTTGTATGAGAATATTTGCTTTTATAGGAATCGCGCCACGCCGCGGCAGGAGCAGTTTTTCCGTTGGTGGGCATAAACAGAATATCTCCGTAGTCACTCACTCCAGTGCCTTGAAGATGAGTATGTGAAAAACCATAAACTACACTATCGGAGTAATGATATCCGCTGCATCCGTCCCATCCTTCAAGACGTGTGTCCGGACTGAGTTGGACCATTCCAAATGGAACAGTGGCGCCTGGATAAGTGTGACCATGTGCATCGGTGCCAATAAAAGGGTTGACAAAACTTGTCAGTGATTTTTCCTGACCATTTACACGTTGAAGTATAAAAATGGATAAGCAAAGGATGAATAGGGTTCTCATAGGTACAAATATATTGAAACTGACCTATGTCATGGCTGAGGACTGAGTTTGGTTAGTATGCTTTGGCTTGAGGCACAGTACTTTCGATTAATGATTAACAACAATATTTCTTCATTACTAGAGCGCTACGATGTGGCTGTGCCTCGCTATACGAGCTATCCCACGGTGCCATATTGGAATTATGAGAGTTTTCAATTGGAACAGTGGAGGGAAGCGGTTAGGACACGATTTAACGAAGAAAATGGTGAGGTGTGTATTTACATTCATCTTCCATTTTGTGAGGAGTTGTGCACATATTGTGCATGCAATAAGAGGATAACGAAAAACCATAAAGTGGAAGAACCTTATCTCTTTGCTGTTCTAAAAGAATGGGAGATGTACAAGAAACTTTTCTCTAAAGAACCAGTTATTCGCGAAATTCATTTAGGAGGAGGCACCCCTACTTTTTTTTCACCATTTCATTTAAATGCTCTTATTTCTGGAATAATGCATGGAGCAACTTTGTCACCACAACATGAATTCAGTTCGGAAGTGCATCCAAATCATACTACGAGCAAACATTTGGAAGCATTGTACGCTCGTGGTTTTAATCGGATTAGCGTTGGTGTTCAGGATTTTGATCCGAACGTTCAGTTTTTAATCAATCGTCTACAAACTTTCGAGCGCACAAAAGAGGTGATAGATCAAGCAAGAGCGATAGGATTCACAAGTGTAAATATTGATTTGATTTATGGCTTGCCTGGGCAAAGTGTGTTTAGCATTGAACATACCATTGATCGTGTTCAAGAATTAAATCCTGATCGAATAGCATATTATAGCTATGCACATGTGCCTTGGAAGAGTAAGGGACAGAGACGATACACTGATGAGGATGTACCAAATGCCACGAGAAAAATAGAAATGTATCAGCGCGGAAGCGAGCGTTTA